>NZ_JCBDGH010000030.1:0-306079 GCF_059833955.1 Vibrio sp. R15-SG3-ISO1A
ACCCTGGCGCAACGCACCATGTATCTCGAAGTCTATAAAAGCCACGAGGCGAAGCTCGCACCGACGACCTACGTCAGTGACATCATCGATAACTATACCGGTGTGATCGAAATTCGCGGTAGTCAGGGCAGTCAACGTGGGGAAGTGTACTAATGTTGAATTCGATAACACGCACAGCGGTGCTTAACGCAGCTTTATGTTGTGCCGCCGTTGCCAGTACGTCTCTATGGAGTTCGCTCGCGAACGCCGACTACTATGTGGCGGTCGATGATGCGAGCCACGTTAAGGTAGAACGTGAGTTAGGGACGGTATTTATCACAAACCCAGACATCGCGGATTATTCAATCAGCGGCAATAAGTCGATCATCTTTTACGGCAAACAGGTGGGTCAAAGCCGCTTTATTGCCTACGACAAGCAGGGGAAAACCATCTTAAATGCGATGATTCGTGTTGATGTTGGCTTAGATATGGTGCGCACGCAACTGAGAAAACGCTACCCACACTTAGCGATCAAAGTGACCTCACATGGTGACCAAGTGATTGTGGAAGGGGAAGTGAGTTCAGAGAAAGAGCGCGATGGCATCTATCGCTTAGTCGCCGATTTGCTTGGTCGTCAAGCGGTACCGCGCTTTGTGAACACCAGCGAAACTGAGCTGCCCGATAGCAATCTGAACGAGCAATCTTGGGTCAATTTTTATCGCAACTACCGATATGAAGGGATCATTGAGCAGTTGGTGATGCAACAGCCATCTCAGATCAACGTCAAAATCTCAGTGGCGCAAGTTACCCAAGGGTTTCAAGAGTCGTTAGGGGTTAACTGGTCCTCATTCGGTGCCGGTTTTGGTGAGTTTGTTATCCAAGATTTTAAAGCGGACAAACTGACCACCATCATCAATGCGATGGGCGATGACAACATTGCTCAGGTGCTTGCCGAGCCCAACCTCACTGTGATGTCGGGTGAGTCGGCGAGCTTTTTGGTCGGCGGTGAGTTCCCAGTCATCTCATCGAGCGATGGTAGCACCAACATCAGCTTTAAAGAGTATGGTGTTAAGTTAGAGCTTTCCGCCAAGGTACAAGACAGTGACAACATCCGTTTGCAGTTGGCGCCTGAAGTGAGCGCGATAGACAGCATCATCCGCGCCAATGGCATAGTGGCACCGCAATTAAGTCAACGCCGCGCGATGACGACCATTGAACTGGGTGACGGCGACAGCTTTATCTTGGGTGGATTAATGAGTTCGGACGATTTCGAGCAAGTCAGCAAAATCCCCATGCTGGGTGATATTCCTGTGCTTGGCGCAGCGTTTCGTAATGCCAGTACGACACGCAAAAATACTGAATTAGTCATCGTGGCGACAGTGAATCTTGTTAAACCAACCTCGCCTTATGAGGTGGTCTTGCCCCGTATTGAGCCTTCAAGCACGTTGCATCGCCTGTTTAATTTGCCACCTAGCGCCAGTAGCCCAGAGCAAGAGCGTTCGATCAAGCTACTTAACCAAGGAGGCTTTTACTGATGAAACTCATCTTAACCTTATTGGTGATGGCGGCGGTGACTGGCTGTGCCGATCGCGCTCAGCCAATCACAGGCAGTGAAGCGGCGCTCAGCACTCAAACCCACACCATGACGGTGCAAGCGCGCTCAACCACAAGCTCTGCTAAAGAGAAAAACCGTCAGGTAGCACGCGAACTAGAGCAACTGATAGAGCAGTATCACCAGCAAGCACCGAACACATCGCACAACGCCGTCACATGGCATGTCGCCTATGGAAAGGAGCTCGCAAGCGCAGCGCGCAGTGCGCAAAAAACGCTTACGCACTATCAGGCAACAGCGCAACTGGAAGAGCGCGCAACTCTTCAGGGCAAAGTGACGCTGACGGTTGTGACGCAAACGCTGCATCTGCCTGAATGCCCGGCGTATGGTTTCAAGCAAACGGTGCGCATTTCTGGTTGCTTTGTGGAAAACAGCCGTGTCATCCAGACTCGTCATCTGGACGCATTAACCCCAGCTGCTAAAGAGGTATTTTGATGTTCGATCTCGCCAAAGCTGTAACGAAAACAGCTGAGCAAAAAGTACAAAAACAAGGCCCACGTTCGTCTCATCTGTTTTATCAAGATGAGGCGTGCCGTAAAACGGTTGAGAGCTGTTTTGTGTTTGAAGGGTGGAATGAACCGGTGAGCGTACGCTTATCCTCTTCGCAAAAACTGGACACCAAACAGCTCAGCGACATCGTGATTCTCGAGCTAACCCAGTCGGCAGATGTGATAGAAGACGCGAAACGGTTTGCGACCAAAGTGCCCAACCAGAAGGGTGTCATCGTCATTGGCACTGAAAACTCCATCACGACTTTACGTGGTTTAAAAGAGATGGGCTTTTACTATGTGTTTTGGCCGATCAACCGTGGCGAGTTCACACAATTTATCCGCCATGTATCAGCCAGCCAAGAGAAGTTTTTCGGTGTGAGTGAAAACCGCCGCGCCAAACGTGTCGCAGTGATTGGCGCAAAGGGCGGTGTGGGGGCCAGTTATGTGTCGACCTTTATCAGCAAAGTGCTAGCAGAAAAAGGCAGCCAATGCATTTTGGTCGATCACCACTATCGCAATACTAATATCGACATCTTTCTTGGCCTGAAACAATACCAAAAGCGCGACAATGATGAACTCAGTGGTCACATGTTCGACCTTGATCAGGAGAGCGCAGAAAACTACTTGACCAAAATTGACGAACACCTGTCTGTGCTCGCTTTGGAAGGCCAATCGACTATACAGGCGAACTACGACATCACCACGTCGGTGTGCGATTTGTTGACGCGGCGCGGAAATTTTATTGTCGAGGACTATTCGGCGGGCAATGGGGTGGACTATAAACTGACGGATCTGATGCGCAATCAAGACATCTTCGTGGTGGTACTGGATCCGAGTATCGCTTCGGTGCGCAGTGCAAAACGCATCATCGATGCGATTGCGGAACACAATGAAAGCAACATGGCCGAAAAACGCATAGTGATCGTGACTAATTGCCACAAGCCTGAAGGTGCTTTTGCGCTTTCGCGCAAAGAGGTGGAGCACTACCTCTCACGTAAGGTCGATCTCTACAAGCCGTTTGACAAAAAGCAAGTGCAGTCGATTTTAACCGGTCAAGTGCTGGCCGCAGAGAAGCGCCGCAGTGAATCGATCATTTCAATTGCAACCTTAATCCAAGGCGAGACCAAGTTCTCACGTCGATCGTTTTCTCAACGTATGAAAGCAGCTTTTAGCCGATGAACATCAATAAAGACATTTACCTGAATTTTCGCCACCAAATCTTTGAAGTTATGGATGCACAAATGATTGCCTCCATGGACAAAGAAGGCTTGCGAACTCAGATCAGCAACGCCGTTAATGCCTTGGCTGACAATCACTCACGCCCAGTCACAACAACCGTACGTGCTCAAATTATTAGAGGTCTGTTTGATGAGATCACTGGGCTTGGGCCAATTCAATCATTGATTGAAGATGACTCGATCACGGACATTATGGTGAACGGGCCAAACCAAATCTACTTTGAGCGTAAAGGGAAAATCCACAAGTCGGACATTACTTTTGTCAATGAGGCGCAATTGCTTGAGATTGCGAAACGTATTGCGAGTCGTGTTGGGAGAAGGGTCGATGAGTCGAGTCCACTGGTCGATGCCCGCCTGGAAGACGGTAGCCGAGTCAATATTATTATTCCACCTATTGCGTTAGATGGCTCGTCCATTTCCATCCGTAAGTTCCGTAAGCAAAGTATTTTACTCGAAGACTTAGTGGAGTATGACAGTGTCTCTTACGATTTGGCGAAGGTGCTGATGATCGCTGCTCGTTGTCGTCTCAATATCCTTATTTCTGGGGGCACTGGTTCGGGTAAAACCACGCTTCTCAACGTGATGTCTAATTTTATTGGTGAAGACGAACGCATTATCACCATTGAAGATGCGGCGGAGCTACAGCTTCAACAGCCTCATGTGATTCGCTTAGAGACACGTGCCGCGAGTATCGAAAATACTGGGAAAATCAGCCAACGTGACTTGATCATTAACTCGCTACGTATGCGCCCAGATAGGGTCATTCTTGGTGAGTGCCGTGGAGAAGAAGCGTTTGAGATGCTGCAAGCGATGAACACGGGCCATGATGGTTCGATGTCAACATTGCACGCCAATACTCCCCGAGATGCTATCGCTCGCGTCGAGTCTATGGTGATGATGGCGGGGCTCAACCAGCCAATTGATGCGATCCGCCGGAATATTGTTAGTGCGGTTCATCTCATCGTTCAGGTGAATCGTCTGCGCGATGGCTCGCGTAAGGTGACCAGTTTGAGCGAGGTAGTTGGCATGGAAGGTGACAACGTGGTGCTTGAAGAGATCTTTAGTTTCCAATATGCCGAAGAGCAATATGATGCTGAGCGTGTTCAAGGGAAATTTGTCACCAATGGCATTATGCAGCGCTCGGAACTGGTCAAACGCGCGAACTATTTTGGCCTGTACGATGAACTCATGAGTGCGTTTCGGGGGCGATAGATGGTGTATGTGATACTCGCCTTGGTTCTGGTTGCCGTCGCTGCCGTATTGATGCGCATTGAGAACAAGAAACTCAAACAAAACTACTTAACGGAACAGTTGACGACAGAAAACGAAGAGTCAACCGCAGTGAATCTGGCTCTACTCAATCGCAGTGGTTGGCAAGACTTTGTCTCGCAAAGTCGCATTGCGCTACAAAGCCAGTTTGGTCAACGTTACGTGTTGTACACCAGTCTGATCGTCGTGGGGCTGGTCTCGATATCACTCTATTTGCAGAGGTTGCTTGAGTTGAGTTCGCCTTGGATTGTATTTGCGCTACCGGCATTGGGTTTTGTCTACATGGTGTTTTGGTCTCGTTCAAAACGCCGCTCAGAGTTCGAGCAGCTTTTTCCTGATGCACTCAATATTATGATGAGCTCTATTACTGCGGGCGAGAGTGTTACCCAATCTATCATTTATGTGGGTAAAGCGCTTGATAACTCCATCGGCTATCAGTTTCGTGATATGGGGGAGCGACTCAAACTGGGAGAGCCCGTTGAGCAGGTTTTTGCTCGGGCGAATAAGTATTTTCCTTACCCTGTGTTTCTATTCTTTACCGTCACGGTTCGCGCCAATATTTCTCGGGGTGGGCAGCTCAAAAGTGTGATGGCAAAGTTGATTCGCGTGTTGGTGGACGCGCGAACCATGGAGAAAAAGAAGGGAGCGATGACGTCGGAAGCGCGGCTCTCAGCCAAGATCGTTGGATCGTTACCATTCCTATTTATGCTGCTACTGAGCTACATCAACCCCAAGAACATTGATTTTGTGCTCACCGATGAGAGCGGGCGTTACATCCTCTATTACGTTTTGATTAGTGAGGCGATTGGGATGTTTATTATTTGGTTACTGATACGCAGCGTGAGGTAAAGGTGGAGCTTTTATTCCTATTGGTACTTGCCATGTTACTCACGTTAATTTTGAGTGGTGTCTACTTTCAATTGGCCAAGAAGCGCCGAATTGAAATGTTTCTGCCACAAAAAAAAACCAGTCTTGTTGAACGTTTTCATGCTCTATTTGCTGATGAAGAGAAGCAAGATCTAGAAGATAAATTCATTGAAGCAGGTATTTATAACGTTCACCTCGCGCGTTTCTATCTTGCGGGCAAGGTTCTGGCGTTGGTTGCGGTCGGCATTGCGTTAATGTGGTCAGGTTGGTCTCTCATCGTTTGCACCAGTGTAGGGTTGGTGGCGCTGATTGTGATCATTGTGGGACCGGATGCCTATTTGTCATGGCGCAAAAAAGCGATCATCGCGCGCTGCTCGCGCCAGTTGCCCTATATGCTCGACATGATGGCGATTTGTGTCCAAACCGGCATGACGATTGAAGCGTCGTTAGCGTATTTGTCCGTTGAGCTAAAAGGCTTTGATAAAGACTTATGTTACCACATAAAAGTCACGTCAGATGCCGCCAAAGTGAAAGGGTTAGCTAAAGCGCTCTATGAGCTTGGAGAGCGCATACCCACCAACGAAGTACGCAGTTTCACCATGATGCTTATCCAGAATATTCAGTTTGGTACTTCGATCGCACAGGTGCTATCCGAACTCTCGGAAGATATGCGCAAGCATCAGTTGCTCACGGTGGAAGAGAAGATCGGTAAGCTCGCGGCCAAGATGAGTATCCCACTGATTCTATTGATTATGTTTCCCATTGTTGTGCTGATTTTGGCACCTGGATTTATGATGCTGCTAAAAGGAATGTACTAATGAGAGCCTGGTTAACGATATCAGTGTTACTGACATTGATTGGGTGTGTGACCACTGAGCCTTTGGTCAATGAAGAGCAAAACTACCTCAATGCGGGCAACTATGCAGGTTTGATTGAAAAGTCCAAACGTGAATTGACCGCAAGCCCGGGTGATCCTGCGATCATGAATAAGCTAGCGGGCTATTACTACGAAATTGATGATTTGGAATCGGCGAGTTTTTACGCTGATCAGCTATTGAACTCAGAGGATCAACAGGCGTCATTGTGGTTCTTACGGGCAAAAATTGCAGCAAAACAAGAGCGCTACCCAGCGGCAATCCAAACGGCTCAGCAGGCAAAAACGATGGGCTATCAGGCGGCGGATGCCGATGTGCTACTTGGGATGGCATACAGTTTAACTGAGCAATACCCAGCAGCGCGTGAGTCGTTTAACCAAGCGCGTCTAAAAGGCTATGACGAGAAAGTTGTGAAAAACAACCTTGCGCTCACTTACTTGCTTGAAGGTGATTACCTAAACGCGTATCAGCGCTTTGAACGATTGCATCGAGAGTATCCGGCGGAGGACAAAATTAAAGTCAACTTAGCGATGACTTATTTGAAACTCGGTCAACACGATGAGGCGCATCATCTGCTCGGAACCACGCTCTATGTGAGTGATGAAAAGCCAGTCAACGCCATAGAGCCGACGCCTGAGTTAATCGTTGACTCCAGTGATGACAGAGAAGAGGGGATAGATGAAAACCAATAGCTCCCCTCATAAATATCAACGCGGTATCGCTACCATCGAGTTCGCTTTTGGCGCCTTTTTGCTGTTTTGGATCGTGTTCGCCTGCTTTGAGCTAAGCCGCTATTTCTACTGCATCAACTTGGTTGAAACAGCAGTAAGAGATGCGGCGAGAGATACGCGAGTCAGCGAAATGCACGAGTTGGGTGAGCAGTATGATGCGATGTACAAAGCGTTTTTAAACAACAAGCATCGAGTGTGGCGTTTTATGCTCGATGACATCGATATCGAGCGTAGTGAGATGCGATTTTATCAAAGCTTGGAGACAGTATTGGCCGACCACCCAACTGTCACCCCGAGGGCACCGTTCGCCAAGGTGACGGTTAGCGCAACTTATCATCCACTCTTCCTTTTGAGTGACTGGCTGACAATTGATATCAGACGCTCGGCATTTTTAGTGCAGGAACATGAGGGTTGGGGGCTATTAGATGGCACTTACTAGCAGACATAAAGTTCATCAAGCAGGCAATTTTTCTGTGGAGCTGGCGTTGGTGTTGGTGTTGGCGTGTGGTTTTTTTTACTTCGTTAGCGATCTCAGTGGTCAGTTGATTCGCCAATCACGCTTGGACACGGTTGCCTACACGTTGACCAATGTGATTAAAGAGCGCGATAGATTTTTTGAAGGGACCGCTTGGTATTGGTTGAACGAAAACAATGAATCGGAATATGAGCTGCTGGATCAATTGGCTTTGATGCTATTAAAGGGATCAGACAGCTTAATTACGCAGTCATCGGATTACGGTATTTCGTTTGAAGTTGCAATGGCAAGTGGGCTTTCGGGGATATATTGTCAGCGTCCAATCGGTCGCGATGCGATAGTTTGTGATTGGGATGGAGATGAGTGGTCAGAAGATCTTAAAAGTTTTGTGCCACAAGGTCACAACAAAGATGATGACGATCTGCTCTACGCGTATCGTGTCGCGATATCAATACAAACCACATCGATGTTTTCACGTTTCTTTGGCCAAGATGATCGGTTGACCCTTCGTTCATTTGCAATATTACCAGGGAGATTCTTTGATGATGAAGGTTAAACGTGCCTACCGTTCAAAAGCAAAACAGCGCGGTGCGGCAGGTATCTACTTAGGGTTAACCTTGATTCCTGTCCTGAGTATGACTTTCTTGGCCATCGAAGGGACGCGCTACGTGCAAACGCAAAATCGTCTAGGCGATGCGGCAGAGGCTGCGGCATTTGCCGTAGCGTTGCAAGCGAGAGGCACATCGCCAAGCAGTAACGA
This sequence comes from Vibrio sp. R15-SG3-ISO1A, assembly GCF_059833955.1. Lineage (NCBI taxonomy): Bacteria > Pseudomonadati > Pseudomonadota > Gammaproteobacteria > Vibrionales > Vibrionaceae > Vibrio > Vibrio sp. R15-SG3-ISO1A. The sequence goes on from NZ_JCBDGH010000030.1 coordinate 8,298, forward strand.
CAAAGTCTTGAGTGAGTTTGCCAAACACTATTTTCGCGAGTACGTGCAAGATAGCCGCATTGATGATGCTGACTTTCTGTTGGAGGTGAAGCTCTCTAAAGATAACCCCGACCAAGGGTTGTACGACCAATATCGGGTTGATGTCAAAACGACTCACCAAAGTTGGTACTCGAGCGAGTGGATACCCAGTTTTCAACGTACTGAAAAGGTGGGTAATACGGCGATCGCTCGCAATTATCCAGAGTTGTTTGGGGGTAAAGAAGCGGATCTGATTTTTATTTCCGACTTCTCAGGATCGATGAACGAGAACAGACGGATTCAATCGCTAAAAAAGGCGATCAAAGATATCTCAACGGGGATTTTGTCGACCAATGATGGCGACAAAATGACCCACAGAATTGGCTTTATTCCGTTTAATCTGCGTACGATTGAGCGCCACGACAATACGCTCTATTGCAAAACCTATCTGGAATACAATCAAAAGACACCTACAGGCTTAGGTTATGCGTCGTTTGGGGAAGTGGATTGGATGACGTGGGCGTTGCAGTCACAGACCACAGCGAATCGTTGTGCGAGTAACAGCAGGAACTGTCCATCGGGTACGCAGCAATCGCACGCCAAAATGGCGCACTATATTTCGAGAAACAATTGGTTGGATGCAGATCAAGGATTGCCAGATAGGCTGCATTGGGTCGATTTAGATAAAACCTTAGTTTCTCTCTTTGATGAAGACAAACATGCCTACGCGGGAGATTTTAGAGCACAAGCGGCGAACTTATTTGGTTCTAGAATTGGTCTTTGTCTCAATACCGATAGCGCGGGTAAATGGGCCAATTTTGAGAGTATCGAGTTGACCGATAATCAGAGTGAGATTGATAAAGTGCAATCTATGCACGCCGCCGGCTGGACGAGCGCTTACCAAGGCATTTTGGGTAGCACCAAGATGATGATGCGCGGCAAGCCGAAAGATTTTGATCAATTGGAGGATGAGGATCAAGAGCGCTACAACAAACGCATCAAGATGTTTTTAATCATCAGCGATGGGCAAGAAAACCCTTGGCAGGACACACTAGAACAGCTAGTCGACAAAGGGATGTGTTCAAAGATGCTCGAATACTTTACGCATGATGAGGATGCACCGGCCTATATGGGGGTAATCGGCCTCGATTTCAAAGCGTCTAACCACAGAGCGTTTAAGAAGTGCGTGGGTGAAGACAATATTATTGATATCGATAATGCTGATGACTTACTTGAAGCAATTTTAGAGATGTTGCAATCCGGATCCGGCGGCGCGCAAAAGATGCAAACCAAACTTCACTATCGATTTTCTGAGGTTAACGAATGAACAAAATATACGGGATAGGCACTGCGAGCTTGTTTGTGATGGGCTGCGCTCAAACGCCCACCGCCCAGCCGCCACAGGTGGATCTGCACGCCAATCACAATGAGGTGATGCCGCGAGTGATCGCTTGTGGGAAGCGTGAAGTGATGGTCACTGAAACGATAGAAAGCTCACGCCAGGCTTGGGTGATGCACCGAACTGGCCAGTTGGTCAGTGCTGCTCACACCAATGATGGGGCAATCCATATGGACGTCAGCAAGACGAATACGCTCGTGCGCAACGAATGCTACGAATACGCAGACAGCCAAATAAAAGAGGGCGACGCGCCACTAGCGATCGTCTATTTTGATTTTGATAAAGCCACTTTAACCGAAGCATCGAAACAGGTGCTCGATCAGGTGTATCAGCAATTTAAAGTGCCAGCGCCTCGTCTGTCCATTGAAGGACACACTGATAATGTCGGTACGGCAGGTTATAACCATGCGTTGGGGCTCGCACGTGCCGAAACGGTCGCTGCGTACTTAATTCAAAAAGGGTACAACAAGGAAGAATTAAATACGGTAAGTTATGGTTTTGAAAGATCAATAACCCCGAATGATACACCAGAAGCGCGTGCGAAGAATCGCCGCGTTAATTTAGTTACCACTAATTAAGCTTCTCCATTTATAGGCAGTTGTAATGACCTGTCTTTTTTCCATTTGGCGTGGCTTTGCCACGCATTTTTTTTGTGGTCTTAAATCTCACTAATAATACAAATGGGAATAAAGCAATCGTTTATATGAAATTATTTTCACTAAACTATTGTGCGCTTGTTTTTTATGGGTAACTATTCCATATAAAACAAAAAGAAGTTCATAACGTAATACACTTATTGCCGGGGAAAGCGATGTCAGTAAATTTAGACCAGGTTGAAGCTTTTGTTGCTGCCGCAGATAGCGGTTCATTCAGTGCCGCTGCAAAAAAACTGGGTAAGTCTCAAGCCACGATTAGTGTGGCGATTCAAAACCTTGAAATAGATCTTAACGTGCAACTGTTTGATCGCTCGAAGAAGTTGCCGATTCTGACAGAGAGCGGTAAGCATGTGCTGCACCTTTCACGCGATCTATTAGAACAATCCAAAGCCTTTTTAGTCTCGGTGAGTAATGTTTCGAGTCGAGAAGCGCCATTGATCAATATCGGATTAGATCCGAAAATCCAAACGGAATGGGTGTTAAATCCATTGATTGAATATATGTCGATATATCAAGATAACAAAGTGAATATTATTCAGCAAAGCACGTTAGATTTACAAAAGAAATTATTTTGTGATGATTTGGATGCGGTAATCGGCACCTTTTTTGAGTTTGACTCAACCCTTTATTGTGATTATCCCATTACCGAAGTGCCTGCTAGTTGGTATATCAATCCCATCGTATGGGCCTTTAAAGATAAAGAACTGACGTTGCAACGAATGATAACCTCCGCATTGTTAACGCCGATGAATGCAACGGAGGATTTATTGGATGAAATTAAATACTGTAAGCGTCATATTCAAATAGAAAGTATCGATGGCTTGCTAAATAGTTGCGTGCAGGGGTTGGGGATCGCCTATTTGCCAGATCATGTAGCGAAAGAGCAACTTAATGAAGGGAAACTGATTAAACTGAGCTCTTTTGTCTCAAGAATCAACAGTGACCGCTGGTTGGTGTCGCTGCGGGTGAAACGCTCTAAAAGCCACCTCCCGGAATTGGACCTCTTAAAAGTGCTCTATCTCGATAAAACTTCTTTGGAATACTAAAAAGCCCCGCTATCACTAGCGGGGCATCGTTTATCACAGCTGAATCCGTCGTTAGCCGATCAGTGTTTTAGCTGTTTTCACCACGTTTTCTGTCGTGAATCCGAACATTTTGAACAGTTCGCCTGCAGGTGCGGATTCACCGAAGGTGGTCATACCGATGATCTTGCCGCCGAAGCCAACATACTTGTACCAGAAATCCGCAATACCCGCTTCGATAGCGATACGTGCGGTCACATCTGATGGCAGTACAGATTCGCGGTACGCAGCGTCTTGCTTGTCAAAGGCATCGGTTGATGGCATTGAAACAACACGCACTTTCTTACCTTCCGCGGTGAGCTCTGCCGCAGCGTTAACCGCCAGCTCAACTTCAGAGCCTGTTGCGATAAGGATAAGCTCTGGCTTGCCTTCACAATCTTTCAGGATGTAACCACCGCGAGCGATGTTCGCGACTTGCTCTGCGCTACGCTCTTGCTGTGCAAGGTTCTGACGAGAGAAGATGAGAGACGTTGGGCCGTCTTTACGCTCGATCGCGAGTTTCCAAGCGACAGCGGATTCCACTTGGTCACATGGACGCCATGTGCTCATGTTTGGCGTGAGACGTAGCGAGGCCATTTGCTCAACCGGTTGGTGAGTCGGGCCATCTTCGCCAAGGCCGATAGAGTCGTGCGTGTACACTTGGATGTTCTGAATTTTCATCAGAGCCGCCATGCGCATTGCGTTACGAGCGTATTCCATGAACATTAGGAAAGTTGCGCCGTATGGCACGAAACCACCGTGCAGAGCGATACCGTTCATGATAGCTGTCATACCGAATTCACGTACACCGTAGTGGATGTAGTTACCCGACGCATCTTCCGCAGAGACTGACTTAGAGCCAGACCACATGGTGAGGTTAGAAGGCGCAAGGTCAGCCGAGCCGCCTAGGAATTCTGGTAGCATAGTACCGAACGCTTCTAGCGCGTTTTGAGACGCTTTACGTGATGCAATGTTGGCTGGGTTCGCTTGAAGGTCAGCGATGATGGCGCTGGCTTTCTCTTCCCACTCGGCAGGTAGCTCACCGTTTACGCGGCGTTTGAATTCTGCTGCAAGCTCTGGATATGCAGCTTCATAAGCTGCAAGTTTCTCGTTCCACGCTGCTTCCTTAGTTGCGCCTGCTTCTTTCGCATCCCATTGCGCGTAGACATCTTGCGGAATTTCAAAAGGACCGTGCTCCCAACCTAGTTCTTTACGTGTCGCTGCAATTTCTTCAGCGCCGAGTGGTGCACCGTGACAGTCGTGTGAACCAGACTTGTTCGGTGAACCAAAACCGATGATGGTTTTCGTACAGATTAGAGTAGGGCGAGGGTCTGCTTTAGCGGCGATGATGGCGGCGTCGATCGCTTCAGGATCGTGACCGTCTACCGCTGGGATGACGTGCCAGCCGTACGCTTCAAAACGCTTCGGCGTATCGTCAGAGAACCAACCTTCAACGTGACCATCGATAGAGATGCCGTTGTCATCCCAGAATGCGATCAGCTTGCCAAGGCCTAGCGTACCCGCTAGAGAACAGGCTTCGTGAGAGATGCCTTCCATCAGACAGCCATCACCCATGAATGCGTAGGTGAAGTGGTCAACGATGTCATGACCCGGTTTGTTGAATTGCGCTGCGAGCGTTTTTTCCGCTAGCGCCATACCGACTGCGTTAGTGATACCTTGGCCAAGTGGACCTGTAGTGGTCTCGATACCCGGTGCGTAGCCATACTCTGGGTGGCCAGGGGTTTTAGAGTGCAGTTGACGGAAATTTTTCAGGTCGTCAATCGATAGCTCGTAGCCGCTAAGGTGCAATAATGAGTAAATCAGCATAGAGCCGTGGCCGTTTGAAAGCACAAAACGGTCGCGGTCAGCCCACTCTGGGTTTGAAGGGTTGTGGTTGAGGTGAGAGCGCCACAGTACCTCAGCGATGTCTGCCATACCCATAGGTGCGCCCGGGTGACCTGAATTGGCTTGTTGTACGCCGTCCATGCTCAGCGCACGAATGGCATTGGCTAAATATTTGCGATCCATAATAAATACCGACTAGTAGATGGTTTCTTAAAAAGATGTGAAGAGGGGAACGCAAACGTTCCCCTTTTTAAATTCTGTTGATTAAAGTTTCGCTTCAATCATGGCTTCAAGTTTGCCTTGGTCGACAGCGAAGTTGCGGATACCTTCTGCCAACTTCTCAACCGCCATTGGGTCTTGGTTGTGTTCCCATAGGAACTCAGCGTGTGTCATTGGTGCTGGACGCTCAGCGGCGCCTTTAGAGTCAACCAGTTTCTCAACCACTTCACCTTCAGCTGATTCGAGCTCAGCAAGAAGAGCAGGTGCGATAGTGAGACGGTCACAGCCAGCGAGTTCTAGGATTTCGCCGATGTTACGGAAGCTTGCGCCCATAACGACGGTGTTGTAACCGTACTCTTTGTAGTAGTTGTAGATCTTAGTAACAGAAAGTACGCCTGGATCTTCTTGAGCTTCAAAGTCACGGCCTTCTTTCGCCTTGTACCAGTCCATAATGCGGCCAACGAATGGCGAGATGAGGAATACACCCGCTTCAGCACACGCACGAGCCTGAGCGAAAGAGAAGAGAAGCGTTAGGTTACAGTTGATGCCCTCTTTCTCTAGGATTTCTGCTGCGCGGATACCTTCCCAAGTAGAAGCCAGTTTGATCAGGATGCGATCGTTGGTGATGCCTGCATCGTTGTACATTTTCACCAGTTGGCGTGCTTTTGCGACACTGCCTTCGGTGTCGTAAGAGAGGCGAGCATCCACTTCGGTAGAGATACGGCCTGGAATGGTTTTCAGGATCTCTTTACCGATGTTAACAGCCAGCATGTCGCAGGTGTCTTGAACTTGTTGCGCTTTGTCGCTGCTTTGAGATTTTGCATAGGCAATCGCGTCATCGATAAGAGGGGCATACTCAGCAATTTGTGCCGCTTTAAGAATCAAAGATGGGTTCGTAGTGGCGTCTTCTGGTTGGTATTTTTTAATCGCTTCAAGTTCACCAGTGTCAGCGACGACAGTTGTCAGTTTACGAAGTTGTGCGAGTTTGTTGCTCATTTCGATCATCCTATTTCTTGGGTGTCCACATCCGTACCTAAGATGTGTGCGGTGCATTGGCAAGCGAGTGCGCGGATCGTCTTATGAATTTGATGCGTTAGTGTCATAAAAAGGCGAACCACGACCACAATGTTTCCAGCGTCTGAGCAGTTGTTGTGAACATTTGCTCTAACGTTGAGTAAATGATGGGTCCATAATTATCTGATCTGGGGTTAAAGTCAATGCTAGATCCTGATGTTCAGTGAGCTTTATCAAGCTTTATTTGTCTTGGCATGACACCGCAAATTGATGAAACGTTTGCGTAGCCAAAGCTAGCAAGAACACTGGCTTGAACTGGGTCAAAATTCTTGTGAGAAAATGTATCGGCTGTGAGCAAATGTTGGCATTTAATGAGAGGGTGACATATGCTACGAGCTTGAGCGTTTGTTACAGACGGATATCCATTCCATCTAACTCGGTAAGTCCTGATTGAATTACAAGGACAATAAAGGTGAAGCATGAGTAAAACACAGCAAGAGGTCTCGGTTGATAGCACTGATCTATTGACAGAAATCTCGGTGGCTTACTATCAAGATGGGGCAACCCAGGAAGAAATATCCAAAAAATTTGCCGTCTCGCGCGCCAAAGTCGGACGGATGTTAAAGCAGGCCCGTGACGAGGGCATCGTTGAAATTACCGTCAAATATCATCCAGTGTTCAGCGCCAAAATTGAGCAACGCTTGATAGAGCGCTTTGGCGTGAAGCGGGCACTCGTCGCGCTCGATCAGCCCAGTGAAGAGTTGCAGCGCCAGCAAGTGGCGGGGTTGGTCTCGCGCTACATGGCGAGCACGTTACAAAATGGCACTGTGGTGACGGTCGGGCAAGGGCGCAACGTCTCAGCGGTCGCTCACCATGTCGGTGTGATCCCACAACGCGAGGTGAAATTTGTTTGTGGGATTGGCGGTATACACCCGCGCGGTGGGATGTTTAATGCTGACCACATTTGCCGTCAGTTTGCCAAAAGTTATGGCGGCAGTTCGGAAACCCTCTACGCCCCCGCTTACGCAGAGAACCGCGAACAAAAACTGGCGTTTATGCAAAACGGTACGGTAAAACAGACGTTAGATCTCGCCCGCAAAGCCGATGTCGCCCTAGTGGGCATCGGTGACATGAGTGAAAACAGCTATATGGTCGATTTGGGCTGGTTCAGTGCCGAAGAAGTTGTTCAGGCGCGTATGCAGCAGGGGATCGTTGGGGATTTTGCTGGCTATGACTTTTTTGACATCCACGGCGTAAGTGCGACCACAGTGATGAGCGACAGGGTGATAGGGCTGGGCATAGAAGAATTTAGGCCCATCTCGCAGGTGATCGCCATAGCGGCAGAAAACAGTAAGCCTTTGGCTCTGCTGGGCGCATTGCGAACCGGCGTTATCGATGTTATCGCGACCAGTGTCAGCAATGCGTTGACCGTATTGAACTTGGATGAACAAATGAACCCAGCGGGGAATTCAAACTAGCACCACCGCGTCAGGGCGCGGTGGTGTTTTACGTGTTTGTGAACTGGATTAAGCGGTCTTAAACCGTTTCATTTGCATGTCGAGGTATTGCGCCACTTCTGCCAGTTCAGTAGCGGAAATCGCAATATGTTTGATGGTTTCGCTGTTATCTCGAGTGATGTTGGCGGTTTCAGTGATGTTTTCGCTCACAGAATTGGTGACCATGCACTGCTCTTCGACCGCCGCGGCAATTTGCAGATTCGAGTCTTCGAGTTCACCGATGGTGCCATGAATAGCATTGAGCTTACCGGAAGTGACCTGCGCTTGGGTATTGACGTGTGTGACTTTATCGTGGCTCGAATCGATGGACTTGCGAGCCGATTCTGCGCCAGATTGCAATTCACGAATCATGGTCTCGATCTGGCCCGTCGCATCTTGAGTACGTTTGGCAAGTGTTCTTACTTCATCAGCCACCACAGCAAAACCACGTCCTTGCTCACCAGCACGAGCCGCTTCAATCGCTGCGTTCAGGGCGAGTAAGTTGGTTTGTTCGGCAACACCGTGAATCACTTCCAATATCGAGCCGATGTTCATGGATTGATCATAAAGCGCGAGGACTTGCTCAGAGCCAATAGACATGGCTTCGTCCGCGCTTTCAATGGCCTGCAACGTTTTCTCAACGTCACCTAGGGTTTCACTGATGTCTTGACCCGCGCGCTGAGTGAAACTGGCTCCGTCTGTGGCGCTTTGCGATATTTCTGTCGTGCTGGTGGAAAGCTGCTGCACGGCGGAGGCAATTTGATCCATTTCGGCACGCAGACGATCCGCGGATTGGTCTGTGGTGTGCGTGATCGCCTGCAACTCTTCTGACATGTGACCGACTTTGATACACGAGTCCGCGACCGTCGCAACAATATCGCGCAGTGATTCAATGGTGTTGCGCATGTTACGTAATAGCTGCGCAATTTCATCTTTACCTTTGACCTCGACCTCAATCGACAGGTCGCCCTCTGCCAGAGAAGTAGAAACCTCTTGCACCTTCATCAACCCTTGTCGAATCGCTCGCGTGATCATGACTGCTGCTGTAAGTGACACCAGAATGGCAAGCAGAGTAAGAATCACGATCATTTCAATAGTTTGTGCTTTGTGTTCACTTAGCACCTCTGTAAGTGTGACTTGCTGGTCCATCGATTCAAGCTTGATCGCTTCGAGCTCATGAGAGATGTCTTCGCCCAACTCAAGCATGCTCTTTTCTGCTTGATGCTGAGTGTCTCTCAGGGTAATGACTTGCTCAAAACCTTGTTCATAGGCTTGGCGCTGCACAATGAACTCAGCGAGCAGCGCCTGATCCTGGCTAGAGGTAATGAGATCGGCGAAACGTGTTTCAAGCGCTGGGATTTCAGTTTGAAAATAGGCACGAATGGTCTCGATGGTTTCCGGCTTCTCTTTGTGAAGGTAATTGAGCACTTCGATATTGGCGAGTAAGAATTTCTCCATCACCATCGACGAGTAATACTCAATATCGGCATCGCCGTTGCTGTGCGCAGATTCAATCATGGATTCGAGGTCGTATAGGGCCTTTTTCTCCAACTCCACCATGTCAACGAACACTTTCTGCTCCACTTGCTCGGCGGAGCGCTTAACCACATCAAACGCTTGATGGAATTGTTTTGCCTCGTCGAGCACCGCATTGAGGTGCTTGGTACGAAGTGGATCATCGGTGAGCTTCAAATCGTCTGAGATGATGCTGATCAATTTGTTGTAGCGTTGGTTGTAGATATCAAGTTGCTTGGGGGAGAGCGTGTTGGCGTATTGCAGGGCGCTTAAACGGACTTTGAGAAAATTGGCTTGTATCTCACCGGCCAGTGTCGTTTCTTTGGCAAGGTGACCGTACTGTTTGAAGTTTTGACTGGCGCCCGTCATACCCTGATAGCTGTACCAGCCTGATATGGCGAAAAATATCAAACAAGTGGCAAACGCAAGTCTCAGTTTGTTTGCGATCGTCAGGTTGATCATGCCGCTTCTCCGCTTTAATCCGTTAAACCTCAATTAAGCGTATACGCAAATAGGAGAAGCGCCATGTTTGAACAGATAAAACGTTAGTTTAGAAACGAATTACCTCTAAATAGTGAGTGGGTTAGCACTCGATAGGCAGATCTGGTCGGCTTCCCCATTCCGTCCATGATCCGTCATAGACCTGCAGCTGGCGATGGCCGAGCTCATACGCCGCTAGGGCTAAAATGCAAGCAGTGACGCCAGAGCCACAGCTAAATACTAACGGTTGGTTGTCCTTGTGCGACGCAAGGCGTGATGCAAATGCCGAAGCGAGAGCGTTACGGTCTTTCATTTGCCCGTTGTCGATGAGTAAAGAAAAAGGCAAGCATTGAGAGTGGGGAATATGACCACTACGTATCCCTTCTCTGGGTTCCGGTACTTGGGCATCAAATCGGGCTTGTGAGCGGGCGTCAAGTATAGTGGCGCTTTTTGCGTTAGCAAACTCTAGGACAGCATCCGCATGAATAAATCCAGCTTGGCTACGTTGGCCCTCGAAGTTACCCAACCCTTTGGGTGCATTGTGGGTTGGTTGCGTCGCATAACCTTGCGCTATCCAAGCAGGTAGGCCGCCGTTAAGCACATAGACCTCCTCGTGGCCCATGCTTTTTAGCATCCACCAAGCACGCGGCGATGCGAAAGTGCCCGTGTTGTCGTACACCACAATCACACTGTCATTGTTTAAACCCAATGCTTGGGCTTGACGGTTAAAGGCGCTTTCACTTGGCATCATATGCGGCAAGCCATAACTTGGATCGTGAAAATCGTCATCATAGTCAAAGCGCAGCGCGCCGGGGATCACCTCATTAAGCACTGGCGCAGGGGTATTGGGGATCTGGAATGAAATACTGGCATCCAATACCACCAGCTCTGGGCGATGAAGGTGCTCATGGAGCCAGTGGGCGTTAACGAGTGCTGACATTGATTTTCCTTATTCGTTTTCGGTGCTGATTTAGGTGCGCCTGTTAGATGTGATTTGAGCCTCGTCCAGACAGGCGGTTACTGCTGTGAGCCGCAGACCTGACAATCAGGATGTTTCATCAGTGCCATTTCACGCCAGTTGAGTGTCAGCGCGTCAAACATGAGGAGTTTACCTTCACAAGGCTGACCAAAATGGGTGATGACTTTGATTGCCTCGAGTGCCTGCATCGCGCCGATAATTCCGACCACGGGAGACATAACGCCGGCCTCTACGCAGCTCAGCGCATTGGCGCCAAATAGCGCACTCAGGCACTGGTAACACGGTTTGCGCGCGTCTTGGTAAGTGAATACGCTTACTTGTCCTTCCATGCGGATCGCTGCGCCAGAAACAAGTGGAACTTGATGAGTAAAACAAAGGCGGTTTAGCTGATTGCGTGTTTCTACGTTGTCACTGGCATCGATCACAAGAGAATGAACGCCAATCAGCTGGGAGAGACGAATGTCGTCCAAACGCGACTCGACGGTATGCACGACGACGTGCGGATTCAATTGACGTAGAGACTCCGCCGCAGATTGGACCTTTTTCTTGCCAATGTCTTGGTCATGATGGAGCACTTGGCGCTGAAGGTTCGACAGCTCAACCTCATCATCGTCAACCAAGGTCAAGGTACCGATGCCTGCGGCGGCGAGGTATTGACTGGCCGCGCAGCCAAGGCCCCCGGCGCCCAGAATGAGGACAGAGGCCTCTTTGAGCGCTTCTTGACCGTCAAAATCAAAATCGCGCAAGATAATTTGGCGATTGTAACGGAGCAGTTCTTGATCAGATAACATCACCAAGTTCCCCCCTTATCAGTACAAGGTTGAATTAAAGAGCTGAATGTGAACGGTTTCACCTTCTGCAACATTGCCCCGTTCGCGCTCCAAAATCACGAAACAGTTAGCAAGACTCATAGAACGAAAGGCGCCTGAGCTCTGATTACCTGTCGTTTCAACCACAAATTGCCCATTTTCGATTCGGTAGATACCACGTTGATAGTCTGTACGTCCCGGCGATTTTTTGAAGGCGGTTTTGGTTATGGCGGGAATCATTGGCGGCGCCTGCCACTGCGTGTGTCCGGCTAATTTCGCTAACATGGGTTGCACCAGCACGTATAGGGTCAAAACCGCAGAGACGGGGTTACCCGGCAGCCCACAAAACCACGCACTGGAGAGCTGACCAAACGCGAACGGTTTGCCCGGCTTGATCGCTAGCTTCCAAAAACCAATTTCGCCGAGCTGTTCGAGGATGTCTTTGGTGTAGTCCGCTTCACCGACACTGACGCCCCCCGAGGTCACCACCACGTCGGCCAGTCTTTGTGCCTGTTCAAATGTCGCGGCCAGCGTTTCAGGGCAGTCGGGTACTATGCCTAAATCAATCGGCTCACAGCCAAAATTTTCAATCAGAGGTTTGATGCCATAGCGATTGCTGTCGTAGATTTGTCCGTCAAGTAGAGGTTCGCCGAGTGGCTTCAGTTCATCTCCTGTGGAGAAAAACGCCACGCGAGGTTTACGTACCACTTCAACATGACTAACTCCCAAGGTTGCGATCATAGGAATATCGCGGGCAGTCAGTCTCTCTCCTTTGGGTAACACCACATCGCCTTGGCGAATATCATCTCCGGTCGGGCGAATATTGTTGTTGGGTTTGACATCGGTTTGCAGAAAGCGAATACCCTCATCACTCACTTCGGTGTTTTCTTGCATGACCACGGCGTCGGCACCGTCAGGAATTTTTGCACCAGTCATGATGCGAATGCAGCTTCCTGCTGGCCATTCACCTTCAAACGGTTGGCCTGCGAAAGATTTACCCGCCAGTGGCAAGATCGCTTGCTTGGACAGATCCGCACGCCTGATGGCATAGCCATCCATCGCAGAGTTATCAAAAGGGGGCACATTAATAGGCGAGAGAATATCTTGTGCAAGGACAAAACCGATCGCGTCGGCGAGCGGTAAGCGTAGGGTGGTTTGAATCGGCTTAATCGGCGATAGCATTTTTTCCATCGCTTCTTCAATGGGCATTAGGCCCGGTGCGTCACAGCATCCCATAGAGTAAATTCCGTTGTTTTGATTATTATTCACCCCAAATAACCACAGGTGTTTAGGGTTGACGTAATGGTTGACACTCTACCATACAAAAAGCAGCACAAATCAATCCCCGTCAGTAAAATGTGGATGTAATTATTCAAAAATCCGAGTATCCTTGTCAGCCATCCGAAAGGGGTAAATATCCCGATTTGACGGCAGTTAGAGTATTAAGAGGAAGTCGAATGTCAGGTCTTAGCGAGTCCGCGAAGTTAGTAAAAGAGGCGCTAGAACGTCGCGGGTTAGAAACCCCGATGGTGCCCAACGAATTTAGCCGAGACGAAAAGAAGCAGAAGATCGAGCATCACATGCGTGAGATCCTCGCTTTGCTTGAGTTAGACCTAAGTGACGACAGTTTGGAAGAGACGCCGCATCGCATTGCCAAAATGTACGTGGATGAGATTTTCTCTGGCTTGGATTACGCCAACTTCCCTAAGATCACCGTGATTGAAAATAAGATGAATGTCAGTGAGATGGTCCGAGTTAAAGACATCACCGTGACGAGCACTTGTGAGCACCACTTAGTGACGATCGATGGTCGTGCAGCGGTGGCGTACATTCCGCGCGGTAAAATCATCGGTTTGTCCAAAATTAACCGCATCGTACGATTTTTTGCTCAGCGTCCACAGGTCCAAGAGCGAATGACTCAGCAGATCTTGGTGGCCTTGCAAACCTTATTGGAGTCGGACGATGTCGCGGTAACGATTGATGCCACTCACTATTGTGTCAAATCTCGCGGCGTGATGGACGCGACCAGCGAAACCACCACCACGGCGTTGGGGGGGATTTTCAAATCGAACCCCGCGACCCGACATGAGTTTTTACACGGTATTCGATAGATAAGTAAAAACCGCTTCTTGTGAAGCGGTTTTTCGTTTTACTCATTTTAAGCGTTACGAGCGCAGACCAAGCGCTTGTTGCAGTCGCCACCGCGCGAACCCATATTGAAACAACAAGGACACCAGAGTGAACCTTTCATTTGACCAACTTAACCTCAAAACCGAACTCCAGCAGACCCTAGACTCGATGGGCTACACTGAGATGACGGCCATTCAGCAGCAGGCGTTGCCGCTTATTCTCGACGGGCAGGATGTCATTGGTCAGGGGAAGACGGGCTCTGGTAAAACCGCAACCTTTTCTCTTGGCGTGCTGAACAATCTGAATGTGGGTCGTTTTCGTGTTCAATCATTGGTGTTGTGTCCTACTCGAGAGCTGGCTGACCAAGTGGCGACCGAGATCCGCACGCTAGCGCGAGGCATTCACAACATTAAGGTACTGACGCTGTGTGGCGGCATGCCAATGGGCCCTCAAATCGGTTCATTAGAGCATGGCGCGCATATATTGGTCGGTACCCCGGGGCGTTTGTTGGATCACCTCAGCAAAGGTCGTATCAATCTTGATGAGCTGAACACTCTCGTTTTAGACGAAGCGGACCGCATGCTGGACATGGGTTTTGAAGAGGCCATTGATGCCATTTTGGCTGAGGCGCCAACAGATCGTCAAACCTTGCTGTTTAGTGCCACTTTCCCAACCAATATCGACAGCTTAGCGCACAAAGTGATGCGTGAGCCCAAGATCGTTAAAGTCGAGTCGACCCACCAAAGCAGCACCATTACTCAGCAGTTTTTCCAACTGGAGAGTACCGAGCAAAGAGACGATGCTCTGGAGGCATTGCTGCTGACGCATAAACCAGAGTCGTCGGTGGTGTTTTGCAACACCAAGCGAGAAGTGCAAAACGTGACGGATGAGTTGTCTCAGCGCGGTTTTAGCGTGGTCGAGTTACATGGCGATATGGAACAGCGTGAACGTGAACAAGCTTTGACTCGCTTTGCCAACAAGAGCATTTCTATTTTGGTTGCCACCGATGTGGCGGCGCGCGGATTAGATGTCGACAACCTTGATGCAGTCGTCAACTTTGAGCTTTCACGCGATCCTGAAGTGCATGTTCACCGAATTGGCCGTACCGGTCGTGCGGGCGCAAAAGGGATGGCATTGAGCTTTTTCAGTGAAAAAGAGCAGTACCGCGTAGCGCGAATTGAAGAGTACATGGACATAGAGATCACACCACAATCGGTGCCGGAAAAGCCGATGGAAAGACCTTATTATCCAGCGATGCAAACCATCCAAATCCTCGGCGGTAAGAAGCAAAAAGTGCGCGCGGGCGATATCTTAGGAGCGTTGACCAAACAAGCAGGCATTGATGGCAGTAAGATTGGCAAAATCAACATCCTACCCATGGTGTCGTATGTTGCGGTGACGCATGATGCCGTCAAAACGGCGCTAAAACAGCTACAAACCGGCAAGATGAAAGGCCGCACCTTTAAAGCGCGTGTGATGAAATAATCGTCATTACACTCGATGGAAAAACAAAAATAGCCAGCGTCTTTGCTGGCTATTTTTATGGCGATTCAATCAACCTTCGAATAAATAGAGATAGTTCTCGTAGCCCTGTTTAGCCATCTCCTCAAGCGGAATAAATTTCATCGCCGCTGAGTTCATGCAGTAGCGTAACCCTGTTGGCGCCGGCCCATCTTTAAAGACGTGACCTAGGTGAGAGTCAGCGAATCGACTGCGTACTTCTGTTCTTGGATAGATGAGCTTAAAGTCGGTTTTAGTGACAATGTAACGCTCATCGATCGGCTTGGTAAAGCTCGGCCAGCCTGTGCCCGATTTATATTTGTCGGTCGACGAGAACAGCGGTTCACCAGTGACGATGTCCACATAGATACCTGCTTGTTTGTTGTCCCAATATTCGTTGTCAAATGGGCGCTCAGTCCCTTCTTCTTGGGTCACGTAGTATTGCAGATCGGTTAGGCGAGCTTTGAGTTCGTCATCACTCGGTTTCACGTAGGTTGTAACCTCTGACATCGAGCCACTGACTTGACCGGAGTTTTGGTTGATCATCTCACGCAGTGTCACTGGATTTTCGTTGCGGTCTTCACCAAAAATCGAGTCTAGATATTGGTCGCGTCCAGATGCGTAACGATAGTAGTTGTAACGCACTTTACTCTTTTTGTAGTAGTCCTGATGGTACTCCTCTGCAGGCCAGAAGTTATCGAACGCAATGAGCTCCACTTTCAGTGGCTTTTTAAACACGCCTAACTTGTCCACATCGGCGAGGAATTGGCTGGCAATATCGCGCTGTTGTGAATTGTGATAGAAAATAGCGGGGCGATAGTGACGACCTCGGTCAACAAACGATCCCTGGTCATCGGTAGGATCAATATGGCGCAGCAGCTGATCGAGCACTTGCTCATAGCTTACTTGAGAGGCATCGAAGGTCACCTGAATCACTTCGATATGCCCGGTTTTGCCTGAAGAGACTTGTTTATAGGTCGGATTGTCGAGCTCACCACCGGAATAGCCGGACACTACATCAATCACACCGTCCAACTTTTCCAGATCCGATTCCGTGCACCAGAAACATCCGCCGGCGAGCGTTGCGGTTTCTATCTGAGCGGTATTCTGAGCGGCGCTCGTTGAGGGGCTAACTTCCGCGCTTTGTGTATGACCAAGAAAAGACGTCGCCACTGCCGCAATGGCAATAAGGACTAAGGTCACGTGACTGTTCAGTTTCATATCAACCTCGTTGAATTTGACTATCTCTACACAAGACAGAGCCAGTAACGAAAAACTTTCACATAAAGTCGTCTCCCTATACTCCTATTCCACCCCCAACGATCAAACTCTCTCCCACAACCCACAACCCACAACCCACAACCCTCATACGCAAAAAAGGCAGCCACGCTGCCTTTCCATCATCCATAATCTCTGACTATTAATGTTGCTTAACCCAGAGCCGGGAGCCAACCTGCAGTGATGAGCACTTGCGCGCCGACAATGATAAGTCCAGTCAGCCCACATATGTTCAGCGCTATGTTGCCACCGATGACTTGATAGCCCGCGCTTTGATGCGTTTGCCTTGAGCGCTTTACCATCCATACTGGTAGGAATATCGCCAAGACCGCTAAGGCTATCGCTGCGTAACCGAGCGCCATAATAAAGCCTTCAGGATAGAAAAGGGCAAAGCCCATCGGCGGCAAGTAGGTCACCACGCCGATGACCCAACGATTAGGTCGGCGCGTCGATGTCGTCAGCGAGTCGCCGAGGAACTCGAACAAGCCTAAACTGACACCGAGGAAGGAAGTCAGCAGTGCAAGGTCAGCAAACAGGCCGATGGTTTGCGCCAAGTTAGATTGATGGACTTGTTCGCCCAAGGTGCGAATGAGCGCGCTCAGGCCTTGGTTGTCCATCAGCGTACTTTGACTGACGACGCCCAGAGTCACCAACTGCCAAACTAGGTAAATCACCAAGGGGATCGCCGAGCCAATCATAATCGCTCGGCGCAGTGAGGTCGTGTGGCCGTCCAAGTAATTCACAATGGCGGGAATACTGCCGTGAAAACCGAATGAAGTGAAAATCACGGGAATAGCGGCGATGATCAAACCTTGCTCAATCGGAAGGCTCAGTAGGTAAGATTGTGTCACATTGGGTGCTAGGAAGGTCAGCACTAACGCCATCGCGAGCATCTTCACGCTAAAGAGTACGCGATTGACTTTATCCACGGTGCTTGTGCCAATGGTCACCACGACAGCAACAATGAGTGTAAATACGATGGTGGCGATGGCAGGTGAGACCTCAATGGCGGCAATTTGCGTTATACGCTCACCAAACTGCGCGCCACCCCCTGCGATGTAAGCAGCACAGAGTGCATAGAATAGAAACATCATGGCAAAACTGGCGAGCCACTTTCCTCGCTTACCGAGAAATTGCTCGGCCAATGTGTGCAGTGTCGCTTTGGCGTCGGCGTGTTGATGCAACTCGACCATCAATAGCGCGGTGTAAGCCATCAGGGCCCACAAGACGAGCATGATGAGTAGAGAGGTGGAAAATCCGATCCCAGCGGACGCAAGTGGCAGGGCAAGCATGCCCGCACCTATGGTGGTACCAGCAATGATCAAAGTACTACCGAAAACCTTTGATTTAGACATGTATTAAATTCTTTACGTGTTGTTGGTGTTTGGTTAGAGAATAATGGCGTTAATAAGAGCAAGATTAGTGCTTTATTTACCTTTATGGCGATTATGTTGGAGCTTTCACTTGAGATCAAGTGAAATGTACAGATAAAACGCCACAATTGTACATTATTATTTACAGTTGGCTGTGTAATGCCTATTCGGGCGGTCATGCAAACGTTTTGCACTGGATCTCAGTGCGCTATCGAGTGCCAAGGGGTTTTACTTTTCAAAAAAGTGTCATATAACAGACGTATAAAGGAAACCTGCTCGAGGCTCGGGCAGGGGAAATGAAGAATAAGGAGGTCCTATGAGTGACCAAGCAATCAACGAAGAGAATCTTGAACTCCTCGATGCGATGGAAATCGGGTTTGATTTATCGAACTACGATGAAGAAACCCTCGAACTCGCCAAAGAACTCTTTGGTCAGTAAGTGTTACCCAACCCTCTTTTAGAGAATAGCCAGTGCGGATGCGCTGGCTTTGTGTTTTATGAACTACCTCGCTCACCTACATATCGCGACCGCGTGTGAGTCAAACCTAATGGGAAACTTGCTCGGGGATTTTGTTAAAGGCAATCCCGAGGGGCGTTTTCATCCTTCAGTGGTAGACGGCATTAAGTTGCACCGATTTGTCGATTCGTACACCGATCGCCACCCATTAACCGCGCAGGCAAAGTTGCTTTTCGCCCGTGAAAAAAGGCGTTATGCGCCCATCGCGTTAGATATGTTCTGGGACCATGCGTTAGCCTGCCGCTTTGATGAGTATCATCCCGTCTCGCTTGAGCAATTCAGTCAATCTGCCATGCGCACCGTTCTACGCCAAGCTCAGCAGACAGAGCAGCCACTACCTGAACGTTTTATGCGTGTTGCTAACGCAATGCACCAAGGTCAATGGTTGAACTCGTATCAAGAGCTCGACAACATCCGCTTTGCACTGAGCCGAATTGCTCAGCGCTCGCCTAGAATGACGCCATTGGCGCATTGCGGTGAGGATTTAAGCCGAGAATCTGCTCACTTAATGGCGATTTTCGACCAATTGTATTCAGACGTACTCAACGCTGCGAAGAGTTTCTGATAGAATCGCCGACCCGACTCTATTTGGAATTGCACAATGTCTCTATTTACTCAACTTGGTCTTGATTCTTCGCTTGTCGCAGCGGTGGAACGTTTGGGTTTCGATACGCCCACAGCCATACAAGAGCAGGCCATTCCAAAAGTACTGCAAGGGGTCGATTTGTTGGCCGGTGCGCAAACCGGTACGGGGAAAACCGCCGCGTTTGGTTTGCCGATTATCCAACTTTTGAGCCAAGCGGCGTTAAAGCGCGATCCACAAAGCAACGATGTGTTGGCGCTGATCGTGGTGCCCACGCGTGAGTTAGCGCAGCAAGTGTACGACAACCTCAGCGCGTACAATCAGACCAGTGAATTGCACATTGTCACCGCGTATGGCGGCACAAGCATCAATGTACAAACGCGTCACCTCGCCAATGGCTGTGATATTTTGATCGCAACGCCTGGGCGCCTGCTTGATCACCTTTACTGTAAACACATCCAACTTAAGAAAACACGTTACTTGGTGTTGGATGAAGCGGATCGCATGTTGGATATGGGCTTTATGCCGGATATTCAACGCATTCTCAAAGCGACAAACCCAGAGCGTCAAACGCTGTTTTTCTCTGCCACGTTTGATAAACGCATCAAAACGCTAGCGCACAAAATGCTCAATGAGCCGCAAGTCGTGCAAGTATCGCCGGCCAACAGCACCGCTGAGAAAGTGGAGCAGATGGTCTATCCGGTCGACAAAAAACGCAAAGCGGAATTGTTGGCCTATTTGATTGGATCTAAAAACTGGCAGCAGGTGTTGGTCTTCACCAAAACCAAGCAGGGCAGTGATGCGTTGGCCAAAGAGTTAAAGTTAGATGGCATTAAGGCTGCTTCTATCAACGGTGATAAAAGCCAAGGGGCACGCCAGCAAGCGCTCGACGATTTCAAATCAGGTAAAGTGCGTGCGTTGATTGCCACAGATGTCGCCGCGCGAGGCTTAGACATTGCGCAATTAGAGCAGGTGGTGAACTTCGATTTACCTTACAAAGCGGAAGACTATATCCACCGGATTGGCCGTACGGGCCGCGCGGGTCAAGCCGGGCTAGCGGTCTCTTTGATGGCAAAAGACGAAGAGTACCTGCTTGAGGCGATTGAGCGTTTGCTTGATCAGCGCTTACCACAAGAGTGGCTGGCGGGCTTCGAACCGAGTCTGATTGAAGAGATGGAACCTGATCGTGCGCCAAGGAAAAAAAGCCGTTCATCGGAAAAGCGTAAAATGAAAGCCAAGCTGAAAATTCATGCGGGACGCGGTAAGAAAAAGGGCTGATCACAGGCGTTAGGTCATCGCGTGGAGTGGATAAAGAATCCTTATCTAGACGATAAAAATAAGTGTCTTTTCTTTTGCCCATTTCCTATTGCACTGACCGACTCATGACCTTACTATCGCCCTGCTTCTTGATGATAGCCAATCCGAGTACATCACATTCTGTTTTGTGGCAAGGCGATAGAGCAACTATCCAAGAGTGACTTTGACTGCGCGTATTGCGCTTTATTGACGCTCCATTGTTCATCGATTTGCTTACCCCTCCAATAGGGCAGCGCGACGAGCAATGCCTAAATTGTTGGAGAAAGCTATCATGGCTAACACACACTCAGTACTTGGTTTTCAATCTTTTGCTTCCCCTGCGATGGCAGCGAGTGAAGCGCAATTCATCGAATCAGCGGTGAGCCAATATGGCGCACCTTTGATGCTCCTCGATTGCGACATCATTCGTGAACGCTACCAAGCGCTAAGCCGTGCACTGCCGAATGTCACCTTGCACTTCGCACTTAAGCCACTGCCACACCCTGCTGTTGTTCGCACTCTGCTTGAAGAAGGGGCGAGTTTTGACCTTGCCACTACCGGCGAAGTGGAATTGGTGGCCGAGCAGGGCGTGCCTGCTGAGCGCACGATTCATACTCACCCAATCAAACGTGATGCCGATATCCGTGATGCCTTAGCGTACGGTTGCAACGTGTTTGTGGTCGACAACTTGAACGAATTGGCGAAGTTTAAGCCTTATCAAGATGAAGTTGAGCTACTAGTGCGCTTGAGTTTTCGCAACAATGAAGCGTTTGCCGATTTGTCGAAAAAATTTGGTTGCACACCAGAGCAAGCACTCGTGATCATCGAGACAGCGCAAATGTGGAATATTCGCATTAAAGGACTCTCTTTCCACGTGGGTTCACAAACGATGAATCCGCAGAAATACGTCGACGCGATTCACGCCTGCCGTGATGTCATGGACAAAGTGGTGGCGAAAGGGCTACCGGCACTGAGTACCTTAGATATCGGCGGAGGTTTCCCAGTGTGCTATACACAAAAAGTGATGCCGATTGATGAGTTTTGCCAACCGATCAACCAAGCGCTTGCTACCCTACCAGAAACAGTGCAGGTGATTGCTGAGCCAGGACGTTTTATTGTGGCAGAGGCAGTAACCAGTGTGGCATCGGTGATGGGCCAAGCGGAGCGTGAAGGTCAGATGTGGTACTACCTAGACGATGGTATCTATGGCTCGTTCAGTGGTCTCATGTTTGATGATGCGCCTTACCCAATGGCGGTACTGAAGCAAGGTGGCGAGATGATGCCAAGTGTGCTGGCAGGTCCAACGTGTGACAGTATTGATGTGATTGCGGAAAACATCATGCTACCGATGCTCGAAAATGGTGACTTGGTGGTGGGCCGCATGATGGGTGCGTACACTAGTGCGACCGCGACCGACTTCAACTTTTTCAAACGTGCGACTACGGTGTTGATCAACGAGCATCGTATACAAGACGAGCGTATGATTGGCTAATAGCCAGAGTGCGGCTTGAGCGGCACTCTAATCAAGACAAGCCATTATCGAAACATGAATGCAACAAAGGGAGCGTCAGCTCCCTTTGATCATTTAAGGCTTTTACTTTTAGATACTTTAGACTGAACAAAGTGTTCTGATTAGGCGTATTGAGCGATCTGTCCTTCCCAGCGACGTTTTTGTGCGGCGAGATCCTGTTTCAACTGTTGATAGCGCAGTTTTAAGAGGGATTGCTCGTAGCGCTCAACCATGTTGCTTTTCTTCGCTTCGAGGACCTGCTTCTTCACCTCGTAGTAGTCGGTCATTTTGCTCATCAACTGCTCAAACTCTTTGTTGAGCGTATCGCTGATGAGGCTCGCATTTGGCATAGAGCGAATGTTAGATTTGGCGCGCTCTAGCGTCATTTTTGCGCGCGCTTTCTCTATCTTAATCTTGGGAGTCACGCGAAGTTTCTCCGCCAATCCTACCCATTCACAACTTTTGATTAGCCACTTAGTTGGATCGTACTGCCACCAATGAATACCATTGCGGTAGTCATTTTCAAAGATGTGGTGGTAGTTGTGGTACCCCTCGCCAAACGTGAAGAACGCGAGAATCCCGTTGTCACGTGCGGTGTTCTTGTCCGTGTAAGGTTGAGCGCCCCAGATGTGCGCCAATGAATTAATGAAGAAGGTGGAGTGGTGACTCAGCACCAAACGCACGACGCCCACCATCAACACCATGCCCCAAACATCGCCATATAGAAGGCCAAGGCCCACAGGAATACCAAGGTTGGTCACCAACGCGAGTAAGAGATAGTGTTTGTGTTGCCACATCACGATCTTATCTTTCTGTAAGTCGCGGCAGTTGGCGTAATCGGCGTAGATCTCTTGATTGTAGTTTCTTAGCATCCAGCCAATGTGAGAAAACCAAAACCCGCGTTTGGCCGAGTATGGATCTTTGTCATTGTTGTCGACGTGTTTGTGGTGGACGCGATGGTCAGAACTCCAATGGAGGATACTGTTTTGCAGAGCAAAAGCACCACCGAGCGCAAACAGCAATCGGATAGACCAGTGACCTTGGTAGGTTTTGTGGGACCACAAGCGATGATAGCCTGCAGTAATGGAGAGATTACAAAACGAGTACGTCACCACCAGCCAGAACCAGTGTTGCCACTGATAACCAAACTCGATGCCATACCACGGAGCGGCAATCGCAGCGACTAAAAAGGTAGAAACAAACAGTAAAACATTGACCCAAATGAGAGGCGGCTTTTCCTTAATCGACATGATGCAAACCTTCAGCTAACACGTGTTCGCCAGAATAGTCAGCGTACACGTGTAAGTCAAACGAAAGTTGAAAGGACTGAGAGCTAAATCTGTAACAGAGTAATTCACTGTTTTGTTTGCAAAGTGAACCCAATAGGCCCGGATTTATTGCTTATCTTTGACAGGATGTTTGGCTTTTTGTTAAATGTTCAATAGTATGAATGTGTAATTCATCCTTACAGGAAGTAATAAGGAACTATAAATGGAAATAAAAGTAGCGGAATATAGCGACTTCGAGCGTATAGCAGGATTGCATGCAAAAAGTTGGCAACGCTTCTATTCTGGCATCCTATCTAAAGCGTATCTCGGAGAAGAGGTACAATCCGAACGTAAAATCATCTGGCAAACGCGCTTAACCAATCCACCGTTCAATCAAGCGGTGTATGTGATTGAAGAAGGTGGGCTATTGTGCGGCTTTGTGTGTGGTTTTGGTAATCATGATTTTGAGCGCGGCACCATCATTGATGCCCTTCATGTGGATGACTACTTTCGCGGTCGCGGTATTGGCCTGACACTACTCAAAGCGATTGCCGATTGG
This sequence comes from Vibrio sp. R15-SG3-ISO1A, assembly GCF_059833955.1. Taxonomy (NCBI): domain Bacteria; kingdom Pseudomonadati; phylum Pseudomonadota; class Gammaproteobacteria; order Vibrionales; family Vibrionaceae; genus Vibrio; species Vibrio sp. R15-SG3-ISO1A. The sequence continues at coordinate 31,803 of NZ_JCBDGH010000030.1, forward strand.
GCACGTCAATATTTCCCTGATAACGGCGTGTATCTTGAAGTACTCAAGGGGAATCAGCAGGCGATTGATTTCTATGAGCATATTGGTGGTCAGTTAGCACAAGAGAGGCTATGGAATGCCCCATGTGGTACTCAAGTTCCAGAACTGGTTTATACCTGGCCATCGCCCGACGTTTTGTATCAACAAGTTGATAACTTATTGCAAAGGCGTTTAGTTACAAACTGATACACAATACGGTATCGCTCTGATACTTCTCGGACAGAAGCGATGTGAATTGTGTTTATGTTCATGATGAACCAATTTCATTTCATTAGCGGTTTATCATGAAAAAGACGTTAATCATCACTGCGCTCACCAGTGCGCTTTTTATTACAGGTTGCAACGATTCTTCTACGGCTGCCCAAGGTGGATCAGCGCCGTTAGTGGTCGTTGAACCTGTCACTGAAATTTCCTACCAAGAAAGCAAATCCTACATTGGCCGAGTGGAGGCGGTGGAAGACACCAACATCACGGCACAAGTGACAGGCTACCTTAAAGCGCACCATTTTGACGAAGGGCAGATGGTGGCAAAAGGTCAGCTGCTTTTCACTATCGAACCTTCTTCTTTTGAAGCGCAATTGGCGAGTGCTAAAGCAAGCTTGGCGCAGGCCAACGCCGCGCTGAAAAAAGCGCAACTCGATTTCGAACGCGGGAAAAACCTCTTGCCCAAAGGCAGTATCTCGCAGTCAGAATTTGACAATTTGAATGCCAACTTGCTTGGCGCGCAAGCACAAGTTGAAGCAGGCAAAGCGCAAGTCAACTTGGCTGAGGTCAATCTCTCGTATACCCAAATTCGCGCACCGTTTTCAGGTCGCATCAGCGAGAGCCACTTCAGCACCGGCGATCTGGTCTCTCCGCAAAGTGGTGTGCTGACAACGCTCGTCAGTCTTGACCCTGTCCACACCGCGTTTAGCGTCAGTGAACGTGAACGCTTAGCCCTCGGGGTGGATTCAATCAAAGGCGATGGCCGCGAAGGGGCCCACTCTGTCGAAGTACAGGTGCTGCTTGAAAACGGTCAACCTTTCGACCACTTTGGCGAGCTGGACTATTTAGGGAATCGTATTGATCTCAACACAGGCACTATCGCGATGCGCGCGCGTGTGCCAAACCCTGATTATCGCTTGCTTCCCGGGCAACATGTTCGTGTTGAGTTGCGAGAGAAACAAGCAAAGCCGGCGGTAGTGGTTGCAAGACGTGCAGTACAAACCGACTTAGAAGGCCACTTTGTTATGATCCTAGCAAAGGGGAATATTGCTGAGCGCCGCAACGTGACGCTTGGTCAGCAAACACCGCAAGGGGTGATCATTCGAGATGGCGTGATGGCTGGCGAGCAAGTGATTACCCAAGGTCTGCAACGTGTCCGTAATGGCGTGCCTGTCCATGTTTCACCGCAAGATGAAACGTCGACAAATGCGACGCAATCGTAAGGGGGCAGGATGCTGAGTCGTTTCTTTATCCAGCGCCCTAAGTTCGCGCTGGTTATCTCGATCATATTAACCTTAGCTGGAGCGATTGCGTTGGCAATCTTGCCTGTTGCTGAGTACCCGAAAATTAGTCCTCCTTCGGTCAGCGTGAGCGCGTTTTACACTGGGGCGAGTGCCGAAGTCGTTGAGCAAGCCATTGCCGATCCGATAGAAACCTCGGTTAACGGCGTTGAGAACATGATCTACATGTCATCAAAAAGCGCTAACGATGGTTCGTACAGCCTCAATGTCACCTTCGACGTCGGGACCGATCCAGACATGGCGCAGGTCAACGTGCAAAACCGCGTCTCGCAGATTGAGTCAAAGCTACCCCAAGAAGTCCGTATGGTCGGTGTGACGGTGAAAAAGCGCTCGCCAGATTTGCTGATGGTGCTCAACTTCTACTCACCCGATGGCAAGTATGACGATCAGTTTTTGATCAACTACATCAACCTCAACGTCAAAGATCAGCTCGCGCGAGTGAAAGGCATCAGTGAAGTCAACGTTATTGGAGGAGGAGAATACGCAATGCGTGTTTGGCTCGATCCTGACAAGATGGCTAACCTGAAACTGACCACATCGGATGTCTACGCCGCACTCAGTGAGCAAAATGTGCAAGTGGCTGCCGGTCGAGTGGGGGCTGCTCCATATAGTGAAACTCAGGAAGTGCAGTTTAACCTAGTCACTAAAGGGCGTTTGGAGAGCGTTGAAGAGTTTGAGCACGTGGTGCTGCGCGCTAACCATGATGCGTCGACTGTCTATCTGAAAGATGTGGCAAGAGTGGAGCTGGGCAAAAAGTTTTACGACGGAAGCGGCCAGTTCCGTGGCCGCGATGCGTCGATTGTCGCGTTGTCACTGCAATCGGATGCCAATGCGCTAGAAAGTGGTCAAGCGGTGATGGATTTGCTTGAGCGCATGAGCGCCAACTTCCCAGAAGGCATGGCGTATGAGACCAGTTATGACACCACAGTGTTTGTCGCTGAATCGATCAAAGGGGTGGTCAAAACCTTAATTGAGGCGATTTTGTTGGTGATTGCGGTGACCTACTTGTTCTTAGGCAGCGCGCGAGCCACCTTAATTCCCGTGTTTGCCATTCCGGTCTCCTTGATTGGTACTTTTGCCATCATGCAAGCGACGGGCTTTACGATTAACACCGTCACCTTGTTTGGTTTGATTCTGGCCATCGGTATTGTCGTTGATGACGCAATTTTGGTCATCGAAAACGTGGATACCACGATGGCGAAAGACCCGACCATTTCCCCGCGTAAAGCCACTTTGCTGGCGATGAAAGAGGTGACGGGGCCGATCATTACCTCGACACTGGTGTTGCTGGCGGTATTCTTACCTGTTGCTATGTTGCCGGGTATTACCGGCATCATGTACCGTCAGTTTGCGTTAACCATCTGTATCTCTGTGGTGATTTCGTCCATCAACGCGCTGACCCTCTCGCCGGCACTCTGTTCTTTGGTGCTCAAGCAGGGTGGAGGCAATACCGCTCGTTGGTTTAACGTCTTTAACCGCGGGTTAGATAACGTCACGCATCGCTATGGTCAGATCGCGGGTTTCTTGGTGAAAAAGACCGTCTTATTGGCCGGATTCTTTGTTGTTGCCGTGGTAGCGGTCGGCTTTTTCGCCAAAACGACTTCTACCGCCTTTGTTCCCCAAGAGGATAAAGGCATCTTGTTGATCAATGTCCAGTTGCCTGACTCTGCGTCTTTGTCAAGGACCGAGGCGGTCACGGGCTCGCTGATTGATTTGGTCAGCCAGGAGCCGGGCGTAGATGGCGTGACGGTAGCGAATGGTTACTCCTTTATGACCGGTGCCGCAGCATCAAACGGTGCATCTCTGTTCGTTAAACTGCACGATTGGAATACACGCAATGCGCTCACAGGTGATCACAGCGCCAATGCGATCGCTCAGCGGATCAACGGAAAAGCAGCGATGACACTGCCGCAGGCGGTTGTATTCGCAATGGGACCGCCTGCCGTGCCAGGTATGGGCGCCGCGTCTGGATTTGAGTTCGTACTCGAAGACACGTTGGGACGTAGCCGAACCGATCTGGCGCTGGTAATGGGGCAGATGATTGCAGCGGCCAATCAGCAACCTGAGATCGCGTATACCTTCAGTACCTTTAGGGCGAACGTACCGCACTATTACATCGATATTGATCGTGAAAAAGCACAGCAATTGGGTGTCCCGTTGTCGTCAGTATTCCAGACGCTGCAAGGTAATCTGGGATCACTCTATGTCAACGACTTCACCCTATTTGGAAAAAACTTCCGCGTCACGATGCAAGCTGATGGCGAGCACCGCCGTGGCATGGAAGATTTGCAGCGTTTCCACGTGCGCAGTCATTCGGGAGAGATGGTGCCGCTTAGCACTTTGGTCAGCTACGAGCAGGTATTTGAGCCTGATGTGGCATGGCGTTACAACATGTACCGCAGCGCCATTATTCAGGGTCAACCGGCACCGGGGTACTCCAGTGGCGATGCGATTGCAGCGATGGAGCGAGTCGCGGCGGAAATGTTACCACAAGGCTACCAATACGAGTGGACAGGCATGGCCTACCAAGAGGTCTTAGCCGGTAACCAAGCGATCTTCGCGTTCGCGCTGGCGTTGATTTTTATTTACTTGTTTATGGTGGCGCAGTATGAAAGCTGGAGTATTCCACTGGCGATCATCTTGGTTGTGCCAGTCGCAACGCTCGGATCTTTCTTGGCGTTAAACCTTGCCGGAATGCCACTCAATCTTTATGCGCAAATCGGACTGGTGCTGCTGATTGCCTTGGCGGCGAAAAACGCCATTTTGATTGTCGAGTTCGCTAAGGTCGAGCGCGAAGAGAAAGAATCACCAATCGATGAGGCGGCAGTTCAGGGCGGAAAACTGCGTTTTCGCGCCGTTAATATGACGTCTTGGTCGTTTATCTTAGGGATCTTCCCATTGATCTTTGCCAATGGCGCGGGCCACATCAGTCAAAACTCGTTAGGTGTTTCTCTTATCGGCGGGCTGTTGTGTGTTCTACTCGCAGGTACTTTCTTAATCCCAGGTTTCTACGCTTTGGTGCAGAGGCAGAGGGAAAAAGTACATGGTGGTCCGACGAAATTAATCCCGCTGGATGATGAATAACTTGGATTTTACATACTGTTGAATGCATAAAAAAAACGCTCTGCCATGTGGCAGAGCGTTTTGCTTTGAATGAACTTAACGAGTAAGGCTAATTACTTAGCTGTCGCCGCTTCAAGCTGCTTCAGTTTTCCTTGAAGCATCATAACGTTCTGGTTGAAGTTACCTGGGTTCAACACTTGGCTTGCTTGGAACGGGTACTGGTTGATTGTTGCCAAGAATGGTGCGATCTGCTGTTGTACCGGAACAAACAACCACATGTTATCTGCCATCCAACGTAGGTACAGACCAGATTCGTGTGGTGCTTTTTCAAATGGGTCAGCACGTAGGTGAACAATTGAAGGCCAGTTGGTTTGGAAACGTACGCCGTCAGCGATGTTACCTTCCATATGTGCAAACTGAACTTTAAAGTCATTCCAACGAACAGCATCTAAGTCACTGTTAGCTGAGAAGTAAAGTAGAGACTCACGAGGACCTTTCTCTTCTTTGCCTTCAAAGTAAGGTAGGAAGTTGTAGCCATCTAAGTGTACACGCCAGTTCTTACCGTTGTATTTCGCACCCTTATCTGATTTTAGTTTATCTACGACTTTGTCATCGCCAGCCGCTGCAAGTAGCGTTGGGATCCAGTCTTTGTGAGACATGATGTCGTTGATCTTAGTACCAGGTTCGATCACACCAGGCCAACGAACCAATTGAGGTACACGGAAACCGCCTTCCCAAGTGGTACCTTTTTCACCGTGGAAGAAAGTTGCACCGCCGTCTGGCCATGTGCCTGTTTCCGCACCGTTATCGGTTGAGTAGATAACGATCGTGTTGTCAGCAACACCCAGTTGATCGAGCTTATCTAGTAGCACACCAACGTGATCATCGTGCTCTAACATACCGTCAGCGTAGATAGAGATGCCTGATGCGCCTTGGTATTTCTCTTGTAGACGAGTCCAAACGTGCATACGTGTGGTGTTGTGCCAGATGAAGAAAGGTTTGTCCGCCTTCACTGCACGCTCCATGAAGTTCAATGATGCTTCTAGGAACTCTTCGTCTGCCGTTTCCATACGCTTACGCGTCATTGGGCCGGTATCTTCAATCTTACCGTCAGCCGTTGACTTAATAACGCCACGTGGAGCGTATTTTGCGCGGAACTCTGGATCTTTCGGGTAGTAGTAGGTCTCTGGTTCTTCTTCTGCGTTTAGGTGGTAAAGGTTACCGAAGAATTCGTCAAAACCGTGCGCAGTAGGAAGGTGTTTGTCTTGGTCACCCATGTGGTTCTTACCGAACTGAGCGGTCATGTAGCCCTGTTCTTTAAGAAGATCAGCGATGGTTGGAGCCCAATCAGGAATACCGTGATCTGAACCTGGCATACCGATAGTCAGAAGACCAGTACGGAATGGTTCTTGACCTGTCAAGAAGGCAGCACGACCTGCAGTACAAGATTGCTGACCGTAGTGGTCAGTAAACAGTGCACCTTCGTTAGCGATACGGTCGATGTTTGGGGTTTCGTAACCCATCATGCCGTTGTTGTATGCACCGATGTTGAAGATACCAACATCGTCACCCCAGATCGCTAGGATGTTCGGTTTATCCGCAGCGACAGCCATGGTAGACGTAGCGATTGCTGCGACACCCATAGCCAGTTTGCTTAGATGGTTAGCCATAAGGACTCCAATAGTTATGTGAGTTGTGTAGAACAAAGACTTTGCTCTTATCGCCATACAATAGTAGCCAAATTTGTGAAAGTCTCTTTATAGTTAATATAACCTAAGGTTATGCGCATTTTTTAAGTTGTTGATTTTACGGTATTAAATGATTAATTGACCTTTCGTTCTGTAAAGTTAATCGTGAGATGTGAGAGCAGGTTCAATTATTTAGGTGATGAAGTGAAGTGGAATAACCTTAACGCGTATGATTTAAATAGATTTATTTGAGGTTGGAGAAACTATGTCCATAGGGATATCAGTAAGCAACAAACTGAGATGTTTTTTACAATGTTTGACCCATTTGGGACTCATGATGACTGGCGTTCTCTCATTTGCCTCCAACGCAGAGTTCCAGTACGTTGGCTCTGAGGCTTGTATCGATTGTCACCAAGAGTCTTATACTGCATGGCAGGGTTCTCACCATGATATGGCGATGCGCCATGCTAAATCCGATTCAGTGCTCGGTGATTTCCAAGATGCGAGCATGACGCACAATGGGAAAAAGTCTCGGTTCTACAAAAAAGACGAAGAATATTGGGTCACCTTGGAAGGACTAAACGGTGAAATGCAAGATCATCAGATTCTTTATACCTTCGGTTTTGACCCTTTGCAGCAGTACATGGTTGCCTTTGATGATGGCCGAGTACAACTGATTCCCTATGCATGGGATTCAAGACCTAAATCAGATGGTGGGCAGCGCTGGTTTCATCTTTACCCAGATACGACGCCTACCGATGAATTCTATTGGACCAATAGTGGCCAAAACTGGAACTTTATGTGCGCTGATTGTCACTCTACTAACCTCAAGAAAAATTATGACGCCGAGAGCAATCAATACAACACGACTTGGTCAGAAATCAATGTCGGTTGTGAAGCGTGCCACGGCCCGGGAAGTGAACACGTTGAGCAAGCAACGCAGTATGCCAATCAGCCGCGCAGCGAATGGTCAAAGCAGAGTGCCCACCTTGGCTTTGATCGTGATTTAGGCCAATCAGTCGCTAATTGGGTTTATCAAGAAGGGCATTCGACCTTACAGCCAGACGCAATCGTACCGACAGCGCAAGTGCAAACTTGTGCCCAGTGCCATAGCCGTCGGACCCAGTTGAATGAGACGGGCGATCATGTGAATGGCTCATTTTTTGACAAATACCGCTTAAGCTTGATCACGCCAGAGCTTTATCACCATGATGGCCAAATTTACGATGAAGATTATGTTTACGGCTCGTTCTTGCAATCGGAGATGGCGAGAAAAGGTGTAACGTGCAGCAATTGCCATGATCCACACAGTGCTAAGTTGAAAGTGGCCGAAGAGGCCGTGTGTGCACAATGTCACTTAGCATCGGATTATACGCCAGAAAAGCACACCTTCCATGCTCCAGACAGTGAGGCATCGAAATGCACCACATGCCATATGCCCGAGACGACGTATATGCAGGTGGATCCAAGGCGCGATCACAGCTGGCATGTGCCACGTGCGGATATCGCCAAACATATTGGTACACCCAATGTGTGCACTGCTTGTCACACAGATCAAAGTGCGCAGTGGGCGGACGAGCAAGTCGGCGCATGGTTCCCAGACTCCCCTTATCGAAATCAGCAACATTTTGCCGTGGCTTTTTACGCCGATGAGATTGGGCATCAAGGCAGCGCCGATGCACTTGCTTACAGCGCGCAAGATGCCTCGTTGGCGCCAATTATTCGCGCCTCTGCACTAGAGCGTATGGCGGGAAATCAGAGTCAAAATACGTTGATTTCGCTCGCGCGAGCAGTCAAACACGACAATGAGATGATTCGCCTTGGCGCCATTGAAGGGGCGTCGGGGTACGAGTTTGCTGATCAGTGGAAAATACTCTCACCGCTGCTTAGTGATCCAGTCCTTGCCGTGCGAACCGAAACCGCCGCCGCGTTAGTCAGTGGCTATTTGTCGATGAGTGCGGAACAAAAAGCGCAATTGAAACCGGCGCTTGAGGAGTATATCGAGATTCAACGCTTTAACGCCGATCGCGGCTTTGGTCGCGTTAATCTTGGCAATGTGCACCGTCAGATGGGCGACAGTGGGCAGGCCGAACGTTTGTATCAACAAGCGATACAACTTGAACCCTATTTTGAGAACAGTTACATCAACTTAGCCGATCTTTACCGCACCCAAGGCGACGAGAGTAAAGCACGTGAGGTGCTGCTGAGTGGTCTTGCTGCGCAGCCCAACTCCTCGATCATCCCTTACAGCCTAGGGTTATCCTTGCTTCGCAGCGGCGATCGAGCAAAGGCCAATGATTATCTGGCCATGGCAGCCAAAGGCGCGCAAACCAATGCCCAATATTGGTATGTGTACGGTCTTGCTCTGGAGGGCAGTGATGTAATGGCGGCCAGTCAGGCGCTCAATCAAGCGTATCAAGTGGGCGGAAACCCTCAACATCTTTATGCTCAGTGTGAAGTCTTAGCGCGCAACCGACACAGCGCTGAGGTAGACGAAGCCCTCAAGGCGTGTCTGGGCACATTAGCGCAAGTGGTCCCCCCAGAGGTGGTGGGGCAACTGCGCGCGCGGCTTGGATTAGCCCCTAAGTAAAGGGCGAAGTATGACAGGTATAACCAATAGTTATAGGGTAAATCGCTACGATAGGGCAGATGCCATACGGTCTCATTGGAGACGAGCGAGTAGCAGCAACATTGCGGTTAAATAGAGTGGAGCACAATATGAATCAAGCACAGCAGGCCATTGCCGCCCTGATTGAACAAACAGAGAAGAGTGTCATCGGGCAAAGCCACGTCGTGCGAGCATTGGTGATTGGTTTATTGACTAATGGTCACATCTTGTTAGAAGGCTTACCGGGTACGGCGAAAACACGCTCGGTCAAATCGCTGGCGAACCTTCTTAATACACGCTTTGGCCGCATCCAATTTACGCCAGACTTGTTGCCTTCTGATGTGACGGGCACTGAGGTGTATCAAGAAATCGATGGCCATCACCAACTCCACTTCCAGCCGGGTCCGATTTTCAATTCGATTGTTTTGGCTGATGAAGTGAACCGCGCGCCGGCAAAAGTGCAGGCGGCGCTCCTTGAGGCAATGGCCGAGGGCACGATCACGGTCGGCGAAAAAACGCACATCCTACCTGAGCTTTTTATGGTACTCGCGACACAAAATCCCGTCGAGCAAGAGGGGACCTACCCCTTACCAGAAGCGCAAATGGACCGCTTTATTATGAAAGTGACGGTTGATTATCCAGAAGACGAAGCGGAGCGAGACATTATCCGCCTTGTACGCAGTGAGGAGTTGGGTGCGGCCAATCGTGCGACCCCGGATTTAAATACAATTGAAGTCAAGCATGTGTTGGACGCGCGCAAACAACTGCCATCCATTACCGTCAGCGAGATGGTAGAAAATTATATTGTGGCACTGGTGATGGCAACGCGTAAACCCGAGCGCTACGGTGAATCAAACCTCGCCCAGTGGATCGAGGTGGGCGCGAGCCCACGTGCGTCAATTGCGCTTGATAAGTGTGCGCGCGCAAGTGCTTGGCTCGCAGGGCGTGACCACGTCACGCCAGACGATGTGCGAAGCGTTGCACCTGCGGTGCTCGGTCACCGTTTCACCTTGACTTATGACGCGTTAGCTGACGGCGTTGATCATCAACGTGTGGTCAATGAGCTGCTTGATTGTGTGGCGATTGGATAAGTAAGGGGCATTGATGGCTAAGCCGACATTAGCACCGAAATCACAAGGGCTCGACCCAAGGCTCTACAGTGATTACGCCACGTTAGTACGCCTGCAAGCTCAAGCACAATCCTTCACGCTGCTGCCGCATTTAAAATCGGCCAGCGTATTGGCGGGGCGTAATACGTCGCTATTTCGAGGGCGTGGGCTCAACTTTGAAGAGCTACGCCACTATCAGTTAGGTGATGACATTCGCAACTTAGATTGGAAAGTGACCCTGCGCACCGGCAAGCCTCATGTGCGAAGCTATACCGAAGAGAAAGATCGCAACGTGATGATCTGTGTTGACCAACGCAGTGCGATGTATTTCTCTTCTGTGCAGGTGATGAAATCTGTGGTGGCCGCGGAAGTGGCTGCCTTGTGCGCTTGGCGCGTCCTTAAAGATGGCGATCGGGTTGGGTTTTCGCTCGCCTCGAGCCAGTCTATTGTGCACAGCAAATCTCAGCGCAGCCAAAATCAACTGCTTGGTCAGCTCAAACACTTGGTTAAGGCCAACCAAGCGCTCAATGTGGACAGTACCGATACTGCGTCCGTGAGTTTTTCCCATTGGATGGAGCAACTGCAACGCATGCGCTTAAAACAGACCACTATTATCATGATCAGTGATTGGCACGATTGCCAAGATCATGATGTGGATCGTCTTAAGCAGCTCCAACAACACAATGATGTGCTCGCGGTGATGGTCAGTGATCCCTTAGAGCAATCACTGCCGTCCCGATTGGCGTCCATGAATTGGGTGGTCGGCGATGGCGAATACCAGTTAAATCTCGATAGTCGCAGTAAGCTTTCTCAAGCGAATTTAGAGTTAGAGCAACGGATGAAGAATCAGCGTCAATCGCTCAGTCGTTTGATGGCGTCGAAAAAGTTGCCGTACATTGAATTGGCCACCGACGGTGAACACATTGCGCAGTTTCAGCGCCGTGTAGGAGGGCGAGGATGAGTATGACACATACGCCACCAAGCACCTACATTTTGCGTGATTTGCACGACGTCGCCGTGCCCGCGAGCATCAGCTGGTGGCCACAAACCTTAGGTTGGAAACTCGTCGCGCTATTTATCCTGCTCGCTGCGCTGTACGGCGGCTACCGCTATGCGCGCTTTTGGTGGCGCAATCGCTACCGCCAAGAAGCGCTGAACGCCATTGCAAGGCTTGAACCGACTGATCCCCAGTTTGCTTCGCAGCTCTTTCACATCATTAAAGTGGTGCTGGTCTATCTAGATAGCCGCAACAGTCCGTTATTTGGCGCCCCCTTTACGGATAAGCTCAATGCCATTTGCGTGGATGCGCCGTTTGACGCCCCGCTTGCTGAGCGTTGGATGAATCATTTAGTTAATCCCGCGGCGCCACTTAGCGATCACGACAAACAAGCGCTGATTGCGCAATCGAAACAGTGGCTGAGTCGTCATCAGGAGCGCGCACGATGAATAGTTGGCAAAGTCTTTTATCCATGAGTGGCTTTGAGTTCTCTTATCCCGCTTGGTTTGTGGTGTTGCCGCTGCCACTGTTGATCTATTGGTGGGTACCGGCTTATCGCACCAAGCAGATGGCGACCAAAGTGCCATTTTTTACCCTTTTGGTTGAAGCGATGGGCGAGGCGCCAAGTCAAGGGGCAAGCCAGCTTAAACCGACTTGGTGGCAGCGTGCGACGTTGCTGCTCTCATGGGTGCTGGTGGTGATGGCGCTTGCTAAACCGACGGTGTTGGGCGAACCACAAGTGAGAGAAAGTATCGGCCGTGATGTGATGGTGGTGGTCGATTTATCCGGGTCGATGGCGGAAACCGACTTTACCAGTGCCTCAGGTCAAAAAGTCTCCCGTCTTGATGCCGCAAAAGAAGTGCTGGAAGAGTTTGCGCAATCGCGCCAAGGGGACCGACTAGGCTTAATTCTGTTTGGTGACGCAGCGTTTGTGCAAACACCGTTTACCGTTGACCATGACGTGTGGCTTGAACTCTTGTCGCAGACCGATGTGGCGATGGCTGGGCAGAGCACCCACCTTGGCGATGCGATCGGTTTGGCAATCAAAGTGTTTGAACAAAGTGACAATAACACGCAAACAGGCGACGAGGCTCGCGCACGCGAAAAAGTGGCGATCGTCCTCACCGACGGGAACGACACTGGCAGCTTTGTTGAACCCATAGACGCGGCAAAAGTCGCCAAAGCGAAAGGGGTTCGTATCCACGTTATTGCGATGGGCGATCCGCAAACGGTGGGTGAAACTGCGCTGGATATGGAGGTGATCGAACGGATCGCCAGTGAATCCGGTGGACGTGCGTTTGAAGCGCTTGACAGGGCGGCGCTTAGTGATGCCTATCAGATCATTTCAGACATCGAACCCGAACTGTTTGAAAGCCTGACCTATCGGCCGAAACAGAGCATTCATCATCAGCTCATCGCCGTAGTTGTGGTGATCTATTTACTTGCGTTTGCGCTGGCGACAAGCAAGCGCATTCATCGGGCGCGCCGCTCACAGTCAGGAGGTCAAGGTGTTCGATAGCCAGCTGTGGGTACAGTTTTTTACCCAGTTTCATTTTATTCGTCCTTTTTGGTTGTTAGCACTGGTTCCGATGTTGCTGCTGCTTTGGCTGCGTTGGCGAGAAGAGAGTCAACCAAGTTGGCAGGAGATCTTACCGGCGCACCTTAGAAAGGCGCTAACCATTGGTGATGCTGGGTGGCGCAAGCAGCTACCCCTCAAACTGTTGGTGATGATCGTCACTTTGGCGATAGTGGTGTGCGCAGGCCCTACATGGCAGCGCGAGGCGTCGCCGTTTGGCGAAGATCGAGCAGCGATGCTGGTGGTACTCGATAGCAGTGATACCATGTTGGAAACCGATGTTGCGCCAAGTCGACTGGAACGTGCGAAACATAAAATTCGTGACTTGTTAGCCCTACGAAGTGGTGGCAGCACCGGACTGCTCGTGTTTGCGGGTAGTGGTCACACTGCTATGCCCTTGACACAAGATGTCGCGGTATTTGCGCCATTTTTAGCCGCGATCGAGCCAAGCATCATGCCCGAATCGGGTAAGAACGCCGATACCGCCTTGGCGCTTATCGACGATCAGCTCAATCAGCAACCGGGCTCAACAGTGCTATTGGTCAGTGATGGTGTCACGCCGAGTGCCATTAATGCCTATCAACGCTTTTTTGCTGAGCGTCCTTATCAGCTCGTCATTCTGGCGGCGGGCAATGAGCAAGTGGCGAGCACCAGTCAGGCAAAATCCTCCCTCGACCTTCAGTCACTCAATCAGTTGGCGGATGCTGTCGGCGGAAGAGTGGTTGAAATGAGCATTGATGAGAGCGACGTCGAGCAGATCAACCGTTACGTTGAGCGTAATATGCAAATGAACGGCGATTCGGCGATGCCTTGGCAAGATATGGGGTATTGGCTTTTGATCCCGGTGATGTTGCTGATGTTGTTGTGGTTTAGAAAAGGCTGGCTGGTCCAGTGGTGTTTGGCCCTAACATTGCTTGGCTCGGTAGGCTTGCCATCGCCAGTGCTGGCGCAAACTGTTTCGACGCATGCCGAATCACCCGTAAACGTTGAAGTACCGACGATGCTTGATGAGGCGGCGCAGTGGTGGTGGGATCTCTGGTTAACCCCAGATCAGCAAGGCCAGCGCTGGTTTAACCGCGGCGACTATTTACGTGCAGCCAAACATTATCAAAGCCCGTTGCATAAAGGCGTCGCCTATTACTACGCCGCTGAGTACAAGCTCGCCCACACGGCGTTTCTTTCGATGCAAAATGATCAGCGTGATGAATCGCACTATCTCGGTTTGTATAACGCCGCCAGTGCCTTGGCGCGTCAACGGGAATATTTAGCCGCGCGCAACTTGCTCAATAGTTTGCTTGATGACGAGAATCTGCCCGAAGCGCTAAGAAAAGACGTGCTCAATAACCGCGATGTGTTGGCTGGGATCGTTGAGGAGATCAACCGCTTAAGCGAGAGCCAGACCAGTGTGTCGGATGGGTTGGAAGACTCGTATGAGTTGTCTGATAACCCTCAAACCGCCGATGGCGCCGAAGAGAATACCGTTGAAGAGCTGCTCAACAAAGAGAGCTTAAACGCCCGCGAGATTTTAGGCAGTGATGAGCTCGCGGATAAGTGGCTAAAACGAGTGGAAGCGGATCCCAAACGTTTCTTACGCACGAAATTTTATCTTCAGCAGCAATCGGCGCAGGGAGAGTCTCAATGAAATCCATCATGGTTTGGCTAACGTGTGCCTGTTTCGCCGCTTTAATGTCGACAAGCGTGCATGCCCAGACGTTTGGCGGTAAACAGCGCAGCGCACAAGTCGAAATCCGCGCTTGGCTAGGTGACGAACAAGCGCCAAGCGCAACGCCACAGTTTACAGTCAACGAACAGATTGTCATGACGATTGATGTCAGTACGCCGCGTTGGTTTACGGCAGGGACGAATATTCAAAACGTGGAGTTGGCAAATGTGATTGCGATGCAGCGTAACCCGAGAGCCACCAACTACACGGAGCGTCGTAGTGGCGAAACCTGGTCACACCAACGTTGGGAGATCACGCTCTACCCTCAAGCATCGGGTGATTATGTTGTACCACCGTTGGCTTTGGCTATCACTGTGTCGGCGGAAGATGGCAAGCCGCTGTCGGGTACACTACAAACGCCACCGCTACCTTTTCAGGTTGTGCTACCTTCTGGGCTGATTGACACACAAAAAAGTTGGTTTAGCGCCAGCGAGGTTGAGGTTTCCCAGCAGTGGCAGCGTTCAAACGAGGTGCTTAATGTCGGGGATAGCATCACGAGAGCGGTAAGTATCACGGCCAATGATAGCCTCTCCGTTTTGCTGCCCGAACTTCTCGATGGGTCGCGATCGGATTTTTACCAAGCCTACTCACAACCCAGTGCCCTCGACGATACGCAGCAGCGAGGTAACTATCGTTCAGAGCGTAAAGAAGAGGTAGTGTATGTCTTGCAGCGAGGTGGAACCTTAACCTTGCCCGATATCGAATTCCAGTGGTGGAACAGTGAGACGAAGCAACTTGAGCATATGACGATTGAGGGGCAGAGTTTTGTGATTAAACATACGCTCAGCTCTTGGCTTAAAGCCTACGCGCCTTGGTTGATTGCGCTGCTTGTTGTCTTGTTGAGCGTTACTGTGTTTGCTCTGCTAACGCTGCGTTACTATCGCACGCACCCAACACCCACTTGGCTCGTGTTTAGACGTACGCTGAAAGCAAAAGAGTGGGGCGCCGCTAGAGCATTGATTTATCGCGAACACCGCGCACGAACGGGCCGACGCACACTGCTTTCTAGTCAGCCGCTTTCTGACGCGAAACAGGACGACGAGTGGCAGATGCAAACCCGCGCTTTGCAAGCAGGGAGCGAAGCGGTCAATGTCTATCAAGCGTTATGGCGCCTTATCCGTCAAAGCACAGGCCGTTTTAGTGCGAGATTCAATCGCGTCGCCTTGCCTAAAGCACTCCCTGATCTTGCTAAGAAAAAGCGTGACTCTTGATGGAAACATGCTTTTTGTCGGCAATTTTCGCCATATAGGCAGCATTTTGTGTGTTTTCATTTCGATACCGAGTGGCATTTTCGTTACAATAACGCCTTTCCTGCCCAGCCTGTATCGATATGAAAACCACAGAACTTAATCTTATCCCCATTTTTGTTGCGATCTTCGAAGAACAGAATTTATCCCGAGCGGCCACACGTTTGGATATCAGCCAACCTGCGGTGAGTAAAGCGTTGGCGCGTTTGCGAGATATTTACGACGAGCCTTTGTTCCATCGCAGTACCAGTGGGGTAGAGCCAACCAGTTTTGCCATTGATATCTATCCTGCGATGTCGGCCGCGCTAAAGAACTACACCTCAACGCTTTCAGCGTCGCGTGAATTTGACCCGAAAATCACCAATCGTACCTTTTCGATTGCCTCTGTTTCTGTCCCGAGTTACCAGTTGTTGCCCCTGCTGCTTAAGCAGATCAGACAGCATGCGCCAAACATAGCACTCGAGATTCACCCTCTCTTTACCGAAGACTACGAAAGTGATTTGCGTCTGCAACGCTATGATTTAATTATTGATATTGAGCCTAGAGACCGCACGAAACTCAAGTATGAGCGACTTTACAGTGAAGAGATGATCGTGGTTTGTGCGAAGGATCACCCGCGCATTGGCGATACCATTTCGCTCGAAGGATTTTTGGAGGAGGAGCACGTTGTGGTCTCGCGCTGGCAAAGCCGCACTAGTTTGCTCGGCGAGCACATTACCGAGTTAGCAAAGCGCAAGGTGGCGTACCGCGCGTCAGGCGCTTTTGAAATGCTGCCTGTCATCAGTGGCGGCGAGTACATTGGTATCTGGCCGTGTCGCGCGTTAAAAAGCTTTACTGAGCAGTATCAGTTGAAGGCGATCCCATTACCTTTTAGTAACGCTGAGCAGAAACTCAGTATGATCTGGCACCCGAGCCGCACTCAAGAAAGCGGACACGAATGGTTAAGAACGCAGTTGAAACAGGCGGTGAAGGCGTTAGGGTATTAGTGCTTTATGCCAAATTTAAAAGGGCTTCAATGCAAGCCCTTTTCCTTAGAGTTCTTGAACGGTTACTTCTTCACTTCCGTTAGCACATGCCCTGTTGCGCCACTCGGTAGGGTGATGCCTAAGTAGTTAGACAACGTTGGTGCGATGTCGTAAGGCGTCACGTCGCGGTTGACGACTTGAGCCGGTACCTGATGGCCAGCAAAGATCACCGGAACGTGCGTGTCGTAACGCCAAGGTGAACCGTGGGTTGACGCAATGGTGAGGCCATCCATGTCGTTGATGTAGGTGCGCGGTGCGAACACCAAGTACACATCACCAGAGCGATCTGGGTGGTAGTTGTTTTTCACCATATCGAAGACACGCGTATTGGGTAGGCGGTTCGCTGCCACATCACTTGATGTGACCGCATAAGCGACGCCTTCCACTTTGCGAACTTCTTCAGCAATAGCGGCTTGTACGTCCGCCAGTGCGACTTTCTTCTTTGCTATCACGTCGTGATCAAGATAGATGTAAGGCTGCGCGTAAAGGCGTACGGCTTCTTTACCTAAACCGAACTCACTCTTTAATCTTGCTAACACGTTGTCATTAATGATGTTATTGACATCAAAGTAGCTCGCTTGACGAAAACCAAGTTGGCTAGCGTTTGGTGACACTTCAGGCACACCGTGGTCAGCTGAAAGGACAATCAGAGTATTCTCAAGACCAATGTGGTCATCGACGGTTTTAAATAGTTTTGCCAGAGTGCGATCTAAACGAATCAGGTTATCTTCGGTTTCTAGGCTGTCAGGTCCGTAGAGGTGAACCACGTAGTCGTTCGAAGAAAAACTCACCGCGAGATAATCGGTAAACCCACTTTGACCAAGGCGCTCTTGACGCAGCAGGGTTTGCGCGAAATCACCGGTGATCTCATCGCCCGCTGGGCTAACCGTTAGCATGGTAGAGAAGTATTTAAAACTTGACGGTCCGTATGGGTGAGGGAAGGTGCGAGCGAATCCTGCCAAATCGAGTTTGTTCTCTTGGCTGATTTCGTCCAGCGTGTATTGATCACGCTCTAGGCTGAGCTCCCAGCGCTGTCCGCTGTACTGATTCGGAATTTGCTTCTCGTTCCAACGCGATACCCAGTTCGGGTATTGATCGTAGTAGTAGTCGCTGGTGACAAATTCAGACTGCGATTTTGAGAACCAAAATGCTTTGCCGGTGTGGCCCGCTAACGAAATGGCGCCGCGGTCTTTGATCGAGACAGAAAACACCTTGGCTTGGCCGTTGGAAGAAACGGTAAGCTCATCACTAAAGGTGGTGGCGAGAATTGGCTCTGGTGAACGCCCGTCTTGAAGCGCGGTTTTTTGTGTAGGGTCGATTTCCGTTGATTTATCAACACCTGCGCCCGCAGAAAGCATCGAATAGTTCGCGTCTTCGACGTTGTACACCAGTCGTTCTAATTGTCGATCATACCAAACATTACCTACCATACCGTGAACAGAAGGCGGTGCACCGGTCGCGAGTGACACGTGCCCCACAATCGTCTCCGTGTTGCCATGTTGGTAATGGGCGTTGGTATAATGTGTACCTTGATCCATTAAGTAACGGAAGCCACCCTCACCAAAGTTGTGCTTATAACGGTCAAGCAGATCGCCGCGCAAACCATCAACGGTAACTTGCAAAACCAACTTGGGTTTGGCTTCTTGCGCCACGACCATCAGTGGTGCGGAAATCAGAAGTGCACTGGCGGCACCTAGCCATACTGTTTTCATAACATTCCTTAATTGTGGAGTTAATCTTTCGCCAATCTCAAGCCCATATCAGACATGATTATAGTTTGACTGGCGAAATCGCGGCGGAAGTTTTCGGACTCGTTTGCGCTGTAGGCGAAACTGCCACCACGGACGGATTTATGTGCAAGACCGAGGTCACTGTGTTGAGCGTTGTTAGGGTTATCGGTTGGACCAAATCGATAAAATGTATCGTCGAAGGCATCAATAACAAATTCACCGACATTACCTGTCATATCGTATAAGCCAAGCTCGTTCGGTTGCTTTAGACCTACTGGATGGGCACGGTTGTTAGAGTTTGCATCGTACCAAGCCACATCATCAATATTATTAGAACCGGCGTAGGTATAACCTTGACTGTGGATACCGCCCTGAGCGGCAAACTCCCATTCAGCCTCGGTCGGTAAGCGGTAGTTCTCTCCCGTCATTTCGTTGAGCTGTTCCACAAAGTACGTGGCTTGCTGCCAACTTAAGTTGTTTACTGGTACCTGAGGGTCTTTGAAAAAACTTAATGATGAGCCCATCACTGACTCAAATAGCTCTTGAGTTACCTCAAATTTAGATAAGTAAAAACCATCAACCTTCACGCTTCTTGCGGGGCGCTCTGCTTTGGTTGTTGTTTCTGAGTCACTCCCCATGACAAACTCACCGCCCTCAACCCAGACCATATCTTGATTTATTTTTTCAGCGAGTGGATGTGCAGGTTTACTCGCACAACCGGCAAGAGTAAACACAAATAGAGGTATAGAAAGAAGGGATAGACTCGTTTTCATCATCTGTTCTCTGGTAATGTGAGTGTATTGATAATAGCACTTTACACCATAAGCTTTGGTTATAACCCCTATAACATGAACTCACGGATTAGCCGCAGTACACTAACGGTACACAAAAAGATGAAAGGTGATGTATGCAAATTACTCAAGGTCCTCAGTTTCAAGGTAAGGCGTCTAAGCGCATGCATGTGATGGCGAAACCCATCGGTGCAGCTTGCAATATTGATTGCCAATACTGTTACTACCTCAGCAAACAGGACTTGCTTGAGTACAAAAAAGGCTGCTCGCCGCGAATGTCTGATGAGACGCTAGAGCACTACATCAAGACGTACATTGAAGGGCAAAATACCCCTGAAATCATCTTTTCTTGGCAAGGTGGTGAGCCGACGATGCTCGGACTCGAATACTTTGAAAAAATCGTTGAGCTCCAAAATAAATATAAGCCAGAAGGGATTGTGATTTCTAACGATTTGCAAACCAATGGCACCTTGTTAAACGACGAGTGGTGTGCATTCCTTGCCAAAAACAACTTCCTGATTGGCCTAAGTATTGATGGCCCGGAGATGCTGCACAATGCTTACCGTACCAACCGAGCAGGGCGTGGCACATTCAAGCAAGTAATGGCGGCGGTTGACCTGCTGCACAAGCACAAGGTGAACTTTGCTACCTTGACTTGCGTGAATAATCTCACTAGTCAGAACCCACTTGAAGTCTACCGTTTCTTACGTGATGAAGTGCGTTCACCGCAAATCCAATTCATTCCGATTGTGGAACAAAAAACGTTCCGCACCACGGCGCCGCAAACTTGGTCCGCAGGAGATCAACCCAAGCAGGGCGATAAACGCCTGATCCCGGGTCACAAAGATTCGGTGATGGAGCCTTGGTGTGTGTCGGATATGGCATGGGGTAACTTTTTGATTGCGGTATTCGACGAGTGGGTGAAGCACGACATTGGCAAAGTGTTCGTGCAATATTTTGAAGCGAGCATTGAAACTTGGATGGGGCGTAAAAACCCACTGTGTACTCTGGGTGAGTTGTGTGGCAAAGGTCTCGCCATGGAGCCTAACGGCGATCTTTACGCGTGTGACCATTACGTCTACCCAGAATACAAAATCGGTAATATCCACGAGCAAAAAATCGATGATGTTGCTTACAGCGCCGAACAACAAAAATTTGGTTTCGCTAAATCGCGTACGTTGACGACACAGTGCCAGCAATGTGATTACCAGTTTGCTTGCTACGGTGAATGTCCCAAAAATCGCTTTATTCGAACCGCACAAGGTGAACCTGGCTTGAATTATTTGTGTGCAGGTTGGAAAAAGTTCTTCTCACATGTCGATCGCAGTATCGCGTACATCTTGCGTGCAACACGTCATCCTGTCGCTCATGGTAAGTATAGTGACTCCGTTGTTCGCGAAATGATGCAACAACGCAATGAATTGAATAAGGGGTAATATTATGACTCGTCCATTTTCAACTATCGCATTGCTTGTTGCAGCGCTGAGCGTTTCCACTGTGGTTGCTGCGCCTAATCAAACGAATGCAGTGGCACCGAGCCCACTCATGCCACAGGTGGAAACCCAAGCTATCAATCCGGTTCAATTGGCCTACAATGCCCAAGACACGCGTTTGGACGATGAAGAAAGAGCAATGGCATTGATGGCGCTTGCGAGTTACCCGAGTGAGAACGCACTCGTTGCTGTTGCTCGTGGCTTAAAAGATGAGAGCGCTGTGATTCGTCATGGTGCGATTGTCGGCTCTCAGGTATACCCGATTGAGCATCGCTGGCGCATGGTTTCTCCTTTGCTTACCGATGCCGAGCAGATAGTTCGCGTACGAGCGAGTGCGAACCTGGTTCAAGACTTCAATGCGTTAAGTCAATCGCAGAGAGAGCAACTGTCTGAATCGCTCAAAGAGCTTGAGACAAGTCTCGCTGAACAAAATGATCCAGAGTCTTTATTGTTGCTGGCAAACGTGTACCGTTGGACAGAGCGATGGACTCTCGCTGAGCCTATCTATGTGAATTTGGTAGAGAATGATCAATACTCGACAGAGCTTTGGCTCGCTTATGCAGACAACTATCGTGCACAGCAACTGAATGATAAGGCTATCGCGATCTTGGATCAGGCACTGGAACTGAATCCCGAAGCCGCCGCGTTGTACTATTCGAAGTCGTTAGCCTTGGTTCGCACAGATGAGAGAAAGCAGGCAGCGAAAGACATGGACATCGCCGCAAACCTTGCGAAAGATAATAGTTACTACTGGTATCTAAACGGTGTGTTACAAGAGTCGTTGGATATTGAAAAATCGACTCAGTCTTTTGAGACTGCTTACCTTATATCAGGTGCTCCAGAACAGTTATATGCTCTTTGTGATATTTATATCCGTTACGATCATGATAAATCCGAGCCATGTATGGATGAGTTAAGTCAAGTCGCCCCAAGCTATGTCATTGATGAACTCAGAAGTAAGCAAAATGCCAACGTCACTCAATAGAGCGAAATAAAAAGGCGCGCCCAATCGTTGAGCGCGCCTTTTTACCTCATAGCTCTAATAGGTACGTTACTTGGTTTTGAACTCCGCCACCGCTTTGTCCATCTCAATCGCTTGAGCTGAGACGTTATCGACTTCGAGCAAACAGAGTTTGGCCGATTCCATATTACCCTCGGAAATCGAGTTGAGTTCGGTGATGGATTCGCTGACTTGATTCATCACAATCCCTTGCTCTTCAATCGCCGAGGCGATGCGCTCAGAGTTGGCTTGGATGTTGTCCATATCGGAGATGATTTGCTCCAAACTCGCATCCAATGTTTCCGATGCTTTCAAGGTCTCAGCGCCTTGCTCGTTACACTTATCGATATTGGTGACCACTTCGGACATTTGTGACTGAATCGCGCTCACCACTTTGGTGATGTCTTCGGTCGATTGATGCGTTCGGCTTGCCAATGCGCGCACTTCATCGGCCACCACAGCAAATCCGCGTCCTTGCTCACCGGCACGCGCAGCCTCTATCGCGGCGTTCAGCGCAAGTAGGTTGGTCTGTTCAGCAATACCTTGAATGATGTTGACCGCATCACCAATCTTGTCGACGTGATGGTTGAGCGATTGGATAGAGGTCTGACTCTCGCCTAGAATGCTCGACAGCTGATCAATATTACGCACCGTGGATTCCACCACCTCACGACCTTTATGTGCATTGATCGACGCTTGATGAACGCCCTCCACCGCCACTGAGGTACTTTCTGAAATCTCATTGATGGTCGACACCATCTCTTGAACCGATGTGGCCATCGTGGAGGTGTGATCCGCTTGGACATTAAACTGAACAATGACATTTTCCAGTTCTTGATGCATGTTACCGGTCGTGGATGATAGATGCGCAGATTTCTCTTGAGTTCCTGAAATCAGCCCTTCAAGTTTATCGAGGAGACGGTTGAAGTATTGACTGATGGCGACCAACTCATCTTTACCTTTGAGATTGGCACGCAGTGCGACATTATTAGTCCGCGCGATCTCCTGAATCAGAGAGAGCAAGGTGGACACTTGGGTGTTGATCGAACGAGCGATTTGCCAGATGAAGCCAATGATCACCAAAGAGACGATCATGGTAACACTTAACTTGAGGGTCGCTAGGCGAGATTGGGTTTGCGCCGAGTTTTCACTGAGCGCTGAAGAGAAGCTTTTAAATTGCTCCTCGACCGTGTGAGACAGCCCGCGTGTTTGCCCTAGTAGCCCCTCATTGTATTTTAGGCCGACCTTTTTGTGTTGCACGACCAGCGCTTGCGCCGCATTGAGCAGTGATGAGGCATTCGGCGGTAGCAAGGAAGAGTCGAATTCGCCTTCTAGCACTTTCTCATTAAAATCGGCGAGCTGAACCAATTGGTCACTGTCGAGTGATGGGCGAATGGCGTCTAACGCTTGGTTGTAGCGACCAAGCAGTTGGTCTTCATCATTGAGACCATAGGCCTGAAAGGCGGACACCAAGCTAGCAAAGCCTTTTTGATAGGCGAGGATGTCCGTGCGTAATTGTTTAGAAGACGGCAGTTCATGAGCTTTTAAGAGAGTCGATAGCGTTGCCTCTTTGACTAAAAACTTATCAATATTGTCATTGAACGAAGTGAGGTACTTGGCGTCTTTTCTGAGCAGGAAATCTTTCTCGTTACGACGCAAATTGAGCAAGCGGACTTCAAGCTGAGCGACAAGTAGATTCGCTTGATTGAGTTCATTGGTCACTTTGGCAAATTGGGTGGTGGAGAGCAACAACACGCCGATACCGACGATAGCGACTGCCCCCAGAGAATAGAGCTTACTCTTTATGTTCATAATTGCTTCCTAAAAAAGGTGTAACTCATTATTGTTGTTATAGTAATGTGCATACTCTCAAGCTAGTTCAGTACTGAGATGTTTGTCAATCATACTCATGACTACTACTAAAAAACTAGTTTCTTAACCCAAATAGCTTTGTGAATTTTATATGAAGGAATTATTACATTCGTATCAAGGTCTCATTTTTGACATGGATGGCACCCTGATTGATACCATGCCCGCTCACTTGCTGGCGTGGGAAAAGACGGCCGAGCATTTCGAGTTTCCCTTTACGCGCGAATGGCTGCACAGCTTGGGTGGCATGCCGAGTTTTAAAATCGTCGCTGAAGTGAACAGCAAGTACGGCTTGACGTTAGATCCCAATGAAGTGGCGCAATTTAAGATGGCGACATTTAGCAGCCTTGATGATCATGGAGAGCCGATACAAGCCACGATGGCGATTTTCGACCACTTCTACGGTAAAAAGCCACTGGCGGTAGGGACAGGCAGTCAAAGGCAGAGTGCGATGCGCTTGCTGGAAAAAGCGAACCTCATCGAGAAACTCGATGCGATTGTCACTGCCAGTGATGTTGAGCATCACAAACCGAACCCGGATACGTTTTTACTGGCGGCGGAGCAGCTCAAGTTAGCGCCGTCTCAGTGTGTGGTGTTTGAAGATACGCATCTCGGCCGTCAAGCCGCGCACGCAGGCGGAATGGATTGTGTCATGGTGGAAGGGGACGCCTTGGTCTTTTATCCCGCACCAGTTAAAGGCGGCCAATAAAAAACGCGATAGATTGTCACTATCGCGTTTATAAGTATTTCGCGTTTATTACGTATTTAAAGAAGCTCTTGCGCGTTTATTACGTATTTAGAGCAGGTTTGTCACAACCTTAAGTCGTACTGAGCGCGACATTATCGATCCCAATAGGCTTCTTCGAGACTGTCTTCACGCTCTGGTAACGCTCGACCCAATCTCGGCGAGTGTTGCGTGAGCACCTCGTAGCTTACTCGGTTCGCGTACTTACAGATCTGTGATAATGATGAGTAAGTCAAAAACGGCAAGTCATGTTTAGACGAGTTAGGCACATTCATCTTGTGGTGGCTGTTGGCTGCCATGTCATGGAGCAAGGCTGATAATGCCGCATCGCCTGCGCCGTTGGTGTTTTTGATCTCGAGTGGACCACCAAGGTACGGACCAATATGCGAGTAAACTTTCAAAGGCGACTGACAGTCTTGTTTGCGCATCGCGCGGCTAAATTCATACTTATTAAACTCGGCGATGTTGCCCGGCAATAGCGGCAGTTCCGTATCACGCTTCGCTGATTCATCGGTGTAGCCCGCCATGTAAAGGCCAATAGGTCCTGCAGTACACAGCACTAGGTCGACCCATTCGAGCGCTTTGTCAGCCGCGAGCAGAGGATCTTTCTCACCGGTAAGCGCTTCGCCTTCTTCCTCGTTCATCGCGATCACTGAAATGTTCTCTTTGATGTACTCTTGCCACCACGCTGCGTTGCCTTCAATCACCCACTTGGTACCCAAGGTCAGCACAACAGGCACCTGTTTTTGCTTGGCGATTTCAATTGCACGTGCGACCGCTTTTGGCATCGGATCTTCTGGCTTACCGCGCATGAGGTAAGAAGAGACCACCAGTGCTGAGGCTTTATCAAACACTTCTTCAGGAATGCTTTCGGGACGCAGCTGATTCATGTGACCTTCATTGATAGCAAACGTACGTTCACCATTTTCAGAGATCAAGGTATAGCAGCGGCCAATCGATCCCTCGACCATTTGCAAATGATTGAGATTCATACGAGAGGACGTGCGACACAAATAGCGATAGGCGAAGGATCCAACCTCAATGTTTTTCGACATCACACCCAGCAGCACCGACTTGCTGTCCGCAAGCACGGAGTAGTTGTGCAGGGTGTTGCCAATGGTATCACCGGGGTATTGGTGTGTGATCAGCTCGCGTTCCACCAGCTCTTGATATAGCGCATCGGCTTTATCCTCTTCGAGTACCAGTGAGTGTCCTTTGCTCAACTCGTATTTAGCGAGGAAATCGTCATCGACGCGCGCTTCAATATCAACGATGGTTTGACCGACACCGACCACGATAGGGCGGTAGAGCTTCGGTGCTTGCTTCATCTGATTGATCAATGGATCGCGATTGTCAGTAGGAAAGTAGTGCTTAGATTTACGTTGGCCAGGAAATTTCATGCTCAAAAAGGACAGTAAAAAATTTTCGCCAGTCTAACACAAAAGTGCCTTTCAAATTTCATAAAAATTACATAACAATGAGATTTTGATCAAAGAAACGTATCGGGCAAGGAGACCGTTGAGATTGGCTTAAAATACGCTATTGATTTAAGAAGTAAGGCGAGCCAAAACAGCTCGCCTTAAGCCTGCCCACCCCTAGCATGACTTTGGTATAGGGCGGGTCAGTCTGCGTGTGATTCGCGCAATTACTGTGCAGCGACAGGGACCTCCACATACGCATCGGTACCCCAAAGTGGCACGGTCGACAGACTGTGTTTGAAGCTACCTTCGGTTTCTTTGGTTGTGTACGAAAGATAGAGGAGGGACTGTGTGTCGGCATCGTAGATGCGGCGCACTTTCATGGTTTTGAAGAAGATGCTTTTTGACTTTTTGAACACCACTTCACCCGACGCGCTCTTATCGATTTTTGCAATCATATCCGTGGTGATTTCGCCGGTTTGACGGCATGAAATGGAACTGTCGCTTGGATCGGAGAGGCTAAGATTCGCTTCAATGGATGCGATGTGGCAGGTCACGCCTGTCACTACCTCATCTTGCAGTGAGGTGATCTTAATGTCTTTCAATGTAAATAGACCGAGTGAAACGTCACCCACTTCGTTGCTATCACACGCGGTGAGCAGCAGTGAAGCCATGGCAACGCCAAGTAATTTTATCCGCATGGCCGCTATCCCTTCTTAAATTATGGTTGAGCTTTGTGATTGTCGAGCTAACTATGAACCAAGCTTATCTGTTTTATGCTCAAGCAGCCAATAGTTCAATGAAAAACTTGTCGCATCATGATCTTATCGTTAAGCTCATGACGATAAGATTCATGACCTCAAAAAGACATCCCATGCCCAATACCGCCTCTGCCATCACCGAGATGAAAAACCAATGGCTTGCCAGCCAAGTGGACGTAGAATTTCCAACGCCAGAGAGCCTCAAAGGGCACGAACTTTATCAAGCACGCGGTTCAGAGCGAGAGACACACTTGCTTGATCTCAGTGAGTTGTCTCTAGACGAATTCAGTGAGCAAGATGTGTTTGTGGCGGATTTTCATCGCATGACCGTGATGTTTGCCTTGCAACAGGCCAAACAGTGGCAAAGCCAACAAGACAGGGAGTGGATTGTTGAGTTTTTCACTCAGATCATCTACTCAGCACCTTGCCAATTGATCGTTGCGTTTAAAGGCAATCAACCCGTTGGCGCAGCGTTGGTGACCACGCATCAAGGTGCTGCCCTGATTTCAGATGTCGTGATGGAACCGGAATACAAGCGTCATGATCTGATTGCAGCGATAGTGAGTAAACTTGAACTCAATCAATGTGATGCTGTGTATGTTGAACACAGCGCACATTAAGCGCACGAGATAGTCATTATCTTCATCATTTATTCTACCTACCATTCGTGACGCGTGCGAGGGTTCTCAGCAAAACCCTTCCCTTGTCACTTAAAGTGTTAAGTGACGCATTTCAAATCGTGGCCGCTCGTTTACTATTTTGTTTAACGAATTAACAGAGTGTGCGGCTATGTCAGAAACCCAATGCGTGATATTTGATTGTGATGGAACGCTAATCGACAGCGAGAAGCTGTGTTGCCAAGCGCTGAGTGAGACGTTTCATCATTTTGGTGCTGGGCTTTCTACTCAAGATGCCTTAGCCCATTTTGAAGGGGGGAAGTTGGCTGACATTTTAGCAGCAACGAATGAGCGCCTTGGCTGTCGAATTTCAATTGATCAACTAGAACCTTTTTACCGTGAGCGGCTAGATGACTTGTTTGAACGTCATTTAAAGCCCTCGGCCGGTGCCACCGAGCTTTTGAAGCAGCTCGAAGCGAAAGGGATTGAGTACTGTGTGGCCTCAAATGGCCCAAAAAGTAAAATCCGCCGATCGCTTGAGCTGACAGGACTTTACCCTCATTTCGAGAATAAGATTTTCTCTGCGTTCGATACCAACAGTTGGAAACCTGAACCGGATCTGATTTTATATACCGCCATGACCATGGGATTTCGCTTAGAAAATTGTGTCTATGTGGATGACACGGTCAAAGGGTTAGAGGCAGGGATTCGAGCGGGGATTAAAACTGTCCACTATCTGGGCGTCAACAATCGAGTGCATGAGCACGCCCTGCCCAAAATTCACGATTTACGCGAACTGACCAGCTTGATGTGAAGCTATCGATAGACAAAAACAGCCTGCGACGGTGGCAGGCTGAATACTTAATAAGCGAACTAGGTGAATGAAGGCGTTAGGTGCGCTTGGCCAGATACGCCTGGTAGTCTGGGATCTCAATGTCCACTTCTTTCTCAAGCAAGCTGGACTCAAACAGGAACTTGGCCGTTGCGCGGTTGGTAGCCACGGGAATATTCCATACGCTCGCAATACGCAATAGCGCTTTGACATCTGGGTCATGTGGAACCGCGTTGAGTGGATCCCAGAAGAAAATCAGCATGTCGATTTTCCCTTCCGAAATGAGGGCGCCGATCTGTTGGTCCCCGCCCATCGGGCCACTGATCATACTCTTAATGGCAAGGCCGGTCTGTTTACTTAGCATGGTGCCAGTTGTGCCAGTGGCATAAAGAAAGTGACTCTGTAACTTTTCTTTGTTTTCCGTTACCCAGCGCAGCAACTCTGGCTTGCAGTTGTCATGCGCGACCAGCGCAATGTGTTTGTGTGCAGGTAGGGTACGTGTTGTTTTTTCCATGAATGTTCTTCCTGATTATGAATCGTTATTCTTTAGCTAAGACATTAAAAATGGGTCGGTATTCGGATGGTGACAGCGAGGCTTCGATAACCGAACGTGGTAAATGATTGGGCGTTAGCTTAACAATATCGGGCGCAATATGCCTGTCAAAAGGCGCTTGTTTGAGAGATTGAACCGCTTGACGAACCGATAGACGACCTTGCAACACCATCTGATCGCTCGGTGCAAACAGCACTTTATTGCGAAGTAAACCGCGATAGACGCCATGACTGAGGTAGGTAGAGACAAGACCGATTTGCGCGCTCTTTCCGCCGAGGCGCAACTCACTGATTGCCGCTTCAATCGCGACCGCACTGCCAATAAGGTAATGGATATCGCGTTTTTCTGTTACACGCTGAACTAAATTGCGTTGCAGCTCTTTGTCGTTGTCTGCCCAATGCACGCCGGTGATAGTGACATCACTGCCTTCAATTGCTGCCTCGATGCCTTGCATCACAGGTTTGGTACCACCACTTGCCACGGGGCCGGGAAGCACCGCGACGTTAACATGACCACTGCCTTTCGGGTGACGTTTTGCCAAAAACTCGCCAGAGAAATAGCCCATTTCGTACCAATCAACACCGACCTCGCCAAGCAAGACGTCATCGCCGTGTTTGGCATTGTCTAACTGATTGATGGTGGCAAAAACCGGGATATCGGCAGAGAGTTGCGCTAATTTGCCCAAATAGATGTCTGGGGCAACGGTACCGAGCAATATCGCATCGGCTTGCCAATCTCGACAGCGTTGCAACTGAGCGGCCTGTTTACTTTGATTGGGGTAGCCGCCCGCTTCCAGTACTTTCAGTGTCACGCTCTGCGCTTGGGCTTCTTGCACCATGCCATAGTTGACCGATAGCCAGTACGAGTCTTTTAGATGCGGATAAAGCGCGCAGATCTTAAACGCGGGTGAGGCAATCGCCACCGATGACCATGATACAAACAGCGCACCAAGCAGCAGAGAGGATTTCAGTGTTGGGATCAAAGTCATTAAGCAATTCATTGGTAAAGTCGTGATAAACCTTGCAAAATATAACCCAATATTTCGGTGTACAGAAGCGATGATTTGTTATGTTACTAGCCAAGGCCAGCATTGGGCGTACGCTCTTATTCGCCTTTGTCGCAATGGGGCTTTTGGTTGTCATCTCGGCGTTGATCGGCATGGCGGGCTTTTCTATGGTGGCGAAAACCGAGCGCGGCGTGGTCAATACGGCGATTCCCTCTATGGTGGAAGCGCGGCAAGTATCGGAGCTCAGCGCTCGTATTCTTTCATCTGTCCATACCTTATCGAACGCGAAAACCGCTCAGCAACATCGTGACTCCGGTCAAGCGCTACTGACACAGCTCGAATCTTTGTTATTGCATATTAAACAACTTGGCGCAGAGGCGTTTGACTCAACCTTATTGGAACAGTTAGAAATCGATGTCGAGCAGGTGATTGATAGCGTAGTTCAATTGGGTGTTGTGGTGGAAAAGCGTTTGAGCTTTAACCAGCAACTTTCGGCAGATACGAGGGAGATGCGCCAATTTGCAACGGAGCTAGAAGAGCTCACCCGTACCCAAGTGGCAAACACCAGTACTATCGCGGTCGCCAACGTGACGCATATCTATAATCTGCTTGGTGAAAACAAGCTCACGGATGCCTACCAAGCGCTGGATGCGCTGGTGGAAGTGGACATGGATTTGTCTGAACGTTTGCACGAACTGCATCTGCTGGCGTTTCGATTGCTCAATCAAATTGAAGAGTCGCGGACCATGAATGATGCGCAGCGTATTGAGGCCGTCAGATCCGCTTATCAGAACAACATCGAGATTATGCAGCGCCGGGTTATGGGAGTCGAGGATCCCACTCGCTCACAGCAAATGGCCGACTTACTGGAACAATTGGCGCAGCGACAATCGGTGTTTACGCTATTGCTTGAGCGATACCAAAATGAGCTTGCCGCACAGGCGCTGCTCCAAGCTACCTTTGATCAATTTTCTCAGCTCAACTCGACAGTGACGCATCTAGTGGATCAATCCAACCGCTCGACTACTACAGCGGTTGAACGGCTTAAAGGTACGTTGAGTTATGCGCAGTGGCTCTTGGCGATTATCACCGCACTTGGCTTAGCGGTGGCCATCTTCATTGTCTGGCGCGTTGTATATCAATCCGTGCTCAAACGTTTGGATAACTACTCGACCGCACTGCTCACGATCTCTAAAGGGGATCTTAATGTGGATTTTGAGGTGCGTGGTAAGGATGAGTTAGCAGAGATGGGGCGCGCGATTCTGACGGCGCGAGACACCGCCAAAGCGCTGAAAGTGGTGGCTGACAGTGAAGCGAAAGCCAAACAAGCGCTTGAATCACATAAAAGCCACCTGGAAGAACAGGTCGAATTGCGCACTGAGCAACTGCAAACGGCCAATCAACGTCTAAATCAAGAAGTGGAGCAGCATGCTGATGCGCGTTCACAAGCAGAGCAAGCCAGCCAAGCGAAATCCGCCTTTTTAGCCACCATGAGCCATGAAATTCGAACGCCGATGAACGGAGTTCTCGGCACCGCGAGGCTACTGACAGAAACGCCGCTTGATCAACAGCAGCAGCGCTACGTCGACATCATCACCCACAGTGGGCGAACCTTGCTGGCAATACTCAATGATGTGCTTGATTACAGTAAAATTGAGGCCGGACATATGGAGATTCGTCCGGCTTCATTCCCAATCCGCGCTATGGTGGAAGATGTAGTGGCGCTGCATCAGGCCGACGCGTTGGCTAAAGGATTGTCACTCTCATATACGGTTGAAAGCGATGTCGCCGAGAGCGTGTTTGCCGACAGCACGCGTCTTAGCCAAGTGCTGAATAACTTGGTGGCGAATGCGGTTAAGTTTACTGACAGTGGCTACATTGATGTGTATATCGCCAATGATCCAGCGAAAGCTGAGCACGTTTTGTTCGATGTGAGTGACAGTGGCGTAGGAATAGCCAAGCCAGATCAAAGTGAGCTCTTCTCTGCGTTTACCCAAGTGCATCAAGGACAAGGCAAACTGGGTGGAACAGGTCTTGGGCTTGCGATCAGCCAAAAAATTGTGCGGGCGATGGGCGGCGAGATTGCGCTTGAATCGGATCAGAATCAAGGCAGCCGCTTCTACTTTTCTTTGCCGATGCCTGTAGGGGCGACGTCACGCAAAGATTCACACAATCATGCAGTGACAACAACGTCTGCTCGCGTATTGCTGGTAGAAGACAATGAAGTCAATCGCTTTGTCGCTGAGGGATTTTTGGCGGCGCTCGGGCATCACACCGACGCAGTCGACACTCTCGCTAAGGGAACCGCGCGATTTAAGGCTCACACTTATGACATTGCGCTGATTGATATTAATCTTCCAGATGGCAGTGGTGTGGATTTAATGCAAAGCATGAAGCGTGACACCGATTGCGAGACGAAGATGATTGCGGTCTCTGCGCACGTGTTCAACCAAGAGGTCGAGCGATACCTGCAAGCGGGATTTGATGGCTATCTACCCAAACCGCTAGATAAAGACGCCCTCGATGCCATGATTCATACATTGATGACGGGAGAAGCGATGGATGATGCGCCGCGCCAACCCGCGCCTATAAGTGCAGATCCTCCCACGCTATTGAACACACAACTGATTGACACCGACATCAAGGCGTTGGGTTTTAGCCAATTACAAGAACTCGCCGATCTTTTTGCCCGCACTACCCAGACATCATTAACTCAGCTGGAACAGGCATTCGTCGATAATCACCCTCGAAAGGTGTCTGACATCGCACATAAATTGAAAGGCTCTGCTGCCAGTTTGGGCTTGGAGCAACTGAGAGCACTTTGTCACCAATGGGAAAACTCGCCGAGCGAAGTGGGCAACGACATCACAGGACTTCGTGAGGAGGTCGACAAGTCTTTGCAAGCATTGCAGGCCTATTTAAAGGAAAGATCGGAGAAGCGTGAATAGATTAAGGAATTAAAAAGAGCAGCGTTTGCTGCTCTTTGCGTTATTAAGCGTTTTGATTAGGCGATCGCCGCTTCAAGAATTTGACGACTGGCCTTTAGGTCAATGGCTTGGTTTTCACCGAGCGCCGACATGCCGTGGCTCTCTAGTTGTGATACGACACTGTCAACGGCCGCGCCTTTATCTGCCTGATACTCATCAAACTGTGTTGACACACCGAGTGAGTGGTAGAAAGCTTCAATGTGCTGAATCGTCTCTTCGGCAAGGTTGTCGCTGGCAGCTAGACCAAAGACGTTGATGCCCATCTGCTCGAGTTTGCCTTTTTTCGCCGCTAACTGGTTGCGCAGTAGGGAAGGTTGCACAATCGCCAGTGAACGTGCGTGGTCAACACCCCAAAGCGCCGTAAACTCATGACCAATCATGTGCGTTGCCCAATCTTGCGGGACACCTGCACCGATCAAGCCGTTAAGCGCTTGGTTGGCCGTCCACATCAGGTTTGCGCGCCACTGATCGTTGTCACGGTCAGCAAATTGTTCACCGAGCTGTTTTAGATTTTTCAACAATGTTTCTGCGTAGCCATCTTGAACCATAGCGCCATGTTGGTAGGTGATGTACTGCTCACAGACGTGTACCCACGCATCAACAATACCGTTGACCAACTGTTTTTCCGGTAGGGTTTTCATCACGTCCGGGTCCATCACAGCAAATTTAGGCTGCACGAAAGGTGACATGAATGCCAACTTATCATGCGTTTCAGCTTTAGTGATCACGGCGCCTGAGTTTGACTCAGAGCCAGTCGCTGGCAGGGTCAGAATCGCAGCAAGTGGTGTGGCTGAAGTGACTGGGTGTTTACCTGTCAGAATATCCCAGCCGTCGCCATCAACGTGTGCAGCAGCAGCGACGTATTTAGAGCCGTCAATCACTGAACCACCACCCACAGCTAAGATGAAATCGACCGATTGCTCTTTAACGATCGCTACCGCTTTGTCGAGTGTTTCTTTGGTTGGGTTTGGCTCAACGCCAGAGAATTCAACCCAAGAATGCGCGTTGAGTGCCGTGACCACTTGGTCATACACGCCGTTTTTCTTGATGGAACCACCACCGTAGATCACGAGTACTTTTTGGTCTGTAGGAATTTGCGCAGCGATGTTTGCGATCTGACCTTGACCGAATAAAATTTTGGTTGGATTAACATAGGTGAATTGCATTGACATTACCCTCTTGTGTTATTGGGATAGTATTGATTTTGTATGTGTGCATAATAGTAATCAAATGAGACGGGATAAAGGCGAAATTCTGCATTTATTTTGCCTAATCCTACTTATATTGCTTGGGTGAATAGGTGGTAAGCGATGACGCTGGTGGATTGGATGGAGCAATACGTTGAGCAAAATGGCCTCGACGATTTGGAAGGGGTAGTCGGTACCGCCATTGAAGGCGTGTGGTTTTATCGAAGCTCCAAGGGGAATAAACGCCAACCTTTGGTCTACCAATCAGGCGTGATCATATTGGGGCAGGGGACAAAACATATCTATCTAGGCGATAAGCCCGTTAAATATGGTGGCGATGACTATCTTGTGGTCGGCGTACCGCTCCCCCTTGAATGTGAAGCCATTGCTGATGCTGGCAAGCCACTGATGGGGTTAACGGTCGATGTCGATCCTCAAGTGCTGCACCGTTTAGTCAATAAGCTTGAAGAGCTAAACGTTCAGCCAAAGGCGATGACGCCTGCGCGCAGTGAAGGGCTCTCTTCAGTGAGTATGGACAACGATATGATGGACGTGAGTTGTCGAATCATGAAGGCACTTTGTCATCCTGTAGATAGCGCTCTGTTAGGTGAGTCTCTAACTGAAGAGTTGGCACTGAGAGCACTACTTAGCAGCGAAGGGCATGTGCTGTTCGATTTAGCCAAGCACGAAGGGCATTACGCGCGCGTCGCCAAAGCGCTCGAGTATGTGCATCATCACTACCATGACTCACTCACTGTTCAAGGGTTGGCTGAGAGGGCGAACATGAGCATTTCCGCTTTTCATCAAGCGTTTCGCTCTGTGACGTTAGAAACCCCTATTCAGTACATTAAAAAGGTGCGCCTAAACAAAGCGAAAGAGTTGATTCATCTTGATGGATTGAAGGTCAGTGAAGCCGCAAGGCGAGTCGGTTACAACAGCACCTCGCAATTCTCCCGGGAGTACAAGCGCCATTTTAACGAAACACCTCGTGCTGGCGCGTTAGCGGCGTAACCGAGCTATGTCCTAAAAAAGGGAAAGTGAATCGCACGCAATTTGCTGTGTTAATCCGATCGCAAATAGGTGATAATTACTCTCAACAAATCGAAGATTTGTCACTTACCCCTATAGGAGATCTAGTCAATCTCTGAGTGAAGCCTCTAACTTAGGTTAGAGGCTTTTTTTTACGAAAAACTGTAACTCTCTGGCACCACCACGATGCCGTCTGAGGAAATCTTAAAGCGCTTGGCATCTTCTTTCGCATCGACGCCGATTTCTGTGTTGGCGGGGATTCGGACGTGCTTATCAACGATGCAGTTGACCAAGCGGCAGCCTTCACCCACTTCAACATCATCAAACAAGATGCTGCCAGCGATGGTGGCGCCGTCGTTAATACGCACGTTGGGCGAGATAATGGAATGATGCACTGAGCCACCGGAGTTGATCACGCCATTGGCAATAATGGAATTAATGAAAATACCCTCATTGCCTGTGGCTGAGGAGACGGTCCGTGCCGGAGGAAACTGGGACTCGTAAGTGCGAATTGGCCAGTTTGCCTGATAGAGGTTCATTGGGGGAACGGGTTCGAGTAGATCCATATTGGCCTGATAGAAGGAGTCGATGGTACCCACATCTCGCCAGTAGCAGTCTCTGTCAACTCGACCTTTGTCGTTGCAGAAGTTATAAGCGTAGACGCCTTGCTCTTGGATGAGTTTTGGAATGACGTCTTTGCCAAAATCGTGTGAAGAGTGGCTATCTTTGGCATCCGCTTCTAGAGAGCGGGTCAGGGTTTTCATATCGAAGATATAAATGCCCATCGACACAAGACTACGCGTATCATTGCCCGGCAGTGATGGCGGATCTTGCGGCTTTTCAATAAAATCGTCGATGCGGCCGCTTTCGCCCACAGAGACACAGCCAAAGGCTGACGCTTCACTGCGCGGGACGTCCATACAGGCAATCGTCAGCTTCGCGTTCTTATCAATATGTTCTTTGAGCATCTCCGCGTAATCCATGCGATAGATGTGATCGCCCGACAAGACGATGACATATTTGGCATCGCTGCGGCTCAAAAGCCATAGATTATGGTAGATTGCATCAGCGGTGCCTTCATACCATTTACCACCACCGCGCATTTGAGGTGGAACGGCGGTGATGTACTCGCCAAGTTCAGGGTTAAAAATAGACCAGCCATCTCGTAGATGTTTTTGTAATGAGTGAGACTTGTACTGGGTAAGGACGAGGATTTTCCGAAGTCCAGAGTGTAGGCAATTGGTTAGGGTGAAATCAATAATACGGTACTTTCCGCCAAAAGGAACGGCAGGTTTTGCGCGATCGTCCGTGAGGGGGCTAAGACGAGAGCCCATTCCTCCAGCGAGAATGACCGTGAGAGCGTCTTGCATACTATTCTCCATAATAGTGCGGGGGTACTACTGGGGTATCAAGAACCGAGCCAACCCGAAGGTGATGGTGTTACCTAAGTATAGCGCTCGATAGGGCGTTTATCTGCGCTATCGTGGTGCGTGAACAAAATAATCTTGCACCAATTTAGACGAAGGCTTGCACCTGATCACTTTTGATCACGGAAATACGATTTCTGCCCAGATATTTAGAGTCGTAAAGCGCCATATCGGTGCGTTTGTAGGTCTGACTTGGATTCGCGCAGACATCACTGACACCGCCACTTAACGTCACGTTATGCATAGAGTGTTGTTCAACCACATTGCGTATGCGATTGGAGACGGCTTCCGCTTCTTCAACCGAGGTGTTAGGCATGATGACAGCAAACTCTTCACCACCGACACGGGCGAGCAAATCCGTTTCTCTTAACTCACCTTTCAATAACTGCGCCACGCTTTTAATCACGTGATCACCGACATCGTGACCGTACTGGTCGTTAACCTGCTTAAAATGGTCGATGTCGAATAAACAGAGCGCTGCCTGTTCCTCTTCCGGATAACGCTTCACACGCATGCATAGGCTTTGCAATTCAATATCAAACTTGCGTCGGTTCCATTGCGATGTGAGGGCGTCTTTTTCACTCAATCGGCGCAGTTGCTGTTCCAATGCCTTCAATTCGGAGATATCGACAAATGAGGCGACATAGAACTGAATTTTGCCATCGTGATTCTTGACCGTTTGGATGCGCAGCAACTCAGTGATAAGGGTGGCATCTTTGCGTCGATTGATGATTTCTCCCTGCCAAATTCCCCTTGTATGAATAGACTCCCACATCTCACGATAGAACTTTTGCGTATGTTCTCCGGAGGCAAACATCGACGGCTGTTGACCTTTGACCTCTTCAAAGGTGTAACCACTAATCCGGCAGAGCTCGTCATTCACCTTGATAATCCGATTGTCTTTATCTGTGATCATCAGAGCAGACATACCGTTTATCGCCGCGCGGGCAATTTTGCTTTCCAAGCTGTTTTTGTGGTGATTGTCATTCCAAATGACAAAGGATAGGGCAATCAGAAAAATCACCGCCGAGACAGAACACAACTGAACAAATAGCTCGAAGCGTTCGGCGCGACTGATCTGGTTAGCCTGCTGGGCAGGCATAGTCACGAAGAGCAAAAGCGATTGAGTATGCTGACCGAGGGTAAAATCGATGGTTTGATAGGTCAGCCAAGCATTAGACTCGTGCACTGTTCCTGAGGCGTTTATCGCTTGCTGTCGCCATAGCAATGGGAAGTCATTGGCGACAGAATGCTGGGCTCGGCCGGGGAGCAGATCACCAAACAGCGTTGCTGTATCGGGAGACAGCACATAAAAGCCGTTTGCATTAGCAACGATGGGCTTCGAACCGCTGTTGTCTCGATACGCCAACTCGTCATAAATCATCGACAGATTGAGATTCGCGATGAAGTAGCCTTGTCGGACGCCAGAAGTCGCAACGGGCACGATCACGCGCAGCGCCGGCGTGTACGGGCGTGCGTATTTACCGTGCTCAATCTCGAGATCAATGCCATACACCCCCAGTTGGCCGTCTTCCAAGCTCTGCGCATAAGAAAAATAGTTGCGCCCGGATTTATCTTGCAAAAATTCATCTTCAACGATATGGGTTGTACGACCATTGTGGTTGATACGAATTTTTTCTTGGCCATGGATGTCCAAATAACGCAGTTGCGAGTAGTAGCCTTGGGTTCGAGCGACGAGGGCCCAAAAGTCTTCAATTATACTTCGTGAGAGCGGAGAGGGAGAGTCGATAGCACGGTGCAGTAGGCCATTGTTGGCCAGTTCCACAACAGAGAGTTGAATTTTTTGATTGATGGCACCAAGCTCTGCCACCGCGTAATTGACTTTGGCTTGCTCAATCATGGCGACTTGTTGTGCAGTACGAGTCTCGAGATCATCAAGTCGCTCATAGAAATAAATCGCAGGGACAACAGAGAGTGCGCTAAACACGAGGATAAATTGCAACAAAAGTTTGGTCGGAGAGTAGTAGCGCATTGCGTCTAGAGTCATCTTCTGGATTTATTCATCGAAAAGTTTACCCCAGGGGGATATGCAATACTGTGAAGATGGTGGGATTCTATTGAGCTTAACACCCGTTCCAATGTTTTTCTTTGGTATTGGGTTTTATATCAATAGAGTTATTTGATTGCGCCGCTCTAAGCGATAAAAAAGCGCCCCGGAGAGGAGCGCTGAGCAGATTAAGCATAGACCTAATAAAAGGTTGGGGGGTGTTATGCTTGTGCTTGAACTTGTTTTGCGTCACTGCGTGCTTTTAGGAACGCGTAACCAAAGCCTGTTACTGCTGTACCCGCTGCGATAGCGACAAGATACATGACGACTGGAGTAATCGCGTTCGGGATAAGAAGAACGAACAGACCACCGTGTGGTGCCATCAGTTTAGCGCCAAACAGCATAGACAGAGCACCGGTTAACGCGCCGCCTGCCATACACGCTGGGATAACGCGCATTGGATCTTTTGCTGCAAAAGGAATCGCACCTTCCGAGATAAAGCATAGGCCAAGTACGAAAGAGGCTTTGCCCGCTTCTTGCTCGCTTTTCTCAAATTTGTTTTTCGCGATAAAGGTCGCCAAACCCATGCCCAGAGCCGGTACCATGCCCGCCGCCATGATGGCTGCCATCGGTGCGTAAGTTTGTGATGCCAATAGGCCAACACCAAACGCGTACGCTGCTTTGTTGACTGGACCACCTAAGTCGAAACACATCATCGCGCCAAGGATAATTCCGAGAAGTACTGCGCTGTCAGAGCCCATGTTGTTTAGGAAGTCTGTTAGACCGTTCATAATGCCGGAAACAGGACCACCGACGATGTAGATCATGACCAAACCAGTAAAGAGGGTCGCGACAAACGGGATGATCAAAATGGGTTTGAGTGCTTCCATCGATTGCGGAAGTTGTACTTTATCTGCAAGGAATTTCGCGGCATAACCAGCGATGAAACCTGCGGCGATACCACCAAGGAAGCCTGCGCCTGTTGAGCTTGCGAGCATACCACCGACAAGGCCCGGTGCCAGTCCTGGACGATCCGCAATAGAAAAGGCGATGTAACCGGCGAGCACTGGGATCATGAGCGCGAATGCTGAACCACCACCTATGGTCATCAAGGCTGCGGCGAGCGTGCCTTCTTCTTTAAATGCTTCAATACCAAAGACAAAAGAGAGCGCGATAATCAAACCACCTGCAACTACGACAGGGAGCATGTGTGATACACCGGTCATTAGGTGTTTGTAGGCCCCTTTCTTCTCATCTTGAGCAGAAGATTGATTAGCTGAGCCAGAATGTTGGTAAACCGTCGCTTGCTCAAAGGCTTTATCCATCTCTTCGGCGGTTTTCTTCAGAGCAGGACCGGTTTTAGTACGGTACATTTTTTTGCCGTTGAAACGATCCAGTGGCACTTCGATGTCCGCGGCGATGATCACCAAGTCTGCATCAGCAATTTCTTGGTCTGTGAGTTGGTTTTTCGCACCGACCGAACCGCGAGTTTCTACTTTGATTTGGTGACCACGACGTTTGCCTTCTTCTTCGAGTGCTTCAGCAGCCATAAAGGTGTGCGCCACGCCTGTTGGGCACGCTGTGATGGCCACAATCTTCTTCGCAGAAGAGGTGGCTGGAGCTGCAGCAACCGATTGTGTCGCACTGGAAAGGGGTTGTGCTTGGCTAGCTGCTTGCTCAAGGAATGCAACGGCGTCTTTGGTCACCGCGCTGATGTCACTGCGGAACACTTTTTTGCCGACAAAGCGCGCGTCGTCAACTTCAGTATTCGCCGCAATGACGATCACATCCGCTTGATCGATGTCCGCTTGTGAGAGCACAGTGGTGTCGACAACGCTTGATTGGCATTCAATGGTCGCGTTCCATGCAAGTTTCTTCGCTGCTTTTTCTAACAGTCCAGCAGCAAGAATGCTATTTGCCACGCCGCTCGGGCAGGCAGTAATGATGGCAATATTCATAATGATAACCTTCTGTTCCTTAGTTTGCTTCTACGTTTTGGCGAACGGATTCGCTTAGGCAAGCTCATTAACTTGAGTATTAAGCTTAATTTGATCCAGCTCTTGTTGGCTGGTCACACCAACGCCGACTTGACTCACTGCAAGTGCAGAGAGGGCTGTGGCAAATTGGAGTAATTCGGTTTTTGGCATCTGTTGCATGTGGCCCCAACATAGACCCGCGACTAACGTATCGCCGGCGCCTACTGTGCTGACCACTTGCATTCTTGGCGGCTTGGCGTGGAGCCATTGATCGTCGTGCAACCACATCACACCGTCAGCGCCCATTGAAACGACAATGTTGTCGATGCCTTTGTTAGACAGGGTTTGTGCCGCGTTTTGGCACGCTTCTCGCGTATCCAGTGTTTGACCTAGGAAATCGCCTAACTCTTCCTCGTTAGGTTTGATAAGCCAAGGTTTGGCATCAAGCCCTGCGGCAAGTGCGGCTTTACTGCTGTCAAACAGGACTTTTTTGCCACGTTCACGCAACTGCGCGATCCATGCTGCGCACTGAGCCGGTGTGACACCACCGGGTAGGCTGCCAGCAAAGACAAAGTAGTCATGATCGTTCGCCAGTTCGTGCAGAACTCGCTCAAATTGCGCGATTTGAGCATCGTTTACTTCGACGCCAGGAAAATTGATGTCGCTGACCTCGCCATTTTTCTCCACCAACTTGACGTTGATACGAGTGGAGCCGTCAACTTCGACAAAGCGATCCGTCACACCGATGTTTGAAAACAGTTGGTGGAACAGTTCAGGGTTATCTTTACCTAAAAAACCCGTGACAGTGACGTCAGCACCTAAATCGCGTAGGACCATAGCGACGTTGACCCCTTTGCCCGCCGCTCTTAGGTTGCTCTCTTTGACAAGACTCACGCTACCCACATTGAGGGTATCCAGACTACCGGTCAGATCGAGCGCTGGATTCAACGTGATGGTCACGACTTTATTGGTTGCAATCTCAGACATGGTCGCCCCTTAACCTTCACCAAGGCCAGATTGAATCGCGCTGCCAATGGCTTCCAGTGCCTGAGGTGCATCTGCCCCTTCTGCGGTGAATTGCAGCTGGTGACCGTGTTTAACACCAAGCGCAATCACTTTCATTAGGCTTTTCGCGTTAACGGCTTTGCCGTCGCCATCAAGGTTTGCAACGCGAATGTTCGACTCGAACTTTTTCGCTTCCGCCACCAACATCGCGCCCGGTCTTGCATGTAAACCATGTGCGTTTCGAATTTTG
Organism: Vibrio sp. R15-SG3-ISO1A; assembly: GCF_059833955.1. Taxonomy (NCBI): domain Bacteria; kingdom Pseudomonadati; phylum Pseudomonadota; class Gammaproteobacteria; order Vibrionales; family Vibrionaceae; genus Vibrio; species Vibrio sp. R15-SG3-ISO1A. The sequence goes on from NZ_JCBDGH010000030.1 coordinate 73,067, forward strand.
AAGACTGCGGTATTGCCATCAGCGCTGGCTTGCTCTGCTTGTTCGCCTTTGAGTAGCGCGATGACTTGTTCGCCACTGCCATCAAGCAATGAGGTGTGTTTTTGTTCAAAAATCAACTGCGTCAGGTTTTCTAAGATTGCTTGGTGTGCATTGTTGCACGCTGCAAAGGTGATCAATGCTTTGACGTTTTCACCATCAAATTGGCATTGATTCGCCGTGGAAACAAAAGAGACACCGCTACGCTGAACACCTTTTTCGCTGCCGACTAACCAAAGCCCTTGACCAAGGTGGGTGGGTGTTTTTGATACGATATCGGCAACAAAATCGTGGTTTGCGCATCCGGTATTTTTGAGCAAACCAGAAGCGACAGCGCTGAGCTGGACCATATCACTGGCTGGAAAGCCCACTTGAACTAACGACGCGTCGAGATCCACTTCTAACTGAACATCTCCATTCAGGAGTGCGACGATTTCATCCGCGGTTTTTACCGATTTTAGGCGTTCTTCAACGCCGTCAGCGCTCAGTACTTTGGTCAATTGCTTAAGAATGCCCAAGTGTTCGTCCGATTTTGCCGCAATACCAATGGCGACGTAGACACGGTTACTGTCACCCCATTCTACACCGTCAGGGAAGTGGTGAATCGCAACGCCTGTCTCTTTGACCATGTGACGGGTGTCGGTGGTGCCGTGTGGGATGGCTATGCCGTTGCCTAAAAACGTCGAGTTTTGTTTCTCGCGATTGAGCATGCCCTCGACGTACTGCGCGTCGACTAAGCCTTTATTCGCAAGTGTCGATGCAATGTTTTGAATAGCGGCAAATTTATCATCCGCCTGTTGCGATAGGGTGATATCAGTTTTGGTGAGCTTGAGCATGGCGCTTCTCCAGCATAAAAGTCATACAGTTCGTTCTCAGTCTGTGGGCGCGGAGTGCAACTTCTGTTGTCTCTTCTCGCTATTTACTTTCATCTGTTTACTGGGCAGTCAGTATAGCTTGAGACCAGCAACCACTTTAGTGAATCGATTCAGCAAATTCGCGCCACAAAAAAGTTTTAGCAAAGAATGGAGTAATATCTATGAGGTTCCCGCCTCAATACTGTTCAACTTGGTTGAAAATAGTGACCTTACTCTTGTTTTATTCTTTGCTGAATCCTTTCAGCTTTTATACTGAAACGTTTCAGCTTATAATTCAACTCAGCGATAGATCTTTGATGAATTATTATGATCGTGCGCACAGATTAAGGTAGAGATATGACACTAGATGAAGTAGCCCAATTGGCCGGTGTGTCCAAGACAACCGCAAGCTATGTGATTAACGGTAAAGCACAAAAATATCGGATCAGCGAAAAGACACAACGTAAAGTGATGGCGGTGGTGGAAGAGCATAACTATCGCCCGGATCTTGCTGCCAGTACGCTGCGCGCAGGACAAAGTCGATCGTTTGGGTTGGTGATCCCTGATTTAGAAAACACCAGTTATGCCAAGCTTGCAAAACTTCTCGAACAAAGTTCTCGAAAAGCAGGCTATCAAATATTGATCGCCTGTTCGGATGATGACGCTGATACGGAAAAAAATGTCGTCAATGCGTTGATCAGTCGTAAGGTCGATGGGCTGTTTGTGGCGAGCGCGATGCCAGATGCCAATGAATTTTATCTCGACATTCAAAATAAGGGCACGCCGGTTATCGCGATTGACCGTCCCTTAGACGATGAGTTTTTTTCATGCGTGATCAGCGAAGACTTTGGCGCGGCGAATGAGCTCACTCACTCCGTAATTAGTGACGCCGTCACAACTATTGGCTTAATTGGTGCACTTCCAGACCTCAATATCTCTAAAGAGCGTGAGTTGGGTTTTAAGACGGCGGCAGAAGAGCGAGGTTGTAGTGTAGTGATTGGCTATGGTGACCACTTTAACCGTATTGACGCGAAAAAGGTGATGCGTACTTGGCTGGCCAACGATGAGCTTCCCAATGCGATTGTGACCACCTCGTATACATTGTTGGAAGGGGTATTAGACGTATTTCTCGAGCAACCAGAGTTGGTCAAAGGCATCAAACTGGGGACCTTTGGTGATAATCGTCTGCTTGATTTCCTTCCCTTTAAAGTGAACTCTTTGCCTCAGCAATTTGAAATGATTTCAGACAGCGCGTTGGCGTTGGCACTTAACGCGTCGGCAAAACGTTACGATCCGGGTATTGAGTTGATTCCACGTGAGTTGATTGTTCGCTAACCGTTTTAACTAAGATAAGGTTACTAAAACAGGGATACTAAAACCGTGGAACTAAAAAGCGCCAAGACGGCGCTTTTTTCACATCAGAGCAGCACGATCATCAGTACTGAAAACGAACGCTCATCGTCAATTGTGGACCATAGAGTCCGTTGTTTCTTGTCTCGGCTGATAGCGACATCTGCTGAGTAGAGTGAAAACGAAGTCCGGCGTGAAAGACAGAGGAATCATCCAAACGGCCTAATCGCATCGTCGCTTCGACTTGTTCAGTCAACCAAAGACGACCGCCAATGTTCATTTCAATCTGCGTGTCGCTATCACCTGCCACATATTTTGTTTGGTGAAGTAGCATTTGACCATACACATCCGCAAATTGTGTTACTGGTCCATTAAAACCGATACCACCGGCAACGTCATAATCGCCATCAAACTGAGAATCGGCGCGAATGATCAAATGGGAGTTTTCCGTGAATAGAGTGGTAAACTCACCGCCTAATGTCGAGGGATTGGCGCCTACACGCACTTCAAAGTAGTTGTAGCTGAAGTTATTCGCTTGTGCTGATGTCGCCGCAAGAGCCAGCGCGCTGGTAAGTAGGATTTTTTTCAAAACAGTCTCCGACATTGTCAATTTTCCGTCTAAGCGCCACATTGGCTTGGCGTTTTTGCCTAATGAAAAAATATTAGCAAGTTTTAAGCCAGCCATTTGAGGTGGGTGTCATTATTGATGATTTAAAATGATTTGTCGCCTACGAATTGAATTGATTGATTTTTTATATAGAAAGCATACAGTGGAGCTCTAGCCATCTAAAAGGCTTTTATTAACAATGAGAGGGAAATATGAAGTTAGTCAGTAAGGTGTCGTTGCTAGCATTCATCACGGTAGTCGGACTTACCGGGTGCGGCGAAAAAGAAGAGTCAGTGATTAAAGTTGGAGCGACGGTTGGCCCGCACGCCCAGGTTGTCGAGGCGGTAGCAAAACAAGCCGAGCAGCATGGGTTAAAGGTGCAAGTGATCGAGTTTTCGGATTATGTCACACCAAACGCGGCGCTTGATGATGGCAGTATCGATATCAATAGTTATCAACATCAACCATTTTTAGACAGTTTTAATCAAAATCATGGTACAGAACTTGTCTCAATCGGCCGTTCAATCCTCATGCGTATGGGACTTTACTCAAATAAATACCGCACTTTAGATGCGTTGCCAGAGAAAGCGCGTATCGCGATACCAAACGATCCGACTAATGGTGGTCGCGGTCTATTATTGCTTGCTGATGCGGGAGTGATCACCCTGAAAGAGGGCGTTGGATATGCGGCAATGCTCACTGATGTTGTGGACAACCCTAAACAGTTCGAATTCATCGAGGTCGATGCGGCGCAGTTACCCAGAACTCTGGATGATGTCGATGCTGCGGCAATCACGATGAACTATGTGATGTCATCAGGGCTTGATCCGCAGAAACAGAGTATTTATCTCGAATCGACCGATGCCCCGCTCGCTGTTATGGTCATCGCGACCCGTAAAGGGGAAGAGACTAAACCTGAGTATCAGCAGTTCGTCGAGATCTTCCAATCGCAAGAAACGAAAGCCTTCCTAGCCAAGCAGTTTGGTAGCACGATTGAAGCGGCGTTCTAATTCGCAGAATGATTGAGAGCCCGAGGTATTACCACCTCGGGCTTTTTTATCGAAACATTAGCGATTGCAAGGTGGGAGTGGTATCGTCAGCCAACATAACGGATGGATTTATTGTAGTTTTTTCTTTATATGAAAACGCCTCTTCAAGCCCTAATGGTACAGGGTACAACCTCTGACGCAGGAAAAAGCGTTGTCGTGGCAGGTCTTTGCCGAGTGTTGGCTCGCCGCGGTGTGCGAGTTGCCCCATTTAAACCACAGAATATGGCGTTAAACAGCGCCGTGACCGCTGACGGTGGTGAAATTGGTCGCGCCCAAGCGGTTCAAGCTTTAGCCGCCGGTGTTGAGCCTAGTGTACATATGAATCCAGTGTTACTTAAGCCCAATTCCGATACTGGCGCACAGGTGATCGTGCAAGGTAAAGCACTGAGCAATATGGAAGCGTGTGGTTATCAGAACTACAAACAGTTAGCGCTGCCTTTTGTGATGGACTCGTTTAGTCAACTGACCGAACACTATGATTCGATTATGATCGAAGGCGCTGGTAGCCCAGCAGAAATCAATCTACGTGAGAATGATATCGCCAATATGGGCTTTGCTGAGGAGGCAGATGTGCCAGTCGTGATTGTCGCCGATATTGATCGGGGCGGCGTGTTTGCTCACTTATACGGCACTCTGGCCCTGCTATCAGAGAGCGAGCAGCAGCGAGTCAAAGGATTTATTATTAATCGCTTTCGTGGTGATATTTCACTGCTCGAACCTGGCCTTGATTGGCTGGAAGAAAAAACCGGCAAGCCTGTCATCGGCGTGTTGCCGTATCTGCACGGGTTTGAGTTAGAGGCGGAAGATGCCATCAATACTCAGCAATCGCTCAATTCGAGCGCGAAGATTCAGGTTGCGGTGCCAGTGTTTACTCGGATCAGCAATCACACCGACTTTGATGCGTTAAGAAGCAACCCAGACATTCACCTTAGATACGTAGGTAAGGGGGAGTCGCTGTTGGGAGCAGACGTCATTATTTTGCCGGGCTCAAAATCGGTCCGCAGCGATCTTACCTACTTGCGCAGTCAGGGATGGGATCGCGATATCCAGCGTCATCTTCGTTTAGGCGGCAAAGTGATTGGCATTTGTGGTGGATACCAAATGCTGGGTCAGTACATTGATGATCCTTTGGGGTTAGAAAGTGACGCAGGCAGCACAGCAGGGCTGGGGTACTTGCAGACTCAAACGGTGATCACCGACTCAAAAACGCTAACGAATGTGCATGGCCAACTCTCATTAAATGGCAGCACGGTGCCTGTATCAGGCTATGAGATTCATGCTGGTCGCACTCAAACCACAGATGTATCGCCCATTATGCTCAGTTCGGGCGAGAGAGATGGCGCGTTGAGTGAGTGTAATCAAGTCTTTGGGACCTATTTACATGGTATCTTTAACTCGGCCGAGGCGACGACGCTGATTATGCGTTGGGCAACCGGTGAGGAGATCGGCGCGATAGACCATAATGCGCGCCAACTTGATGCCATCGATCGTATTGCTGATGCCATCGAGCAGCATTTGAAACTGGATTTACTCTGGCCAGAACTAGAGACACAGAACAAACAATGAAACAACGATTTTCACTTTTCTTCGCTATGTGGTTAGGCCTTGCTTTTCACGCTCATGCGCAAGACAAACTCACGGTTTATGCCGCCGCGTCGATGACCAATGTGGTCTCAGAGCTCGTGAATGAATTCGAGCAGCAGCGTGATGTCTCGGTGATCACCGTGTTTGGTGGCTCTTCGTCCCTAGCGCGGCAAATTGCCTATGGCGCACCCGCAGACGTGTTTATTTCAGCGAACCATCAGTGGGTGCAATATTTGATCGACAATGGCAGTGTAGAACCACACCAGGTGAAACAGATAGCGGCAAACCAACTCGTCGTCATTGCCAAGAAGCAGATCGCTTTGGCTGTCGGGGACGTTCAATCTTGGCAACAAGCGCTAAACGGGCAAAGACTCGCGGTGGGGCAAACCGACACGGTTCCCGCTGGTATCTATGCGAAACAAGCGCTGACTTGGCTTGGCGTCTGGCAGAGCGTAGAGATGTCGCTCGCGCCGAGTAAAAGTGTACGTGCTGCTCTGGCGTTAGTGGAGCGAGGTGAAACGCCATTAGGGATTGTCTATAAAACCGATGCGATGCAATCAGAGAAGGTGACAGTGGTAGCCACGCTTTCGGAGCGTAGCCACGACCCGATTCAATATCCTGCTGCTGTTGTGAGTGACAATGTCACGGCGAACGAATTTCTTGATTACTTGCAAACGCGTGACCCAAGAGCGCTGTTTACACAATACGGATTTTTAGTCAGTGATGCTCAGTGATTACGAGATTCAAGCCTTATCACTCAGTTTGAAAATAGCGGGGGTGGCGGTGCTATGGCTGATCCCCCTTGGTATCTTGTTGGCGTGGTTGCTGGCTAGAAAGTCGTTTTTCGGACGTAGCGTGTTAGATAGCCTCATCCACCTACCACTGGTGTTACCCCCTGTTGTGATTGGCTATTTGCTGCTGATTTCCCTTGGTCGCCAAGGCTGGCTTGGTCAGTATCTGTTTGAGCATTGGGGGCTGGTCTTCGCCTTCAGTTGGAAAGGCGCGGTAATCGCGTGCATGATTGTCTCTCTACCATTGATGGTCAGGTCGGTTCGTTTGAGTCTAGAGTCCATTGACCCACGCCTTGAAGAGGCAGCGGCCACATTGGGTGCTTCCCCGTTGAAAATCTTTACCACCATTACACTGCCTTTAACCTTACCGGGCATTATTACCGGTACGATGCTCGCCTTTGCGCGCAGCTTAGGTGAATTTGGTGCCACCATCAGTTTTGTCTCCAACATTCCTGGCGAAACGCAAACCATTCCTTTGGCGATGTACACCTTTATCGAGACCCCGGGCGCAGAGTATGCGGCAATGAGGCTGTGCCTCATCTCAATTGCGATTGCGTTACTCTCTCTGTTTATTTCTGGCTGGTTAAGCCGAGTCAGTCAAAAAAGGCTAGGGCAATGACGAATTCGCACGCGCTGAACGTTCAGTACCGCACCCGACTCGGTGATCAAACGTTTGATATCGACCTTGCGTTGCCCAATCGCGGCATTACCGCCATCTTTGGCCGTTCGGGGGCGGGCAAAACCAGTTTGATTCATTCTGTCGCTGGCCTTCATACGCCCCTAGAAGGGCGGATTCAACTCAATGACCGTGTGTTGTTTTGCTCACAAAATAAGATCAACGTCCCGGTGCATCAGCGCAATGTGGGTTACGTGTTTCAAGAAGCCCGCTTATTTCCCCATTATCGCGTTGAAGGCAACTTGCTGTATGGCGTGAAGGGGGATGATAAGGCACATTTTGACAAGGTGGTGGACACGCTCGATCTCGGCGCGCTGTTGAGTCGTTACCCTAAAGCGTTGTCTGGGGGAGAAAAGCAGCGCGTCGCAATAGGACGAGCATTGCTGCGCAAGCCAGACATACTCCTGATGGATGAGCCGCTTGCGTCATTGGACATGCCGAGAAAGCGCGAAGTGATGCCGTATCTTGAGCAGCTTGCTGCCGATATCGACGTGCCTATTCTTTATGTTTCCCACAGCTTGAATGAAGTATTGCGTCTGGCTAATCAACTGGTGGTGATCGATGACGGTCGGGTGGTGGCTTGCGATAATATTGAGGCGGTCTGGTCTTCAGACGTCATGCGCCCGTGGCACTCGTTTTCGGAGCAAAGCTCGCTGTTCGAGGCTCGTGTCCTGCGCCACAATCACCACTATGCGTTGACTGAGGTGAGTTTAACGCCTGCGCATTCGCTCTGGGTGCAAAAAATCAACGTCAGTGAAGACGACTTAGTACGGCTGCAAATTCGCGCCAATGATGTCTCTTTGGCTCTAGAGCCGCCAAAGCGAACGTCGATTCGTAATAGCCTTAAAGTTACGATTGATCAATTGGAAGAGGTGCGTCATGGTGATCAACGGCAAAGTGTGACGGTCTATTTGCGCCTAGATGAAAGACGAACCCTCAAAGCGACCATTACTCAGTGGGCCAAAGATGAGTTGAATTTAACACCTGGGATGACGGTATACGCCCAGATCAAAGGCGTGAGCGTGACTCAAAAAGACATTGCGCTTGCCCACGGTGACAGGTAGCCATTAAAAAAGCGCCTTGCGGCGCTTTTTCAACAAAACGGTTGTGTTGCGATCATTACTTCGCAAAGACATCCGTAAAGTCGCGTTTAAGAATAGGGTCGCGGCGTGCTTTTTTAATTTGCTTAACCATATCTTTCACACAGTTGTGCAGGACTTGGTCGAGAAGCTGAGCACGGTACTCTTCTTTTTGCTCATCTGTCATCTCTTTGGGCAGATTAAGCGTTGGAAACTCTTCCATTACGTTAAGCCCAGCAAACGCTTGGCTTACCGACACAAGCGCATGGAACTGCTCAAAGTTATCGAGAACATTTTGCGCACTGTTTGGCAGTTGTTCCCAAGATTCGCGCACGGCTTCTTCCGATACTTCATGAATTGAGACGACCATGGTGTGCATAGCTTCTGGTACGCCATCAAACTCAATCACTTGACGAAGTTCAGCGGAAACGGTGGACAGGTCTACGACAGCTTGTTCTGCTTGATTCTCGTCAGACATAAGGATGCTCTCTTTAATTACTAAAATTAGGGCGTTATCGTAAAAAAAACCGTATAAAAGTCAACATAAGTTGGCTGAACATGGGGTGGTAAGGTATGCTTTTAGACAACGGATTACGATATTCATGAATTAAATCAAGGTAGTTAGCGTGGATAAAGCAGGTTCTTCGATGAAAATCTTGCTAGTGGATGACGTGCAAATGGAACGCATGCAGCTAGCCATTCGACTTAAGCAGCTTGGCCATACGGTCGAAATGGCGGATTCTGGCGCCGGTGCTTTGGATATTTATCCCACCTTTGAACCTGATTTGGTACTGCTCGATATCAGCATGCCGGATATGAACGGCTTTGAAGTTTCATCTCGAATTCGTGATCTGTATGAAGAGTGGGTACCGATCATTTTCCTAAGTGGTCACGATGAGCCGGCGATCATCGCTAAAGCCATTGAAGCTGGCGGCGATGACTACTTGATCAAGCCCGTGGATAAGATCGTTCTTAACTCTAAGTTGATTGCCATGCAGCGCATCGCTGCCATGCGCCGTGAATATAAAAAGAAATCCGCCGCCCTTGAAGAGGCCAATCGTCTGCTTGAAAAGTTGGCGACAGAAGATGGCCTTACTAAAGTCGCAAACCGTCGCTCAATCGATGAAAAAACTCGTGAGCTGATTGCGTTTCATGGTCGCCATCATCTGCCCCTCGGGTTCATACTGCTGGATGTAGACCACTTTAAACTCTACAACGACACGTACGGTCACATCGAAGGCGACAAGTGCCTTGTTGCCCTTGCGAGTGCATTGTCGGGCCTGTTTGTTCGCAATGGCGAAGTGGTGGGGCGTTATGGTGGGGAAGAGTTCATTGTGCTGCTCGGCTATACCGATGAAAACAAGGTTGAGCAAGATGCGCAGCGGATCCACAATACCGTTGAAGCGTTGGATATCGCTCACGAATCTTCACCCATTCATCAAAACGTGACCGTGTCACAAGGTGTCTATTCCTTTGTTCCTAGCGGAAAGGAGACATTGGAGTCGGTATTTGAGAAAGTGGATAAAGCTTTGTACCAAGCCAAGGCGTCTGGCCGAAATCGATACGTGATTGTGTGAGCGCTGGTTGCACTCTTCATTTATGCACTCTTTATTCATGTTGCACTTGATTTACGCGTATTGGGTTTATTATGCGTAAGCGACTCGGTTACGCCCGGCCTTTTTCGCTTTATATAAAGCGTTGTCCGCTTCTTTAATCACTTGAGAGACTTTGCGTGTTTCCTGGCTGTCGCAGACACCAATACTGATGGTCACGCTTACCGAGTCTGGGTTTTTCGCCGAACCGCGCTGTTTTGTCCCTTGTTTGTTGTCTTTTGGCCGCGCAGATTGATCGCGCAACATCATTTCGTACTCTTCAATCGACACTCGTAACGCCTCAAGATGCTCTTTTACCTGTTCGGCATACCGACCTTTAAAAATGACGGTGAACTCCTCACCGCCGTAGCGATACACTCGCGCTCTACCGCCGACTTGCTGAAGTTTACTGGCGACTAAGCGCAGCACATCGTCGCCGGTGTCATGGCCATAGGTGTCATTGAACGACTTAAAGTGATCAATATCGAGCATGGCAATCGTAAATTTTCGACCTAGGTGTTTTAAGTCTGACTCAAGTGCCAATCGTCCAGGGATATCGGTCAAACGATCGTTAAACGCCATTTCGTAACTGGCTGACAGTAAGTAAACCAGCAGCAATATGCCTGCAAGAGAGAACATGGTGCTCGAAATAAAGGGCACATGGAAAAAGATAAACGTCACAGATGCAAGCAGTATTGATGAGTATATTACCACATCGATAATGCGATTTTTTGCCATGACCAATATCGCGCCACTTAAAGTGATGGCAAACATGTAAAGCACAAGAATCAGTGGGATTCGCGATACGGCGGGTTCGATAAATAAAAACGTTGAGTTAATGTCATCGAAACCACCATCGTAAAAGTGAGCCAATACGAGGTAGCACCAGACGATAATAAGTGACAGCGTCACCAAATAAAGCCCAAATGAGCGAGACATTAAACTCGAATCTTTGTAGGGATAGACACTGAGTAGTGCAATAGGCAGCAAAAAGGCCAACAACGACAACTCAAGCACCGTCGTGCCAGTCGATAGTGGAGATTGTAGTCGAGACTGTATCAACCAGTAGGCAAGCAGAAGGGTCGTGGCGACCATGGCGATTCGGCTCTGTTTGAACGCGTTCGCTAACGCTATCGCACAAATAAACAGAACAAAAGGCAGTTTCGAGGTGATATCCAGGTTGGCTTGCGTCAATGTGATGACATTGTTCATACCAGACGCGATGAATAACAGTAGCAGTAGCGGAAACGACAACCGAAACCAATTAGCGGAAACTACTGACAGTGACATGCAACAACCAAACCCACAGAAAAAGACATATTGAATAGCAAAAGATAAGAATACTTTGATTTGCTGAAAATCCAAGCTTTTTACTAAACTTAAGTAGCAAATTGGATCATATGTTTAATGTTTGAACACCATCATATCTAAATGACTCTATTGCATGGCAATTTTAGGTAATGTTCCACATACTGATACCAGAAGCATAACGAAAAGGAGTGATTGATATGCAGATTAGCGTTGATGTCCACAATTACATGGAAACCTTAGTTGGACACGTGCTTGCGCGAGAAGAATTTACTCAGAGATTCGACCATGATCAATTGGCCGATTTAGCGTGTCTTGCGCTCAGCCAATTGAGGCCCGTCTACATCCGTTTTGATGTCGACTTTCTCTCTGCACTCCCAGAAGAACGTTTAGTGGCATTAAAAGAGTATGCTGAGACAGCGGTCTCTTCTGCTGTGAGCCTGATCGTTGACGACCGCCGTAAAAATCGTAAAGATGAGATTCCGGTGATCATCAACAAGCCACGTTTTGATGATGACTTGGAGCTGGAATGGTTTGAGAAACCGATTGTATCCATGAAAAGTCGTAAGTAAGGAGTTATAAATGGGATTGTTTTCACGTCTATTTGGTGGCGGAAAATCACAACAAGCCGTCGCGGTAGAGCCGGTTGAATATAAAGGTTATCTCATTTATCAAGAATCCATTGCAGAAGGCGGTCAATACCGTATTGCAGGACGTATTGAGAAAGAAAAAGAGGGCGAGATCCTATCACACCGTTTTATTCGCTCAGATGTGCTCGCTAGTAAAGACGATGCCAATGAATTGATGCTGAAAAAATCACAAATGTTCATTGATCAAATGGGTGACAGTATTTTCAGCTAACAGTTTTCGTTAACAGTGACGTAATAAGACGCGTAATGGGAAAGTAACCCATAGAGAGTGCGCCTGATTGATTATTTTGCTGTGATAACTCCTCAATTTGATGAACATCATACTCTAAGAAGCCATTAGCCGTTATGCTGATGGCTTCTTTGTTTTGGTGAGTAAGATAATTTGTTGTTTTAAAGGAAATTTTTGCTTGCACTGGACGCAACTGGTTTGACCTCCTATCAATGGTTTCTGTCTTGTCCTTTTTGTCGTTCAGACGCACAATCCTTCATTCCCAACGGTTATAACTCATGATTTTTTCAGCAAGTTTTTAAAAAGACTTGCAGTCTGTTTTTACGTTGGATAAAAACAAATCAAACAGTGTTGCGAATAGTCAAGGAATAGCTAATGCAGATTGGTGTGCCAAGAGAGTCGCTCCCCGGTGAGACGCGTGTTGCTGCGTCACCCAAATCGGTCGAGCAATTAATTAAATTGGGGTTCAGCGTTGCCGTTGAATCAGGAGCAGGAGAGAAAGCCAGTTTTGATAATGGTGCGTTTGAAGCCGCAGGGGCGAGCATCGTCTCAACGCAAGACGTGTGGCAATCAGACGTCATTTTAAAGGTCAATGCGCCGATTATCGATGACACGCTGGATGAGTTGGCTTTGATTAAGGAAGGGGCCACGCTGATTAGCTTTATTTGGCCAGCACAAAACCCAGAATTGATGGAGAAGCTTTCGAGCAAAAACATTAATGTTATGGCGATGGATGCTGTGCCGCGTATCTCACGTGCTCAAGCGTTAGATGCGCTCTCATCAATGGCAAATATTGCCGGGTATCGTGCTGTAGTTGAAGCCGCGCATGAGTTTGGTCGATTCTTTACTGGGCAAATTACCGCCGCGGGTAAGGTGCCGCCAGCGAAAGTTTTGGTGGCTGGTGCTGGTGTTGCTGGTCTAGCTGCGATCGGTGCAGCCGGCAGTCTTGGTGCGATCGTTCGTGCGTTTGACGTGCGCCCAGAAGTAAAAGAGCAAGTGCAATCGATGGGCGCTGAGTTCCTTGAAGTCGACTTCAAAGAAGATTCTGGCGCTGGCGATGGTTATGCGAAAGAGATGTCGGATGAGTTTAACAAAAAAGCGGCTGAGCTTTACGCTGAGCAAGCGAAGGATGTCGACATCATCATCACTACCGCACTGATCCCGGGTCGCCCTGCACCTAAGCTTATCACCAAAGAGATGGTCGACAGCATGAAAGCGGGCAGTGTGATTGTTGATTTGGCTGCGGCCAACGGCGGTAACTGCGAATACACTGAAGCAGACAAAGTGATCACAACAGCCAATGGTGTCAAAGTCGTGGGCTACACCGATATGGTCGGCCGATTGCCCACACAGTCATCGCAGCTCTATTCAACCAACCTCGTCAACTTGCTCAAACTGCTGTGCAAAGAGAAAGATGGCAACATCACCATCGATTTTGATGATGTTGTTATCCGCGGTGTCACTGTAGTTAAAGAGGGTGAAGTGACTTGGCCTGCGCCACCAATCAAAGTCTCAGCTCAACCAGAGCAGAAAAAAGCGCAGCCAGTAAAAGCAGAGCCGAAAGTTGAAGAGCCCACTTCTCCAGTGAAGAAACTGGCGGCGTTAGCTGTGGGTGTCGGTGCGTTTGCATGGATAGCCTCTGTCGCGCCAGCGGCCTTCTTGTCACATTTCACAGTGTTTGTTCTTGCATGTGTCGTTGGCTACTACGTGGTTTGGAATGTTACTCACGCTCTGCATACTCCGCTGATGTCGGTGACCAATGCAATTTCTGGCATTATTGTTGTCGGCGCTCTGTTACAAATAGGCCAAGGCAACGGAGTGGTGTCATTTTTGGCGTTCATCGCTGTGTTGATTGCCAGTATTAATATCTTCGGTGGATTCACCGTCACCAAGCGTATGCTTGAAATGTTCCGTAAAGACTAAGGAGTAACAAGGATGTCTGCAGGATTAGTACAAGCAGCTTACATTGTTGCTGCATTATTCTTTATTTTAAGTTTGGCCGGGTTGTCAAAGCAGGAGTCTGCTCGCGCAGGTAACTACTATGGTATCGCTGGTATGTCGATCGCGTTGATCGCCACGATCTTTGGTCCTGAATCGCAAGGCTTTGCGTGGATCATCGTTGCTATGGTGATCGGTGGGGGTATCGGCATCCACTATGCGAAGAAAGTCGAAATGACCGAAATGCCAGAACTGGTGGCGATTTTGCACAGTTTTGTTGGTATGGCGGCGGTATTGGTTGGCTACAACAGCTACCTCGACGCACCAGAGGCAGCAACGCATGCCGAGCACGTTATCCACTTGGTTGAGGTGTTCTTAGGTGTCTTCATTGGTGCAGTTACCTTTACAGGTTCCGTGGTCGCATTTGGTAAGCTGCGCGGTATTGTGTCATCTTCACCATTAAATCTGCCGCATAAGCACAAAATGAACCTTGCGGCGATTGTGGTATCAACGCTTTTGATGGTGCATTTCGTCAACGCTGACGGCAGTATGTTCGCACTGCTTGTGATGACGTTGATTGCGTTTGCGTTTGGTTACCACTTGGTTGCGTCCATCGGTGGGGCGGACATGCCTGTGGTGGTTTCGATGCTCAACTCTTACTCAGGTTGGGCAGCGGCAGCGGCCGGTTTCATGCTCGCCAACGATCTCTTGATCGTCACCGGTGCGCTTGTGGGCTCTTCCGGTGCGATTCTCTCCTACATCATGTGTAAAGCGATGAACCGCTCGTTCATTAGTGTGATCGCCGGTGGTTTTGGTCAAGAAGTGGTGATTTCTGAAGATGTTGAGCAAGGTGAGCACCGCGAGACAACAGCAGAAGAAGTGGCCGAGATGCTGAAAAACTCCAAGTCTGTGATCATCACCCCAGGATACGGTATGGCCGTTGCCCAAGCGCAGTACCCAGTGCATGAAATTACCGAAAAACTTCGTGCACAAGGTGTGGAGGTGCGATTTGGTATTCACCCTGTTGCGGGCCGACTACCTGGTCACATGAACGTATTGCTCGCGGAAGCGAAAGTTCCTTACGACATCGTATTGGAAATGGATGAAATCAATGACGATTTCTCAGAGACCGATACCGTGCTTGTCATCGGTGCTAACGACACGGTGAACCCAGCCGCGCTGGAAGATCCAAACAGCCCGATCGCTGGCATGCCCGTGTTAGAAGTGTGGAATGCGCAAAATGTGATTGTCTTCAAACGCTCTATGAACACTGGTTACGCTGGCGTTCAGAACCCATTGTTCTTTAAGGAGAACACTCAGATGCTGTTTGGTGATGCGAAAGAGAGTGTCGACGCCATCTCCAAAGCGTTGTAATCTCCCCTCACAGTACGATAAAGCCAGCGTAATGCTGGCTTTATGCGTTTTAGTGGTAATGATTCCTGACATCAATATTACATTTGAAATGTCTATTTTTGTCATAATGGTTTATTCTATTTCTAACTTACTGATTTAATGAATTTTTACAGTGATTAAACCCGTAAACATACTGATAACTGCTTTGATAACTCTGGCCACGAAGGGGGCGTTAGCGAACTCTTTGCCTGAGCGTATCGACACATTTATTGATATGTTTGACCGCTCTGAGGCGGTAGTGAGTTACGATATTCGCGTACTACAGGCTGATTACCCCACACGTCTGCTTACGCCTGAATCTATGTTGCCGCAAACGGCGTATTATCCTCTCAAAGATATTCAGCGCTTGTATGATCTCGCAAGAGACTGTACAGGTAAGCTCCCTCTGAGCCCTTTAGTGACGGAGCCGTTGGTGTTTACCCGTTCTGTATGTAAAGGGAATACCGTGAGCACCAAGTGGTTTGCGCGCAGTGCGCTTATCCATCCTGGCGGCGGAACCTACGCAAGTCGTTACGTTGCACTGCATCCGGAAAAACTGGATGAGCTATCGCAATACATGCACATCAAAGAGCGTCCGCTCGATCCAGAAACGACCTTATTAGGGCGATTGCAGCGAATGGATGAGTCTGCCATGTTGGCACTATTGGCAGGATCCAGCATGTTTTTGGATCGAAATGCACTCTGGCTTCGCAATAATGATGAATATTTGGTGTATCCAGACAATGTTTGGAAAACCTATGTCGATCAGAGTGGTCTAAAAGTAGAGCCGAAATCCACGGCGGTACGCTGTTTCGCACAGCGGGGCAATTTGTGTTGGGATATTGAAGATCAATCAGAGATCTTACGAATTAGCATGGCAGTTTTAGTGGTCGCGAACATTTTGCTGGTACTGGGTTGGTTGACGTATCGCTGGAACACCAAGCGCCAAGAAATGAAAAGTCGTATGCTGATTTTGCAGATCTTGACGCACGAACTGCGCACGCCAATCGCTAGTTTATCCTTGACGGTTGAAGGCTTTCGTCGTGAGTTTGAAAAGCTGCCAGAGTCAGTGTACGACGAATTTCGTCGATTATGTGAAGATTCTAGGCGATTGCGCCAACTGGCCGAAGCCAGTAAAGATTATTTGCAATCAGATAACAAACCATTGGCCGCAGATTGGGTACCATCTGTCAGCGAGTGGCTTGAGTTCAAATTAGAAGAAGAATTTGGCGACAAAGTTGAGTTCTTAATTAACCAAGATGTCGCGGCAAAGCTCAATGTCTACTGGCTAGGGACTTGCATCGACAACTTAATCCGCAATGCCATTAAATATGGCGTTGCTCCTGTTCAACTTGAGGTTGAAACCTCAGTGGACATGATTACGCTAAAGGTCAAAGACCAAGGCCAGTTAACCCATAAAGATTGGCGCAATTTGCGCAAACCCTTTGTGAGCAAAAGCGGCCTGGGCTTAGGATTAACCATAGTTGAATCGATGGTCGGACGTATGGGCGGAACTATGAACCTCATCGGCCCACCGACAACATTTATATTGGAGATACCCTGTGAAACAGACACTGCTTCTCGTTGAAGACGACAAAAATTTAGCTGACGGCCTACTAGTTAGCCTTGAACAAGCAGGTTACGAATGTTTTCACTCTGAAACCATTGCGGACGTGGCACAGTACTGGGATAAAGCAGACTTGGTGGTCCTTGATCGCCAATTGCCTGATGGTGATTCTGTAGCGCACTTAACCGATTGGAAAAAAATCAAAGATGTTCCAGTGATCTTATTGACGGCTCTGGTAACGGTAAAAGACAAAGTCACAGGTTTAGATGCCGGTGCGAATGACTATTTAACCAAACCTTTCGCTGAAGCGGAGCTATTTGCTCGAATTCGTGCGCAGTTGCGCTCTCCGGACGCCGAAGCTCAAGATGACTCCAAAGTGACGACCAGCGACTTGGTGATCGACAAAGCGACCCGTGAAGTGTTCTACAAAGAGGAATCCATCACCTTAACACGTACAGAGTTTGATCTCTTGTTGTTCCTAGCCAGTAACTTAGGCCGCGTGTTTACTCGCGACGAACTGCTCGATCATGTTTGGGGATACAATCATTTTCCTACCACACGTACGGTTGACACACATGTATTGCAGCTACGTCAAAAACTCCCAGGTCTAGAAATCGAGACCTTGCGCGGTGTTGGATACAAAATGAAAGCCTAACATGAAGATACGGGCCCTCTTATGGGGTGCACTCATTGCGAGTGCACCTGCACTCAGCGATACCGCGCCTTGGTTTGAGGACAACACACCGTTGACTCAAGCTCATAAGCATCTACTCAACAATAACTTGTCGGGTATGTTTTCTTCATTGGTGGAAGTTTGGCAACTCGAATCAACCTCAAATTTATCAAGCCACCTCAATTCGTTACTCCTTCAATCGCTTGAAGTGGACTGTGGAAAAGGCCTAGATACCAATCCCACGCCCACCTGGATATCCTCGGTTGTCATCCGCCGTACTAACATTGAAAGCCCTGGGCGCGATGCGTTTCGAGCCATCGTCGAAGTGGATTCAGAAAAGCCCATTCGAGATATCGCATTAACCCAGTGGGTATCTCGTAATATATCCACTGACAACACTTTGACTAAGTTACCGGGTAACGAAAGTGGCCTGAGTAAATACATTAAGCGATACAACTTGAACAGTCGTTTACCTATGGGACTCTATCGATTGGACGTCACTGCCGCCGATCAATCCTCTTGGAGTGCTTGGGTGTTGCTTGGCGAGCCCAATGCTGCGATTGATGTTCGTTGGAAATCAAAGGATGAGTGGAGTATCGATCGCACCGCATTACTCAACCCGCACTGCCCATTACCTAAGCTAGAAACGGGGATTTACGACTATGTGGATGGCAAATATAACCAAATTTGGACAGAGGTACATGTTTCCGATTTTCCGACTGCGCTGAAACCGAATGTGGTACCAGCAGGTCGTTACGTGTTGGCCGTTTCCATCAATCAACAACGTTGGCAAGGGCCAATAATTGTTGAACAATCCCAAATTATCAGCAAAACCTATGATGTTTCTGTAGAGGAATAGTTAAAGTTCATAGACAATAAGACGATATAAATGAATGGAACTGAAAAGATTTATATCGCTATGGATAATAAAATTAAATTCTTGAGCCTGTCTATTGCTCTGACTGCCACGTCAGCCTCTGCCGCCAACTACGCCATTGAAGCACGTGGTGATGCCATGGGTGGCGTAGGGGTGGTATCCGCCAATTTTCTCACTGCACCGTTCTACAATCCCGCGCTTACCGCTATTTACCGTCGCAATGATGATGTCGGGATGATCGTGCCTTCTTTTGGTCTCTCGTATAGTGATCAAGATAATATGGTGAATGATCTTGATACAGTGGCGGACCTATTAGAGACCAATGACCCTAGTAGAATTAACGAGTTAGGACAAGCGCTTGATGATCTGCAAGGTGATCAAGCTAAGTTGGAAATGGGTGGCGTTGTAGCGTTTGCAATTCCGAATAGCTTTATCGCTGCCAATGTTTTCGGCAAGTTATACACCGAGTCATACGCAACTCCTGATATTGCAACGGATAGTACAGCAGGCACAGAGGAGCAACGTATTTTAGAAAATGCGCAAAATAGCTCTGTTAGTGCTGTTTCTATCGGAGTTGCGGAAGCGGGTATCTCTCTAGCTAAATATCAGACATTTCTCGGACAACACATTGCGTTTGGTGTCTCACCAAAACTGCAGCGTATTTACACATACGTGTATGAAGCATCTCTAGCTGACTACGATATAACAGACGTACGTGAAAACGGAACTGGCGAAACCATGTTCAATATGGATGCAGGTTTCCTGTGGTTCCATGGTCCGTTACGCGCGGGTATCTCCGCGACTAACTTGATCAGCCGTGACATCGAAACGAAAGCGACTACGTCTGGGCGTACGTATCAATATCAACTAGGACCGCAATACACCGTCGGTTTTGGTTTAGTTGCTGACTACGCGACAATCAGTGTTGACTACGACCTCAATGAAGACAAACGTTACACTGACTTTGAAGACAATACACAAATGCTCAGAATTGGTGGCGAAATTGATATCATGCGTCAGTTAAAACTACGAGCTGGATGGAAACGCAATCTTGCGTATGACAATCAAGATGACACGTTGACAGCAGGTATAGGTATATCGCCATTGAACCTGTTTCAACTCGATATTGGTGCAAGCTACACCAATGAAGATTCTATGGGCGCCTTTATTAATTTCTTAGGCAGTTACTAAAGGCGAGGGTAGCGCTAGCCACCTCGAATGATTCGTACTATAGTCGGGCTCCTATAAAAAGGAGCCTTTTTTATGTTTGATGATTTACCACCCCTGACACACGAAGAGCAGCAAAAAGCCGTAGAGCGGATTCAAGAGCTAATGGCAAGCGGGATGAGTACCGCGCAGGCGATAAAAGTCGTTGCCGATGACATACGCAAAGCCGCAGCAAAAAACAAACAATAACCCACCTTGAGAGAGCCAATGGCTCTCTTTTTTTTGCCTAAAACAAAGTGGTTACAGAAACTGAAAGTCATGTCGAAAGCAATAACATCAAGATTAAGTTTATTAATTACAATGGTTTATGTTGGTTTATTATTCTGCCGCTAACTTATTTTTACTTCATGGTGTAATTTAATTACACAACTGAAAGCCGATCGGTGTAAGCGCTTACTATTGGTAGTTAATCATGCTGACGGGTGATGCCGTCACTGTTGCCGGCTTTGACCAATGATGTCGCCTTGTCATTTACAGTCACCTATAAATTGGACGGATGGTTTGGATACGAGAGTGAAGTGACGCGGTCACGTAAACTTAATCTAATTAATGTAATTAAGATAACGAGAGTTAAAAGCGGGTGATTTTGTGAGGACTACAAGGTCCGACTAGAGGTGTTTTGGTTAGCGCCGTTTTTAAGTCGCGCACAGTATCGCCAACAGAGAAAGTTTGTGCGGACAAAGAAATGGTGTTGGTTTACTTGGCGGCTGATAAAGCCAAGTCGCACGAAGCGCAAACGCTGTGGAGCCAGATCGCAAAAAAGTATAACGGGCTAGGAATTACAAGCGTATCAAGTGCTTATGCAGTATTTAGCCTTAGCTCAGATGACCTATTTCAACGTGTTAATGAGTGCGTATTATCTATCTTATGTTAAATATGGTTGTTCAAATATAGGGAGCCACGCTCCCTATTCGATCTTTACGGTTAAATACAGCATTCATTAAACATAACTTAATTTACCATAAAATACCTAATAATCAGTTTGTTAATCTGCGATTACCAAACCGCTTATTACTTAGCATTAACCGCCAGCGAGCTTTACCGTAAAGCCTTTCTTTTCTAGATGGGCTTTGATTTTATCTCGCGCGTCGCCTTGGATCTCAATGTTGCCATCTTTAACTGAACCGCCGCAGCCACACACTTTCTTAAGTTCTGCTGCGAGGAGTTTCAATGGCGCGTCATCCAAATCAAGGCCAGTGACAATACTCACGCCTTTGCCTTTGCGGCCTTTGGTTTGACGTTGAATACGCACAATACCGTCGCCTTTTGGGCGTTGTACTTTCTCTTCATCTGGCTTAATTCGGCCAACTTCTGTTGAATACACTAAAGACATATTACTTCTTCTGTTGCTCTGCTTTTTGTTTCGCGACCAAGTATGCCTCTATGTGCTTCTGAATGGCAAGTTTTCCGCCCTTAAGTAACCTGCCATTGAAAAAACAATACCAAGCGTTGGGTTCGCCTGTATCATTCTTTAGGGTGAAACCATTAAAATTCTCTTGTGCGGGCTGGCCTGAACCTTCACGTTTCGAGTTGATGGAACTGAATTCGCGGGGATCGATAATGGTCGCAGTGTCACAAAACCAATCAATGCTCTTCTTCACCGCCGCCATACTGCCTTGCAGTTGGTGATTTTTGATTTGCACTTGCCAAATCTCTGTAGAGTTCCCGGCAGTTTTAAGGTTAAAACCTCGATAAGTCGCTACTGGCATAGTATGTATTGTCTTAGTTATGAGTTAAATTAATGATAATTGTAATTCCTTGTTTATCAAGTATCTCGATATGAGTTTGTGCGTTTTTATAGTGAATCCATGAGAAAAAATGTTCGAATAGTGACCGATAACAGCATGAGACAAACATTGACTCGTGCACTCAACAAACAGACGACAATTCAAGACCTTAACCTTGTTACCGATGGGCAATACTCGCACAATTCCGTCTTGGCGATGAGTAATGATTGGAATCGTTTCTACAACTTTTGTCTTAGTCACCATGTTGTCGCGCTGCCAGCCGCCTCGACGGCAGTACGGTTATTTCTGCAGTCGGAATCGAGAAACAGAAAGTACGCCTCCATTCGTCGTTACAGTGTCACCATAAGTTTGATGCACCGCATATTGGGCTACGACGATCCCGTCAACACCCACTCTGTTAGGCGCTTGATGTCTGAACTTAGCAACGAAAAGCGTGGGGATGCGACATCAAGCCATGCCTTTACTAAATCCTCGCTCGATACACTGACTGATAAGCTTGAGCGCTCGAATACGCCAATCGATGTTCGAAATCTAGCGATTTACCACGTGATGTTTGAGTGTTTGTTAAAACGTTCAGAGCTCAAATCGCTTAACGTTGGCAATGTGACGATTGAGTCATCGCAGGGGATTTTGAGCTTGGGTAATGAGTGTTATCGATTGAGTAAAGGTGCGACAGACAAGCTTAATCGTTGGTTGATTTTACGTGGTGTGGCTCCCGGTCCTCTTTTTGTCGCAATAGACAAACATGGTCGGTTTGGTACCGCACCTTTGGATGACTCCTCAATATACCGAATCATGCGCTCAGCGAGTGACAAGCTTGGCTTGGCACTTGATTTTTCTGGTCAGTCTTTGCGTGTAGGTGGAGCGATTGAGTTAGCTAAACAAGGTATAAACACGCGTGAGATTCAGACTTACGGTCGTTGGAAGAGCGCTGCTATGCCCTATTACTATGTTGGTAATACAGTGCGAGCAGCGCAAGAAAGGCTCAAATATAAAGTGATCCGCCCTATTGATTGAGTGACGTTGTCACGCAGTTGGCGAGAAACTGATGAAATGGCACACCGTCGTTGACCACCATCTTAGGGAACATTGAGATTGGGGTCATCCCAGGGAAGGTGTTGACTTCATTGAGGTAAAGCTCACCCTCTTGTGTCAAAAAGAAATCGATCCTAGAGAGGTGACGCAGCTTCATATGGGTAAAGACCTTTTCAGCGTTGAGTCGAATCATCTGTTGTTGCTGCTCGGTGAGATTAGACGCGACGATGTCCGTTGTGGAATGGCTCGTTGCACTGTATTTTTCTTCGTAGCTATAAAAGGCATCAGCAGGCGCCTTAACTTCACCGGGTAAGGTAATGTGCAGTTGGCCATCCATTTCGTAGGCCGCCACTTCAAGTTCTCGTGGCTTCACGGCTTTTTCGACCAGCACTTGATCGGAAAATGTGAACGCGTCTGCAATCGCCGTACGCAACTGATCGATATTAGTGACCTTGTAACAACCAACGGAAGAGCCCTGTCTCGCCGCTTTGACAAACACACTACCCCAGTTTTCAAAGGCTTGCTTACTCTGCTGATAAGTCTCTTCGGTGTTTTCTGTGAGAAACAAGTAAGGTGTGTTGGGGATGCCTAATGCGTCGTACCAAAGCTTAGAGGTGATCTTATTGAAGCTGTTGGTGCTCGCCTCAGGTCCACAGCCTAGATAAGGAATCCCTGATAGCTCGAGCATTGATTGAATATCACCCGTCTCCCCAGGGTAACCGTGTATGCACGGGACGACAAAATCGAGCGTGATGGCATCTGTTGCGGTATTTAAGGTGCCTGCATTGGTATCGAGATAGACTAACTCATCATCTTCGGTATGCCAGCCATCAGAGCGCATTTCAACGCGTACGACGTTAAACCCATCCGTCAAGGTAAGTTGTTCTTGCAGGTAATTGGCTGAAACGAGTGAGACTTCGTGCTCAGATGAGCCGCCGCCACAGAGTAATAAGATGTTGGTCGTCATTGATGGTCTTTCCGTAATGCAACAAAGAGGCTTATCCGATCTTAATGAAAACTCGGGAGCGTTTACACGTTTTTCGTCTATTCATATCGAGTTAGTTGGTTAGTTGTTGAATTTCTAAGCGGATAATAAGAAGAGTCATGAAAAAGGGGCGCTTGGCCCCTTTCATTCTATCAGTTTAGTTTGTTGAGCGTCGGGTACTGAGAGTTCTTAATATCATCGATGCTCTTAACAAATGGCTTGAGTGCTTGCAGTTCGGCTGGTAATTCACTCACTGCTTTTTTGGCATCCGCACGCGTCGCATAATCCCCATAAAGTACGGTGTACCACTTTGTGCCGTTCACGACTTTGTAGTTTTCCCAAATCGGTTGATCACCTTGAGGTAGTTGTCGAGCAAACTGGTCAACTTTCGTTTGTGACCCTACGGCCGCGACTTGAATCGTAAAACCAAAACGTGGATTCATCGCTTTCTGTTTAGCTGTCGGCGGTATGATTGCAACAGCAGGCTTGCTTTGTGGCTGCTTTTTCACCACTTGCTTGCTAGATTCTGGTGACATTTTCACAACATTAGGCTTGACGTTACTTTCGGTCACATCTTTTGCCATGCCCTGCTCAGAGACGACAGGTTTGGCGACAGATGCCGTTTGGTAATCTTCACGGTAGCTCTCTGAGCTGACATCGGTGACGTAATCACTGGATACACAAGCGGAGAGAACGACGGACAGGCCTACTATTGCGATTTTTTTCATGGGATGTTCGAATGCCTTAAACTAGAAATTACTGTAAATCATGCCGTTAGATAATCGTATAATCAACCCAACAATGAAATTATATACCAAGACTCTTGTGACACATGACA
Source organism: Vibrio sp. R15-SG3-ISO1A (assembly GCF_059833955.1). Taxonomy (NCBI): domain Bacteria; kingdom Pseudomonadati; phylum Pseudomonadota; class Gammaproteobacteria; order Vibrionales; family Vibrionaceae; genus Vibrio; species Vibrio sp. R15-SG3-ISO1A. The sequence goes on from NZ_JCBDGH010000030.1 coordinate 97,152, forward strand.
CAAAGTCAGTGAGCAACACAGTGATCTGATTAAAACTACGTCAAACTCACGCAGCGAATGGGTCTAACCTCGGATACCATAAACAGAGTTAGATTCAAGGAGTGTCACGTTATGTCCAGTATCGCTGCGTTACTCAAGCCCTCGTCAGTCGCCGTCATCGGCGCCTCTTCGCGACCGATGAGAGCGGGCAACATCGTGATGAAAAACTTACTACAAGGTGGGTTTGAGGGCGCAATCATGCCTGTCACACCTCGTTATTCCTCTGTGTGTGGCGTGCTCGCCTACCCGACGATTGACTCGCTGCCGATTGTACCGGACGTCGCGATTTTATGTACTAGTGCGAAGCACAATGTTGAGCTGATACGTCAGCTTGCCGACAAACAAGTCAAGGCCGCGATCATTCTTTCGGCGGACATGCACCTCCCTGACCAAGATGGTATCACTCATCAATCACGCTGTTTAGAGATAGCGCGGGCCGCTGGCATGCGCCTGCTCGGTCCTAATAGTTTGGGACTCATCCTTCCTTGGCACAATTTTAATGCTTCGTTTTCCCCGGTGATGGCGCAAAAAGGCAAAATCGCGTTCATTTCCCAGTCTGCAGCTATGTGTACCACTATTTTGGACTGGGCCAACGACAAAGACATCGGATTTTCCGCATTTATTTCGATTGGCAATGCCAGCGATGTCGATTTTGCCGATCTTCTCGATCACCTCAGCACTGACACCAACACCGACGCGATCTTGCTCTATGTCGATACCATCAAAGATGCCAGACAGTTTCTTTCTGCCGCGCGTGCGGCGTCACGTAACCGCCGCATACTGGTGCTCAAAGGTGGGCGAACAAAAGCCGGACGTGCCGCTGCAAAAGCACACACTGGCGGCGATGACACGCTTGATATTATATATGATTCGGCGATTCGACGTACTGGTATGCTGCGCGTCAATAATTCACATGAACTGTTTGCAGCCGTTGAGACGTTGACTCACTCCGTCCCTTTGCGCGGCGAACGATTGGCCATCATTACCAATGGCGGTGGTCCCGCGATTATGGCGGTGGATACGCTGCTCGAACGTGGCGGCAAACTTGCGCAGTTGTCTGAAGAAACCATGTTGCGTTTAAGCTCCGCGTTGCCGCCCAGCTGGAGCCAAAGTAACCCCATTGACATGGTTGGCGACGCAGACCATTTGCGCTATGTGAATACGCTTAACGCTTTGATGGATACAGATTGTGCGGACGCCATTTTGATTATGCACAGTCCCTCAGCCGTGGCGGAGTCGGAGCAGACCGCACGAGCGATTGTCGAAGCGGTCAGAGCTCATCCTCGTCATCGACGTTTCAACATTTTGACGAATTGGTCTGGCGAGTTAACCGCCAAACCCGCGCGATTGCTGTTTACCCAAGCGGGCATTCCTACCTATCGTACTCCGGAGAGCGCTGTGGTGGCCTTCATGCATTTGGTCGAGTACAGACGAAATCAAAAACAGCTGATGGAAACCCCAACCACCGCAGAACCTATCGAGATCAATGATAGAAATGAAGCAAAAGTATGGATCAATGAGCGCTTAGAGCAACATGACGTTCGCCACCTCGATACTCATCAAATAGGGACATTACTCAAGCACTATGGGTTCAATGTGCTGCCGACATGGCTTGCGTCCGATGCGAGTGAAGCTGTGCATATCGCCGAAAGCATTGGCTATCCTGTTGCGGTAAAGCTTCGCTCACCTGACATTGCGCATAAATCCGATGTACAAGGTGTAATGCTTAATCTCAGAAATAGTCAAGAGGTGGCAAATGCGTCGCAAGCGATACTGGACCGAACGCAGCTTTCCTACCCTTCCGCCAATGTTCATGGTTTGATTGTGCAGGGCATGGCGAAATTGGCCGGCGGTGAAGAGATTCGTATTAAGATTAAACATGACAAGACCTTCGGACCAGTAATTCTTATCGGTCAGGGTGGCTCCGAATGGGACGAGGCCATCGACGCGGCCGCCGCTTTACCGCCGTTGAATATGGCGTTGGCGCGTTATCTTATCGTCATTGCGATTAAAAATGGCAAGATACGTCTGCAAAAACTCCCAGAACCGATGAACATACAAGGGCTCTCTGAGTTTTTAGTTCGTTTGTCTCAATTAGTGGTGGATTGCCCTCAAATTCATGAGCTGGATATACATCCAGTACTAGCAAATGGCTCACAATTTACTATCCTCGATGCGGATCTTACATTACGACGCTATCAAGGCGACGCCCAGCAGCGTTTGGCCATTCGACCGTATCCAGTAGAGTATGAAGAGTCGATTACATTGAAAAACGGTGACTCCCTACTCCTTCGTCCAATCTTGCCTGAAGATGAGCCGCTTCATGCGGATTTTATTCACAACGTCAGCAAGGAGGATCTCTACAAACGCTTCTTTACGGATGTGGGCGAATTTAATCATGAAGCGCTAGCGAATCTAACGCAAATTGACTATGACCGAGAGATGGCTTTTGTCGCAGTGCGTGAAGAGCAAGGTCAGCCGCAAATCATTGGCGTGTCACGCGCACTAATTAACCATGACAACACCGACGCCGAGTTCGCGATTTTGATCCGTTCCGATCTTAAGGGGATCGGTTTAGGTAAGGTGTTGATGAAAAAGATCATTGATTACTGCCACCATAAGGGCACCAAGCAAATGTCCGGTATGACCATGCCCACCAACCGCGGTATGCTAATGCTGGCGCAAAAACTGGGCTTCACCCTTGATATTCAGTTTGAAGATGGCGTCGCGGATATGGTGTTACCCTTGAATTAAGGAGCCAAGTGTTGAAATCCGTGAGTTGATATTAGATTTTTGCCAGAGTCTTCCAGTTTTTCTTCAGGTATTGGATGCACCAAGACTTGGCTTCGCCCATTTTATTGCGCTTCCAAGCTAAGACGATGTCGATGGTGACAGGTTCGGTATCGGTGATCTGTTTGAGCTCCCCTTTTTCAATCAAGCTTTGCGCCAGTTCGGCGGGAAGCGTTCCTATGCCTAGACCACTGCGCAGAGCATCGACTTTGGCAGCAAAGGTCGTGACGGTTAAACGCGGTTGGCGCTGCATCACATTGATGCTGATTGCCGGTTGCTCTCTTGCCGTATCCGCAATCGCAATAACACGATACTTCTCACGCGCTGATTCATTAAATGCGCCTGAACGTTTGTGTACGTAGTGATCACTGGCCGCGACCCAAATCATTTTCATTTCCCCTAATATTTCAGCCTTAACGTCATGGGGAAGCGCATCCAGTTTCGGACACACTAACAGGTCAGCTCGACCCGTACTCAATGCCTCCCAACTGCCGGCTAAAATCTCTTCTTGCAGTTTGACTCGAGTTGAACTGACATTGCCAAGCGCATCGACAAGGGGGAAAAAGTTGTGAACAGGAATGATGCCATCGAACGCGAGTGTAATATCGAGCTCCCACCCATTGGCTATAACACTGGCGTCATTGACGAGTTTCTCTGTCGCCGCCAATATGGCCCTACCTCGTTCGAGAATCAGTTTGCCTGCCTCAGTGAAATTCGCTTTGTGCCCAGAGCGATCAAAGATGGTGATATCGAGGTCTTGCTCGAGTTTCTGAATTTGATAGCTCAAAGATGATGGCGCTTTATCCAATTCATTCGCGGCGGCCGCAAAGCTTCCTCTTCGATCAATCGCGTCCAATATGTGTAAGGCTTCTAACGTTATCGGGCTTTGCATCGCTTACATTCCTATAAATGAGAATCATTATTGTGACATATATCTCACTAATGAAGTCTTGTTTTACCAATACACTGACTATTCTACAAGTTTAAGCTTCTGTTTTATATATAAAATATTGATAGGATTCATTCAAATTCCAATAGCTCAACTCAAAAGTGATATTGATAACGATAGTAATTATCATTTAGATCCAATAAAATTCAGGCCGTTCAACCAAACCTAATGGATTTAAGGTAATCATAAATGTATAAGAAATCACTATTGTCGGCTTCGATTGTTTTAGCCCTAACAACGAGTGCGTATGCACAAGAGTATGCCCTATTTGACGAAGTTGTGGTATCGGCAACGCGTACTGATCAACAGCTTAGTGATGTTGCTGCATCGGTTGCGGTGATCGATAACGACGAAATCGAAAGTAATATGACCACAGGTCTTGAGGATTTGTTTAAGTACACACCGGGTGTTAGTGTACAGACAAACTCTCGTCAAGGTGTGCAAGGCATCAATATTCGCGGCATGGAAGGCAACAGAATTCAAGTTTTGGTGGATGGCGTCAACCAAACCAACCAGTTCGCGCCAAGCGGTGGTCAGTCGTACAACTTTATCAACTCTTCACGTATTGATGTAGACACTGACCTGCTAAAATCGGTTGAAGTGGTTAAGGGGGCCGCCTCTTCCCTTTATGGCTCAGGCGCTATCGGTGGGATCGTGGCTTTTCAGACCATCGACCCGAGTGATTTACTGAAAGGTCGCAATTTTGGTGGCCATGCTAAGTTCAATTTCTCATCTTCTGACAACACGTTCAGTGAGTCGATTGCACTTGCCAACAAAACAGGCAATTTAGAAAGTCTCGTCGCCTACACGCGCAGGGATGGGAATGAAGTGGATAACTTTGGCGAGCCTGATGAGCAAGACACCACGGCTAACAGTTTATTGGTTAAGCTTCAATACCAAGCGTCAGATGATCACCGTTTCGAGTTTACGGGTAATATCTTGCACGATACGGTAGACACGCAGTTTATTAGCGACAGCTACAGTGATTACAACGGTGATGATACGACCGACAAGCAGCAGATCGGCATTAAACACATTTGGAATGCGGACGCGTCTATTGCAGACACGGTGACCTGGCAGTTGGATTGGTTGAGCAAAGAAGAAAATGGCGTGACCAATCGTACCTCAAATGGCGGAATGTTCTTACCGACGGCCGGTAACGTGCAGCGTAAAGATTACCTCTATTCGGACGAAGGCTTCCAGTTTGACGCGCAGTTTGATAAAGGATTTAACCTAGGTTCAACGGAGCACTTCATCGTCTACGGACTGTCGTTTGCCGATAAGGATATCAAAAACATCAACAACGAATACAACTCGATTGATGATGACAAAACGATTTTCTACATTCCTTCTGCCTCTGAACGAAACTACGGCTTATTTATCGAAGATACGATCACCATTGGTCAACTTACGCTGACTCCAGGTGTCCGTTTTGACAGCTTTGAGACAAAACCTGGTGACAGTTCGGAAAACCCAAGTGAAAACCCAGCGTCTGATTACCAAAAGTTCTCCGACTCTGCTCTCACTGGACGTCTAGGTGCGGTGTATGCACTGAATAAGCAGCACAAACTCTTTGCTCAAGTGAGTCAAGGTTTTAGAGCCCCTGATTTCCAAGAGTTGTACTACTCCTATGGCAACCCTAATTATGGCTACATCAATAAACCTAACCCTGATCTTGAGGCAGAGAAGAGTGTCTCGTATGAGTTAGGCTGGCGCCATAACACAGAGAACTCAGCTACAGAGTTGGCCGTGTTCTACAGTGACTACGACAACTTTATCTCTAGCGATACGGTCAGCGGTTCATTTACGCCAGCGGATCCCGCCGTTATTCAATACATCAACATTGATCAAGCAACCATCAAAGGTGTAGAGCTCTCAAACACATTCTATTGGGATGAGCAGTTGCCGCTTAACGGGATCAGTACGCGTGTTGCCGCGGCTTACACCGAGGGTGAAGATGGAGAAGGTAAACCACTTAACGACGTGACACCATGGAACACTGTGGTTGGCCTCAATTACGACGCACCTGCTGGTACTTGGGGTAGCGCGTTGACTGTCACCTATAACGCGGAGAAGAAAGCCAAAGACATCAACTCTGAAGGCTCAACTCGTGGAGATTACATCGGTATTGATGCCGCGACCATTGTCGACCTAACGGCTTACTACGTACCAATGAAAGATCTGACGCTACGCGCCGGACTCTTCAACGTAACGGACGAAGAGTATTACGAGTGGAATGATGTCAAAGGCTTTGTAGAAGAGGACAAAGATTTCACTCAACCGGGTCGTAACTGGGCAATCACGGCTAAGTACGAATTCTAAATATTGACGACGTCAAAAACAAAAAAAGCTCCCTTTTTAATAAAGGGAGCTTTTCTTTGGTTTCCAATAAAAGTGAACAAAAAAGGGTTGGAATCCATTAAGCGTTTGAGCTAGCCATCTCTTTCTTAACCATAAGCGCAGCAGCGACGATGAAAGCGACGATTAAACCTAGTTCCATTATGAACCTCGTTGATTTGTTGAAAATACCGAATTTAAACTTCGGTAATTCTAACAGTTTACGTCGTCGTGCAAAGTCCAAATGTTCACTTTTTTGCCAGTTTTATCGACTCAGTTCAAAAAAGCTGCGCTATGATTAATTTTTGACACATAAATCCGTCTTATCTTTGAGATAATACATGCCTTTATTACAAATAATTAACATTGAGCAGTGAGTGCTTGAGACTATCACTGTCCGAGTTCTGGTTTCACCCACACTGAACTAAAATCAAACCAGCCCAACGCGTTACACTGCGCATTTTGCAATGAACCGCATTGATCTTTACTCACTCCCAACCAACAGTGGAACATCGGAATTAACTGCATTCTTTCCACAAGAGACTGCCCTAGCGCTTTAGCGGGAAAAGGTCGGTTTTGATCACTTTGCCAATCCATCACAAGTTGCTGCCAATATTGAAAGTCATCTGACTGGCTCATCGCTTCAATATCGCTGTAGCTGAGTAACCAAGCAGCCAATGCATCATCACGATTGTTAGTGATGCCCATCGCTTTAACCCAGATATCCACATCGGCGAGATCAGGTGTCTCGTGCTCATAACGAATGAGGCGAACTGATACCTTGTCTTGTTTGAGAACACGCTCTATACACTTAACCAAAGTCGGAAACATCGGGTGTTGCGATTGGTAGGCAACCGTCACCTCTCGCTCTGTTGAGGGAGCTTCGACAGCGTCGGTTTTTATGTGGTGATACCAACCTGGCTTGAGTCCATGTGCCGGCAGAGCGCCCAACTCGACTAATTTCTCATCAGGAATTTGTTTAAATAAATTGAGCGTGGCTAGGCGGTCATGGAAATAGCTTGCCCATTGTGACTCTTTAGCCAGTCCCGTTTTACGATTGAAGAGCAAAAAGGTACAACCCGGGTCTAGCTCGACATTATCTGTGACACGCTCAATCCCAGTCGCAATTGGCTGCGAAAGGCTCGGAAAAATCATCGAAGAGAGCGCTCGCTCAATCACCCACACTTCCACACGATCGAGTAAAGGTCGGTAGCCAAAATACCCATCGTGCGCTTGAAGTACCAGACGTTTGGCATCATTTTGAACCACTTTGAACGGTCCTGTACCAATGGGAAACGCGTCATAATCGTCTTGTTGGTCTCGCTCTGGCAACGTGATCTTCGCACTCGACTCTGCTAACAGAACAGGCAAATGGTAATCAGGCCTAGAAAGGTATACATCAATAGTGTTAGCGTAACGACACTCAACGCATTCGATATGAGAAAAGAGCGTGTTTTGGCTCAATCGGCGCAGAACGGACAAAATGTGCTCAATAGTAAGCAACTCTCCGTTGTGAAAGCGTACCCCGCTACGAATGTAAAAGCGCCAATGCTGCGGTGTCACCAACTCCCAATTGTGCGCAATATCCGGCTCGATACGCTCTTGATCGCCAATTTTAGTTAAACCGCTGAATATCTGCGTGATGATGTGCAGCTCTGAACGGCGAACCCTTTTAGCGGGATTGAGAGTGGATAAGGGGCGATAGTAGGGTAAGCGAATCACCTGCTCACCTTGCTGGTGGACCACGCCTAAGTAGCTTTCAATCACTTGAGCTAACTTAGCGGTATCTTGATCGAGCGCTTTGAGCGCTTGGCTGATTTTTCCCTCATCTAAATATCTGCGAGCTAGAGTTTCGCTGACGTCACTGCGGCTACGTTTGAACACCAACTGGGAGAGCTTGCCGCGCCCCGGTGCTGGGTGCCACTCAAGCCACCCCTCTTCTTCCATTTTATTCAGCACGATTCGCGCATTTCGCCGTGTGCAGAATAAGATCTCTGTGATCTCTTCTAGTTGGACACCACAATCTTTGCCTTGGTAGTGCTCAAATAAAGTTTCGAACTGGACGCGTAATCTTGGGCTACTCATAAAGGGGAAATTCGTTGGTTTTGGATTCCAAACTAGTTTCCTCATTTATGAGCTCACATGCAAGTTTTGATATCTCACCCCAATACCGAGTTCTATGATATTGCGATACCTAATTGCTCGGCAACTTGGGTTAATTGATGGGCGTTATCGAGCGAGATTGACCAGCTAGCTTCAGACGCTCTTACCGCAATCACGTTACCGCCACCATAGAGCATGACGGCGTCCGCTTGGGCTTGCAACGTGACTCTACCCGGCCCTGCTAACTTAATCACCACTTCATTGGGGGTCGCGATGATTTTCCCTAAACTGAACTCAATCAGCATGAGCTTTCGTTCCACGATGTTTCTTAACCGCGATGGTCAAGCGACTGGTGCACACCAGTCGTTGCCTTTCGTCGGTGATATCAATTTGCCACACTTGTGTAGAAACGCCTAAATGCACGGGTCTGGCTGTACCGATGACATGCCCTTCCCGCATCGCGCGAACGTGGTTGGCGTTAATATCAAGTCCAACACAATAGCTTTCGTTATCAACACAGAAGTTTGCGGCCAGTGAACCGAGTGTTTCTGCGAGCACCACTGAAGCGCCGCCATGAAGCATACCGAGTGGTTGGTGGGTAAAATGACACACGGGCATGGTGGCCGTTAGGGAGTCATCACCAAAATCGGTATAGACGATATTGAGATGCTCAATCAGAGTGTTTTTTGAGGTTTGATTGAGTTTTTCCAGATCGATCTCTTTTTTCCATATTTTCATTCTGTGATCCGTCGTAATAAAAAGCGTTGTCGCGCGGTTGGTGCGTAGGAAACAGAGTCGCGTTGTAGCATAATGAAGCGGAATAACTCAAGCGTCATGACTCACAATGCCGACGCTGGCACATTCGTTACCTAGATGGAGAACGTCATGCACATCACTTATAAGCGCGGCTTGTCGCTATCCTTAATCGCTGCAAGCCTCGCGTTGTCTGCCTGTAGTTCATCGCCGACGGGGCGATCACAGCTGATTTTATTTTCCGATCAAGATATGAGCGCTTTAGGTGCCCAGTCATTTGAACAGATGAAAAGCGAACAGCCGATCAGTACCGATGCCAAAACTAACGCGTACGTGCAGTGCGTTGCCAAAACCATTACGGCTCATGTGCCCAAGCAAGCGGGATTTGACGAATGGGAAGTAGTGGTATTCGACAGTGACCAAGTCAACGCCTTCGCGCTCCCAGGTGGAAAAATCGGCGTATACACCGGATTGTTAAACGTCGCGGTCAATCAAGATCAGCTAGCAACGGTGATTGGCCATGAAATTGCGCATGTACTCGCCGATCACAGTAACGAGCGCTTATCTCAATCTCAAATTGCCAATGCAGGCTTACAAATCACCAACATCGCGTTGGGCAGTTCAGAGTATCGTGACATGACGATGGCGGCACTTGGCGTTGGCGTTCAATATGGCGTGCTGTTGCCCTACGGGCGTACCCAAGAATCCGAGGCGGATATCGTTGGGTTAGAATTGATGGCCAAAGCCGGCTTTGACCCTAAGCAAAGCGTCGCGCTGTGGCAAAATATGGCGAAAGCCTCCGGGGGTAATACGCCGCCTGAGCTACTCTCGACCCACCCCTCTCACAGTACACGTATTGATGATCTCAGCGCGAAAATGAAAACGCTGCCAGCGAGCAGCGTAAGCAAACCACAATGCTGAGTGTGCATACTCTACACAATGACCAACGGGAGCATGCTCCCGTTGTTTCTACCTAGTTCATGCTGTAAGCGTGATAGCGCGGTACGTATCGGGTCAATTAGGTACCCAATATCAATAGAGGTAGGCGTAGCAACTCATCGCCCGTATTAGCAAAGAAGGCAATAATCGCGGCTAACCCCGCTACCAAGCCCACATACCATATGGATGAAACAACTTGTCCATATCGGTCGAGCGGTAATAAATGGCTCGCATGGCGGCCACGCCACTCCAATACGATCTCAAGCATGCCCATGATGAGCAAGAAGCCAAACAAGGTCAGACCGAGCGAATAGCTGAGCAAGACCCCTGCCCCAGCTGCCGCACTGCACAGTACAATGCCAGCGACGCTGTTCATTGAGAAGCTGATGCTTTTTAGAATATGGCCGCCGTCGAGAGGCAAAATAGGCAGCAAATTAAACAAATTCAGCAGTGCATTAAACACCGCCAACCCCGCAAAGAAGGCTTCCCCTGTGAGCAGATAGACTAACGTCAACAGTAATGAAAGGATGAAGCCAAACATTGGCCCCATGATTGAGATCACCACGTCTTGCCAGCGAGTGTTGATCTTTTCGTCGCTGAGAGCGAGTCCGCCGAGAAACGGCACTAAATAGATGCCTTTGGTTTTCATGCCAAAGTATTTCATTGCTTTGACGTGCCCATATTCATGAAAGATTAAGCAAGCCAGTAGTGCTAAGGCAAACTGAAACGAGAACAGCCATGAATAGGCGGCTAAACTGGCTGATGCCAGTACAACCTTAATCAGTTTGGCGCTTTTTAGCGCTTTCATACCCAAAGAGACTAAGCCAATCAGGCTAAATCGTCTTTCTGCCTTTGGTGGTCGCGTCGGCTGCTGACGTTCAATGTCTTTTTCCGTGCGCGTGGTGGTTGAATAGAGTTGATCGTTGAGCATCACTCTCACTTCGAGTGAAAACGGCTGCCACTGCAACGTCAAATCCACTTTGCAGGCCAAGCGCTCATCCCCTTTGAGTAACTCAAATTGGTGGCTGGATTTGTGTCCGCGCTCGGCATTGGCATCGAGTTGTGACACTAAGTGGTTGTCCCAATAGATCTGTTGCCAGCCTGCCATAGAGGCTTCGCCCCGCAGCGGCTTGCCTAGAAAGTCGATAGAAAAGAGTTCCAAGAGGGTTCCTTTGGTTAGGTATGCGCACAATTCACCCGCGAATTATGCCGACTTGAATACGTCAGGTAAAGCTTATCTGTGACGCTGTCACTCAATATATATCAATTGAACGATCGTTCATGCCCTTTATTTTTACCCGATAGTGTGCATAATAAGCCGCCTAGATTAAACACCCATCAAATGTGAGTCCTTTATGTCTTCAGAAGCTACTATGCTAGAACGTTGTGAATCTAAGTGTGAATTGTGCGCCAGTGACGCACCATTGACGGCTTATGCAGTGCCGCCTCACAGCCACGTGACCGTTGATCATGCGATTATGGTTTGCGACAAGTGTCTATCAGAAATTGATAAGCCAAAAGACATTAACCACTGGCGCTGCCTCAATGACAGCATGTGGAGTCAGGTTCCACCTGTGCAAGTGACAGCTTGGCGTCAGTTAACGCGCCTCAACAGCGAGAGCTGGGCACAAGACGCGCTAGACATGATGTACATGGAAGAAGATCAGAAAACGTGGGCGATGCAAGGTATGTCTGCTGATGACAAACCTCTTGATTGCAATGGCGTTGAGCTAAAGAAAGGTGACGACGTAACGGTAATCAAAGACCTTCCCGTAAAAGGCACCAACCAAGTCATTAAGCAAGGTACAGTTATCCGTGGTATCAGCATTGGTGACGATCCTAAGCTTGTTTCTGGTAAAGCAAACGGCGGTCAGTCGATGTACGTGATTGCTGAATTTACTCGTAAGAAGTAATGAGCGGTTAAGAAAGCAAAACGCCAGCTCGACGTGAGCTGGCGTTTTCGTATTACCGTTTGGTGTTAACGGTAGAGACCGATATCCTTTTGCATGTGACCTGACAGCTGATCCGCATAATACGCGCGTGGCTGGCTGTTGTCGGTAAATAGAATATCGAGTAAGTGAGCAATCAATCCTTTGAAAGAAACCGCGTAGGTTTTTTTGTCCATAGAGATAGTTGGGTTTAGTGTGCCCATTTGCATTGCTTGTGCCATGATTGCCTCTCTATAAATCTGTACGTTTTGTTGGGCTAATAATAGACAAACTTATGTTGGCCAAAAAATGACAAAATTTCCCTATTCAAATTAGATTTTCTAATAAAACAAGTCGTTAACAGAACAAAAAACGGATTATGCGTCAAAGGGGTTAAAAAGTGCGTAGAGTTCTCGTTAATGTGCATAGTTTTTCTACAGACATTTCTTCTCTCTTGCGTTGTTTACAAAACATTTACATCTGGTCACGTATGATTTTCGGCATTAACTTGTTGATACCCATATTGTCGTCGTTTCGTTGCTGCTGATGTGGCGTTTTTACCGTCTTGATCGCTGTGTGAGCACTAGGTAGCGTCATTTACCACAAGATTGATAGAAATTTGCAGGTAAGAACCATAAATTATCGAATTGTTTGGCTTAAAGCCATAACAATTGCTAATGTTTATTTTCCGCAGCGTTGGTATGAGGAATCCTCAAAAATGAAAAGAGCGCACGGTGAATGTACGCTCTTATATGTTTAATGGGATCATCATGTCGGTGAGTATCGCTTTCAAATCGTGCCCATTGGTACGAAATACACCAATGCCGACCAAACGCTTATCCAACTGATCACCACGACGACATCAATCCAGTCTTTACGCCACATAATGTCTTACCTTTGAGTTCGCTTATCGTAAACCGTTTCGGTCTCTCTGCTGACATTAATGGCTTAGCATACTCTATGCCAAATTGGATTTTGATGTCCCTACGTGCTTGGCATTGAGGGTGTCGGGGCAGTCTTGAAGCATTTCGATAAAGCAATCGGCCATCGACATGGGGGTCACCACTCCCTCGCCAGCCATGTTCAAGATGGCGTCGTAGCCTTCTTTCCCTTTCATGGTGTAAGCCGATGATGTGCCCACATAGGTTTGATTTTGTTCAACTTTCACCCATTGGTTGCCTGAGCTTCTCACCTCTAGCCGCGTGATTCGTTCACCGATGGGTGACGATTCATTGTAGGTAAAGCGCAAGTTGTACGTGTATGGGTAAGAACCATCCCCTGTCCCTTCAACTCCATTGCTGATCGCGTTGTTGATGGCGCCTTCTATCACGCGATAAAGATGCTGCCCCTCTATCTCATATACGCCAATAGGGACGGCAAAGGGCAAAAGTTTGCCAGCAATGTCTGCCACACTCACTTGACCAATATTGAGTGAGTTTCTCACTCCTCCGGCATTGTGAATGGCAAAATCCACTGTCATACCGCGCTTGCGCATCGAATGGACAAAAGAGCGTGCGACGAGAGGCGCGAGTTCGCTCGGCCCTTGCGTATCAGGGATCCTCACATGGCGAAGATAGCGACCCGCATCCGCAATGTATGTGTTTTGTAGGCTGCGGACATGACAGCTGTATTGGCGCTCTAAAAGTTGATAGACCGTGGGATCTTTTTTGCAGACCACCGCTTGAGGATACGCATCAATAAAATGTCTCGCGGCTTGATAACGGCTTTCTGTATGCGCCTGACTTCGCGAAGCATCAATAAACAGTTGGCGGCCCAGTAATAGCTCATTGGTTCCGTTAAATGCGATCACCTGGCCCTGGTCATCAAACTCAATGTCACAATGACCCATGCTCAGTGCGTGATAGCCTGCTTGCACAACATAGGTATTGTTGACCTTCACTCCGTATTCGTCGTCTTTCGCAAGTCCGAGCGCCGAGAAGTCGCCTTGCAGGCGATGGCTGTGGCCGCCAATCACCAAGCCAATCCCATCGACATGATTGGCGATATCCAAGTCCGCGTCGTAGCCCATATGGCTAAGCAAAATAATATTTCGGATCCCCGCTTGATGGATGGCAGCCACGGTGGCCCGCGCGGTTTCAATGGTGGAGACAAACGGCGTATCAAAATCTGGATTAGAGATGTCTTCCATCTTATCCAACGCTAGGGAGAAAATCGCCACTTTACTCTGCCCGACCGTTTTCTCTATCCAACCAGCCGTACGTGTTGGGGATTGATAGGCGATAACCTTTGGGTTATCGGATAGGCGTGTGGGTTTGTCTTGGCTCTCTTGGCTCAGATCCCAGTTGCCTGCAAGCAGTGGAAACTCGATTCGCTGGGCAAACTGCGCGACGGGTAAGTTGCCCATATCGAGCTCATGATTGCCTAACGCCATGGCATCTATGCCTAGCGCATTGAGCATGGTGGCGTTTGCTTCCCCTTTAAACAGCGAAAAGTAAAGTGTGCCTTGAAAGCAATCTCCTGCGTGGAGGAAGAGGAAGGCATCACCGGCCTGTTGCGCCTCGTCTCTAAGCTGTTTTGCGCGAGTGGCGATGCGAGCAAAGCCCCCGGCGCTGACGTAAGGTGTGAGTGTGTCACCTTCCACGTTCAATGTGAGCTGTAACGAGGAGGGTTCAAAATAGGAATGGGTATCGTTAATGTGCGCTATACGTAATTTTGTCATGTTATAGTTTTTATCTGTCTTCTCTACTCTCTTTTCCCGTCATCCTAACGCAATCGGTATGACAGATTCATTATATTTCACACTTTTATTGAACATGCCATTTGATATACATCACTCAGTGTGACTTGTGCATAATTGCCTGTTTGTGAGGTAAATATCTGCTAAACCACACTTTTTCGATTATGCTTAAACTGTCTATAGCCAAAACGGAGTGACTCTATGAGATTAGAGCGAATCGAAATTTCTGGCTTTCGCGGTATCCGCCGCTTATCTATCGCATTTGATGAACTCACCACGCTGATTGGCGAAAACACCTGGGGTAAATCGTCACTGCTCGACGCACTGAGCGTTGCCTTGCCGTCTGAAGGCACACCGTATCAATTTGAAATGACGGACTTTCATGTTGATTACTCCATTGCTCATCCGCAAACCCAACACTTACAAATCGTGCTCAGCCTTATCGCGACGGATAAAAATGAAGTTCGCTCCGGGCGCTATCGAAAAATCAAACCGATCTGGATCACCGACGAGGAAGGTGTACAAAGGATTATTTACCGTTTAAGTGCTTCACGCGACGGGCATTCCATCTCGACCCGCTATGCTTTTCTCAACGATCAAGGGGATCCTTTGCCGTTACACCACTCAGAGAAGCTTGCTCAGGAGTTGATGTCACTTCACCCCGTGATTCGGTTAAAAGACTCCCGCCGATTTGAACGCCCTTTCAGCAACGGTAACGGCGTCAATGAACGATCAGAGAAACGCATTGATAACACTTGCCGCCGTTTGATGGCTATCCCTGGCCATGTCAACAAAGGCGAAATGCGCAGTAGCCTCAACTCGATGAACGTGTTGGTCGATCACTATTTCTCCTTTAAATCCAGCAGTCGTAAGAATCCGCGGAAGCAGCGTGACGGCATCTTCTTTAATGCTCCAAGCAGCAACAAGAGCATTACGCAGGTCGTCGCGGAAACGCACAACAAGCAGACGCGTTTACTGTTTATGACACTCCTCAACGCCTATTTACAGGCTAAAGGGCCAAACAAACTTCGTCGCTGCGCACGTCCTTTGCTGATCATTGAAGATCCCGAAGGTCGTTTACACCCCACCCACCTAGCTCGGGCGTGGGGGCTGTTGCAGTTGCTGCCAATGCAAAAGATTCTCACCACCAACAGTGGAGAGTTACTTGGTCAAGTGCCAATGCGCAGCCTGCGACGTCTAGTGCGACAATCCGATAAAACCATCACCTACTACTTGCCAGAACAACGTTTTAGCCGCGATGAGCTTCGACGGATTGGTTTCCACATTCGCTTTCACCGATCCGGAGCGCTGTTTGCGCGTTGTTGGTTGTTGGTGGAGGGAGAAACGGAAGTATGGCTGTTTAATGAGCTGGCCAATCAATGCGGCTATAACCTCGCCGCAGAGGGCGTGCAAATCATCGAGTTTGCGCAATCGGGGCTGAAATCTCTGATCAAAGTCGCTAAAGCCTTTGGTATCGATTGGCATGTGGTGACCGATGGCGATGCAGCTGGCAAAAAGTACGCGGCGGCGGTAAAAGCGCAATTGGGGCATGACCAGCAAAGACATCGTCTCACCGAGCTGCCCGATCGAGACATCGAACACTATCTTTACAACAACGGTTTTGAATCCTTCTTCAAGGAAAAAATCAAGGTGCCTTTGGATCATCCTATTCCCGCGAAAAAGGTGGTCGCGAGGGTGCTGAAGAAATACGCCAAACCCGACTTAGCACTCGCACTGGTCCACCATTGTGAAGAGCAAGGCGTCGAGTGCATTCCAATACTGCTTAGATGGACATTAAAGCGTGTGATTACCATGGCGAACGGCAACACGCCTTAAAGTTTTATATTGGTGTGACCAACAAACGAAAAAACGGCATATCATAAAGAGATGCCGTTGTATCACAAGGCTCACTCATTCAGGTTGAGAGTGCGAAGAAGATACTCAATCGGGGGGAAGTAGTAATAACGCACTACTGGCTCACAGCTTGGCCGCTTCTCGCTGACGCGGATTTGCCATTGGATTGAGACTTTTGTTGTAACCATAGGCCAGACGCTTTCATCGCATAACCAAACACGCCGCCCAACATCAGGGATGGAACAACCAGTTGCCAATCACCATTTGCGGCAAACGTCGCGCACGAACCGATGAATGTACCAGGGATATAAGCTAGCCAGGACTGTTTCGCTTGAATACACATGAAAAAAGCGACAATCGCAGTAATGACATAGCCAAGTATTTCTAGCGAAGCAAACTGGCTAGCGTGAATGATCACCATTGCCCAAAACACACCGCTTAGGTTGGTGATTAAGCTTTGTGCTAAGCCTTTTAAGCCTGAAGTCGGAGAAGCAAAGTAACTGGTGCAGCCTAGAAATCCTGCCCAGGTCAGCAAACCGAGTGAGATGGCAATCCAGCCCCACAGGCCGGAAAGTAAGCCGGTGGTCAGCGATATCGCGAGTAATGTCGTCATAATGCCTCACAGAGAAAATCGATAGCGTTAGAAATTGCCGCCATCATATCGCTATGCTTAACCTTATTAAGTTACATTGATCACACTATTGCGCAACAAAAATTCATTCGTTACATTAATTAGTGACGCAATCGATATTTAAACAGATTTAGTAAACAGAAAGCAAAAATGGCCAAACGTAATGCTTGGCCATTTTTTGTATCGACAAATGACGTGGGGGCTAGATCAACATAGTCGAGTAAACCACACCAGCAAGTCCCAAGGTGGCTAACACGCCAACCACTTTTTCTGTCATCACACCCTCACGTTCCGCCGCTTTGCCGAACATACCGAAGACGAGTGGATGGACTAAGAAAGTCATCGCGAAAGTGAAGGTGATCAAGCTGGCCGCCGCACTACCAAACATGCCCTCTTGCACCGCAGCAAATAGGCCAAAGTGAGATAAGCCTGAAGACGCTGCCATTGATGCATGCTCCAACGACATTCCCGCCAAACTCAGGAGGGTAAAGCTGCCGAAGACTGCCATAATTTGCCAACCCAGGGAAAAGAGCATCAACCCTTTCACCTCTTTGGCCTCGCTACCAGCGGCATTGCGTAGGTTTTTCAGTGCAAAGAAAACAAATGCTCCCCCCACTAAAATCAGTGGCAATGTCCATTGTACGAGCAGTGAACCATTCTCAGCACTCGCCGCAAGAATCGTAAACACAAAGATATGACCTGCAAACGGAATGTTGATCATGATAGGCGCTCGTGATGCCGCAGTGCGACCGAAATCGCCTGCCGTACATGCGCCCGTTAGCCCTGAGTGAGACAAACCGCCTGCCATACCCGGCGCCAAGTTTCTGAGATGGTTAGCACGACCAACAAAGATTAACAGCGCCAAACCTCCAAACATCCAGAAGACTTGTCCTGCAAAACCGTAAACGATCACGCTCGATAGACCCGGAATTGCGAACGCTTCAAGCATGTGCGAACCGCCGACCAAGAAGCTCCCTGCCAATACAAGTGGAATACCAGCGAACAACAGTGAGTTCATGGTTGGCCCTAACTTCCACTTTGGCAGCATAGCGCCAAGGCCCGATGACAAAATCATCGCAAAGAAAATCTGAGGTAGACCGATGTAGGCTTGCACGATATTAGACAGCATCAACGAAAACTTCAGTACCAGTACAATCGCAACGGCTTCCACCACCCCTTTGCGAATGTAAGACTGTTTACAGGCGAAAATCGCTTTGCTATCCACTAAGATGAACGCGATCGCCAGGCTGATGTAAGCCAACAGCAAGTAAGAATCGCCCAATTGGTAATGGCTCGCGCGCCCAGACAGCAGCGCGTCCGCCATATCGATACCGAGCAATAATAGAAACGCACGCACAATAAACATGAACTGAGTGGTGTTCGTTCCCAGCACCATCTCTTTGTTCGATGGCGTGAAATAACTGTCGTCCGACATATCGTGGTTTGACAACAGGCGCTTAATCTCTTGTCCTCCAACGAAGAAAGAGGCAATCAAAGCGATGACGGTGGTTTGACTCATCATCACGACCACAGGAAAATCGGTTAATCCCGGTTGAGCCATACCACTTTGAACCAACAAGGATCCAAGGCCTAAACCAAACACGACGATCACCAACAGTGAAGAGTACTTAGTACCCGCAACAATTGTGCGCGCCACCAGTACCATGATCGAAAGCGCGACAAACGCCAACACGTAATGATTAAACGCCGCTAGATGGGAAAACTGTTCCATTATAACTCCAACTATAAACTCGAATTAAGCGACACTGGTGTCTGCTTGAGGGGTGCTGACAGGCGACGTCGCCGTTGGCGCTTCTTTAAATAAGGTACGCAGTGCACGCAGCACTTCTGTACGAGAAACCACACCAACATATTTGCCTTCATTAAGGACCGGCAGAATTTGTGGGCGATTCACCTTGATGCTTTTGACGCGCTCTTCCAAAGAGAGTGTGCTCAAACGTGTCGCGATACCCATCGCGGTTGTTGGATAAATCTGGTCTTTATCAAGCGCGAGAAACTCCATCACATCAGTGAGGCGCTCTTCAAAACCAATCGTGACCACATCGGTTTTCATCAATTGGCCAATCGTTACTTGAGTGTCGGGGATGTAATCTTGACACCACATTTCCGTCATCACGTCATGCGCAGAAAAGAAGCCAACTAAATTACCTTGCTCATCGCAAACGGCGGCACCGTTAGTGTTGTGTTGTAAAAACTGGTCGATTGCCGCGTAAAGAGGCGTATCTTGACGTAATACTGGTGCGTTCGAATTGACAATGTCGCTTACGGTTAACAATGCACTCATAACATTCTCCTAAAAATAGCGGTCGGCATCCCATGCCAATCCATCAAAGATTCAATAACTCAGCAGCCCATACCTCACTGCTGGACGCCATGTTACAAAGCGCACTTGTATTAGTAAATTTGATTTTATTTATTTTTAGATTCAATTTTATTGATGCAAAATAAAATTGAGGCTTTTCGTTATAGAAAGAGAGAGGCCATCAATCGGATTGATAGAGTGTTTCAGAATGACGAAGCCACAACGATCATCAATGAGAGCTTGATCTCGAAGCGTTGGACTAACACTTTGATAGTATAGTATTCAGGAGCTGAGATACTGACTATGACAGAGCGGGAATAAATTGAAAAATTGATTTATTTTCATTTCTGAATCAGATTTTCTGATATACAATCTTAGCCAATTTTGAGCGACTTCACCTCAATTATGCTTTGCCTGAATAGAAAGAAGAGGAGAAACGGTGCGGTATTCTTTGAAACAACTCGCGGTATTTGATGCCGTGGCCGAACTGGGTAGCGTTAGCCAAGCCGCTGATAAACTGGCCATTACCCAATCCGCTGCCAGTATGTCCTTAAGCCAGCTAGAAAAGCTCCTCGGCAGAGAGCTGTTTATTCGTCAGGGTAAATATATGCGCCTTAGCCACTGGGGCAACTGGCTAAGACCGAGAGCGAAAAGGCTCCTGCAGGATGCAGAACAGATCGAAATTGGTTTCTATGACCAACATTTGTTCAGTGGCAATATCAATATTGGTGCTAGCCAAACTCCCGCGGAACACCTCGTCCCCGAGCTAATCAGTACCATTGATAATGATTTTCCAGAAATCCGTACCGCTTTGGATGTCAAAAGTACCAATCAGGTCATTCAAGGCGTACTCGATTATAAATATGACCTCGGCATTATCGAAGGTCGATGTGACGACAACCGCACGCATCAAGAAGAGTGGTTCCGAGATCACCTCGTTGTGATCAGTTCAGCGCATCACCCATACGCCAAAAACGAACGCGTCAGTTTGGCGCAATTAGAGCAAGCCCAATGGGTGCTGCGTGAAGGCGGCGCCGGTACTCGTTCTGTATTTGAAGGGGCGATGTTACCGTTGATCCCAGACCTTGACGTATGGCGTGAATACGCGCACATTCCGGTCATTCGTCGGCTTGTCGCCAATGGTAAATACCTGTCATGTCTCCCCTACCTCGATGTCGCGCCCTATATTGAACGCGGTGAACTTGCCGCGCTGAACGTACCGGAGCTGAAAATGAATCGAGCGATTTCATTTATCTGGCGCGCAGACATGGAAGATCATCCTTTGTTGGATTGTATTAAGCGCGAAGCACATCGGATGATTAAAAACCACAAATTCTGAGCTCCAACAACCAGCGCAAAGCCCTCTTTTGGAGGGTTTTGTTTTACCCCTTCTCTCTATCAATGTTTCTGATACTCTTTTCGCCCCCTCCCTTAATCGCTATTTTATTTATCTATATCAATTTAATTGATGGTAATTAAAACATTAATCAATTTTATCTTTACTGAATCTTTGCCTACCCTACAATGAATCCACAAGGACAATAGGATGCATAGTCTGCATTGAAAGGAGTTTGGGGGGAGCGATGACACAAACACACAACGAGAAGGTCTCTTTTTCACCCGCCGAAATGATGGCGGAAGCGGAAAAGTTTGCTTTCAGTAAAGCCAACAAAACCAGCACGATGACACTGAGCCTCGCGATCATGGCTGGTGCATTTATCGGTTTAGCGTTCGTCTTCTATATTACGGTCACTACCGATAATGCGGGAGCCGGATGGGGATTGAGTCGCTTAGTCGGCGGCTTGGCATTCAGTATGGGACTAATTTTGATCGTCATTTGTGGCGGCGAACTCTTTACCAGCTCGGTGTTGTCGAGCATTTCTTGGGCGAACGGACAAATCAGTGTCACCAAGATGCTGTCGATTTGGGGTAAGGTCTACCTGGGTAACTTTATTGGTGCCTCACTGCTGCTGATTATTGTGTTTTTTGCAGGCTTGTACGGCTTAGATCATGGCCAGTGGGGACTAAATGCGCTGAACATCGCGCAGCATAAACTGCATCACACGCCCGTTCAGGCCTTTGCACTGGGCGTATTGTGTAATCTTCTGGTGTGTTTGGCCATCTGGTTAACCTTTAGCAGCGCCAATACCATGACCAAAGCGGCCATGACGGTAATGCCGGTGGCGATGTTTGTGTCCAGCGGCTTTGAGCACTGTGTGGCTAATATGTTTATGGTGCCACTTGGTATCGCCATCCACAGCTTTGCCCCAGAGCCTTTTTGGTCGCAAATTAGTGTGCCTGCTTCGCAGTTTAACGACTTAACGGTCGGCCATTTCATCACAGCTAACCTAATCCCAGTCACCCTCGGCAACATCGTGGGTGGCGCGGTGTTGGTCGGTTTAGCGAACTGGTCTATTTATCGTCGGCCTCAGCTTAAAGCGGCGGACAGTCAGGCGATCACTCAACCCGAAAAGATCAGCGCCCACACCCTTTATCGCGGCGAAGACACCGTAACCATCGGGACAATTATGGACACGCATCCGGTTCAGTTCGTTGCGAACACTCCGACCGGCAAAGCCATTGATACGCTACTTGAGCAGCACATCGACGGCGCACCTGTCGTCAATACACAAAATGAATTGATCGGATTCTTTTCAATTCACGACGCCATGATTGAGATGTGGAGCCATCCACACCATACTCACATGGAACAAAGCGTCGTGATGGTGATGAATGATGAGATCAGCGCGGTGTCGGCAAGCGATACCTTGCTTGATGTATTGGAGTATTTTTGCCTGGACAAAGCGGCGTTGTTTCCGACATCGAGCATGGGTTATGCAACGCAACTTAACCCTGGGTCACTGACCGCACGCGCAAAGCATTCGCCCCCCAATCGCCCATCAGTCTTGCCGGTACTGGCTGATGGACGTCTTGTTGGCGTGGTGACCCGAGCACAAGTTCTACGTGCTTTACAACACACCACTAAACTTGCGTCAAAATCACCCTACGAGACTGATGCGCAAGACGAAAAGCGTCTTGCATAAATCATAGAAACAATAAAGCCCTCCGATTGGAGGGCTAAGTCATTCTATCTAGAGATGATTACTTCTTAACGCCTTCGACATGCAGTTCCATATCGACGTAGCTTGATGCGCCCATCACCGCGATATCAAAATCAGCAAGCTCTAGTCGTGTTGTACCCACGAATCCTGCGCGCTCACCACCCCATGGGTCTTGGCCTGCGCCGACAAACTCAGCGTCGATAGTAATCGGTTTAGTCACACCATGTAGGTTCAAGTCGCCCTTCACTTCTAGCATGCCGTCCCCTTTATCGACAACACTGGTGCTCGTAAAGGTTGCGGTCGAGAATTTTGAAGCATCAATGAAATCAGCGCTACGAATGTGTTTATCACGTTCCGCGTGATTTGAGTCGAGGCTGCGAGTGTCCACATTCACGGTCACTTTCGACGCTTCAACGTTGCTAGGATCGTAAGAGAACTCGCCATCAAAGGTGTTAAAACGACCCTTAATGAAGCTGTATCCTAAATGGCTAACTTTAAAGTTGACCGATGCGTGTGCACCTTTGGTGTCAATTACGTAATCCGCCGCGCTTGCGCCTAATGGCAGTACCATTGCCATAGCTAGTCCGGTAGCAAGTAACGTCTTTTTCATTTTGAAGCTCCTATCATTTTGCGTAGCGTGTTGTCTTTGTTAATAAAGTGGTGTTTTAGTGCTGCCAGTGCATGCACAGCGGCTAATAAGATTAACGCCCAAGCAGCGTAAAAGTGTATTTGCCCTGCGGTATCGGCTTGACCTTCAAAGAAAGCGCCCATACCAGGCACGGTGAACCAACCGAAGACTTCGATACCTCGCCCATCTTCCGTTGAAATAAGATATCCCGACACAAACAACGTCAGAAGTAGTGTGTACATGGCTAGGTGCGCCAACTTTGCGCCGAGGATTTCAATCTTTGCGCCTTCGATCTTTGGTGACGCTGTCACATTCTTCCAGGCAAATCGGAATAGAGTGACAAGGGCTAATAAAATACCCACTGATTTGTGCCAATGCGGTGCGGTTTTGTACCATTCACTGTAGTAGCTCAAATCAACCATCCACAGCCCTACCGCAAACATGCCAATCACAACCAGTGCCGACACCCAGTGGATGGCGCGCGCGACGCCGTTGTAGTTCTTTACCCTATGCGGATGATTTTGGCTGCTGTTCATTTGTATACTTCCAACTTTGGTTGACGCTCAAGCAAAAAAGTTATGGTTGAGCACGTTTTTATAATCAATTGCGTTATGAATGATTATCGGACAGGTTCGCAAACTTGGAAATGTCGTCACATTGATGAAGTCATTCAAAAAATTTGAAGGAACTTATCCCTAGTTACTTTGGCTCCCACTGTTCTAGCTCGTATATTTCATCCGCAACATCCATCACTTTACGCTCAAACACGGCTTGGGCATCACTTAACCCCTTGTTATAAAAGGTGGCAGAAAACTGTTTAATCACAAAGTCGGTGAGAAATTCGGCATCGAATTGGCCAATTTCTACCTCCAACTCATCATGTAAATAGTCTTGGAGTGACTGCGCCATCGCGTGTTTTTGTTGTGATGTAAATTCAATCTTAGACATAAACCCCTCATTTCCCCTGAATTTTAGCCAATTAAATGTAACTTAATTTAAAAGTGGCGTGTTACTCTAATTTGGCGAGTTTGAGTAATGGAGAACCCACCTTGCTACTGGATGTGCTAATTCAAAGCGTGAACGAGTTTCAAGCCGACTGTATGGCCCTATGTGAAAAGCACTACCCGACCATTCATAATAAAGGCATGAGTGAGCACCATTTAGGCTTGGCGTTTGCGCGGCGTCTCTCTCGCACACTCACCGAGTTTGGTCACGCGTGTGATTACACTGCCCAAGAATGCCTGACCCACAAAGAGATGCCTCACCACTATCGAGTGAGCTCTGAACTAGGCACAGTTTGGATTATGACGTCTCACCTAGTCAGCGCAGGTTCTACCCACCGAAAGAAGTTGTTTAAGTCCATCGCCCTATGGCACGCCGAATACAGTTACGCTATTCAACCCAACGACCTTGTGCTGCTGCTGTCTGACCATTGGATCACGCGCAGCAAACAGAGCCGCGAGTTGTTACACTGGTGGACGGGGCAACTGCCTGACCAGTTAGACGACTACCGTATTCAAGGGGTAAGCTTATATGAGAGCGACTCACAATTAGCAGCGACACTAGAAGAGCAATTTGGCATGAGTCCTTACTACGTTAAGTTCACCCATCCACTGCGTCGCTCAACGGATCAGCAACTGGTGCGAAAGTATTTGCATTTATATTCAGTTATTCAACTTAGTTAGTCCCTTTCCCGCTCCACCACTGTCACAGAAGCGTCACTCTGCGCGCGCATACTAAAGCGATCCCCTCACTGATTTAATGACTCGATGAAGAAACTGAAGCGTTATCAGTATGAACGCTACGCGGTGCTGTGTAATCTTGCTTATCAACGCGTCCTAAAACAGACACGCTATGGCTTTGCCCCAAACGGCCAGCGCGTTATTCACAACCGTTTTGGTAAACCTATGATTCGTGTGCTGTGGAGCCACGATAAAGACGAAGTCATTGTGGTGATCAAAGGCTCCCACAATGTTTGGGATTGGCTACTTAACCTTAAACTTTGGCACAAAAGCTGCGCGCCTTTCCAATTACCCTATGCGATTCACGCCGGCTACTTCGACTTACTCAATCAAGAAAGCACGCCAAGTCATAAGAGCGACACTCTAGGTATGAGTGTGTTCGACAAACTGCTCACGATACTCGTGCCATTGATAGAACAGGGCAAACGAATCACGGTAACGGGGCACTCATCCGGCGGCGCTATCGGCTTAGTCATTGCTGACCGTCTTGAGCGTTGTCATCCTAAGGTTATCAAACGAATCGTAACCTTTGGTCAGCCATCGGTCGGTGGTTATCGATTTTATCGACACTACTTGCTCGCGCATAAAACCTACCGCGTCTGCTGCGATCTCGACATCGTCACCTTCCTGCCCCCTGTTCCTTTCTACTATATTCACGTTGGAAAAATGCTGTGGCTCTACAATGGTCGTATTTACGAAAACACACCAAATTGGTTACGCTTTGGTCGCAGTGTTGTCTCCTGGCTTATCCGTCCGTTTTCCTATCATTTGATGTCTAAATACATACGCAATAAAGATTTTTTTGATGAGCGTTGATGAGACCTCTATCTTAAAATGGATATTTATTCATTTCTAAAACAAAGAAAACTTGGCGCAACTTTGATAATGCTTGTATCTTTATTGAGACAAAAGGTTGGCTTCCAACGTGCGACAAAATCAGTACTTTCGAGTATGCTTAGTCGTTTGATTGTATCGCCATGTGGTATTTTTGAGGTAAGGCGTTTTTATGATTCTGTCCACCCGAGAGCAGTTTACTCAATGTCTCGAACAGCGAGAAGATGGCCAGTACATTGCGCACTATAAGTCTTTGACACTTTCTAGTGTCTTCCAGCCGATTTACACCAAACACACCAGCATGGTTGGTTTAGAGGCACTGCTGCGCATCACCCGCAAAGACGGCAGTTCCGTACGACCCGATCTGTTTTTTTCCTCAGACAACATCCCGTTGGATGACAAAGTGAATGTTGAACGCCTGAGTCGCGTGATTCATATTCGAAACTTCGCTCAATCAAAATTTCGTGACCGCAAATTGTTCCTCAACATCCTTCCAGTCGTTGGCGATGCAATGG
Organism: Vibrio sp. R15-SG3-ISO1A; assembly: GCF_059833955.1. Classification (NCBI taxonomy): domain Bacteria; kingdom Pseudomonadati; phylum Pseudomonadota; class Gammaproteobacteria; order Vibrionales; family Vibrionaceae; genus Vibrio; species Vibrio sp. R15-SG3-ISO1A. The sequence goes on from NZ_JCBDGH010000030.1 coordinate 123,277, forward strand.
CGGTAATTGATATGACGGAAAGCCTGCTGGCCACACGGATAAAAGAGCTCGGGCTCTCACTGGATCAGATCGTGATTGAAGTGGTTGAGCATGAACATGCCAACGAAGACTTACTGAAAACCGCGATGAAGAAGCTTAGTGATATTGGATTTCATATTGCGGTGGATGATTATGGTGTGGAGGCCTCCAATCGTGCCAGGGTGGAAACGCTCAGTCCTGATATCGTCAAAATGGATCGCTCATTGATGCTCGACTACATGCAAGGCAATCAAGTCGCGATGATTTCAGGTATCGAATTGGCAAAAACGTTGGGCTGTCAAGTAGTGATCGAGGGCATCGAGACTCAAGAACAACTCGATGCCATGCGCGCCTTAGATCTCAATATGTATCAAGGCTATTTTCTCTCTATGCCTGACAGCGTGTTGAAGCTAAAGTATTCCTAGTCGCACTTACTTAATGTCACCATAACGTTCCAAATACAAGATGGTGGCGGCGGTACGCGACGGAACTCGCAGCTTTTTCAGCAAACTTTTCATGTGCACCTTGACCGTCGATTCGGAAATAAACAGCGTATCTGCAATCTGTTTGTTGCGAAATCCTTTGGCGACCTCTTTGAGAATCTGACGCTCTCGATCGGTCAGTTCATCAAACACATCGGTCGTGTGTTCTCGCTTGAGCAGGTATTTCGCCACTTCTCGGCTGTAAGCCTTGTTACCACGAATGGATTGTTTGAGCAGCGACACCAACTCATCGGGCTCGGTATCTTTGAGCAAATAGCCATCGGCTCCGGCTCGAATGATCGCTTCGATGTCTGCTGGGCTGTCTGAGACTGTCAAAATAACGATAGTGGCGTCACAGTCATCGGCGCGCAGTGCGTTCAGGGTGTCGAGCCCCGACATCCCTTTCATATTTAAATCCAGCAAGATCAAATCTGGCTTCAGCTCGTGATTTTTTGCCACCGCTTCCGTCCCATTGCTGGCTTCGGCGATAACATCAAATTCTGGCTCAAAACTCAGTAGCTGCTGAATCCCTCTTCTCATTAGAGGGTGATCATCCACCAGCAAAACTCTACATTGTGACACTGCTTGTTTCCTTATTTCTTGGGTACGTGAGGATGACGCGACACCCCTGCTCTTGTTTGCTTTCAATGACCAAGGTGCCGTTTAACCGGGACGCTCGCTCTTGCATAATACTCATGCCGTAGTGGTTGAGCTTTTCGTTGGCCTGTTCAAACCCGATGCCATCGTCAGAGACCGACACCACAACGTTATTGTCGGTCTCAAGGCAGGCGATATCGATTTGCGTCGCTTTGGCGTGCTTGATCGCATTTAGGGTCGCTTCACGGATCAATTGCAGTAAGTGAACCTGATCACTGGCATCAAGCTCTACAGAGGAGAGCTGATTATCGACCTCTATCCGGATTGACGATTGATCGGCCAATTGCTCCGTCATCTCTTTTAGTGCTTGGCCAAAACTGCCTTCTTTGATCGTCAGTCGAAACGTGGTCAGCAATTCGCGTAATTGGGTATAGGCGGCGGATAGCCCGCCGTCGAGATCCTTCATTACGCTCTGAGTGTGCGGCGATGCTTCGCCGGGAGGCAAAGCCGATAAACCCCGCTTGAGTAACGAGACTTGAATTTTTAAATAGGATAAAGACTGAGCAAGCGAGTCATGCAGTTCACGGGCGATCGTCGCCCGTTCTTCCATCAAAAGCAGTTGCTCCGCTTGTTTCTGTGCTTGGTTGTAATACACCGCGCGCGAGAGGATTTGGACGAAGTTATCGATCAAGGCTTGATCCGGGCAAGGCAGTGATGTTTTCCAATACAATATACCTAACGCTTCCCCATCTAAGGCCAACGGTTTGCTTTGGCAATCACTGTCGCAGCTGAGGCAAACGTCGCCTTTGGTCAATACGAGCGGTCGCTCACCGTCACTAAAGATTTCCATTTTGACCGCCACAATCCCCTCAAGAGAGACGATATGTTGCAGTATCGCCTCGAAGTTTTCCTGCGTGATCCTTGAAGCGGTCAGCTCTTGCGATGAATTGTACAACACTTGCAGTGAGTCGTTGGCATGCTGGAGCTTAAGCGTCTTTTCATTAACGGCTTGCTCTAATCCTCGATAGAAATTACCTAAATCGCTGGCCATGCTATTGAATGTACGTGTCAAAACGCCAAGTTCATTCTCACTTGAAACATCCAGCTTCACATCAAACGAGCGTGATTGAATCTGTTCGCTGGCCAACATCATTGCGTTCAGCGGTTTCACGATTTGCTTTCTGGAGTAATGAATAACAAACAGCCCCACACACAAGATACCACCGAGCCCTGCACCACCCACCCAGGCCAAGCGAATCATTTTTTGTTCAGAGAAGTGTTGCAGCTTGAACACAAAGGCATCGATCTGATTCACAAAGCCCGCAACCATGGTTAAATATTGGTGTCGGTCTTCGCTCTGAAGCACGGCTTTCAACTCATGCCAACGCATGATCAACCGATAGTAATCGTGAGTAATGTCATCAGGAACGCCCCAGCCTTGTAACGCCTTCATCGAAGGGGAGTAGATAGAGCGTTCAAACATCTCGATGTGCTGAAGATAGTCTTGAGATTGCGATTGGATATCGTGAGCCAGTCGATAGCTCTGCATACGCATTGAGCCAGACACGTTCACTGCCTCAGCATCATTGAGGCTAGACGCTAATGTGATGATCGCATAACTGGTCGTCACGACCGACAGGGCTAATATTAAGCCCATGGCTTTCGCTATCGTTTGAGTGACGGATTTTTTTACCCTTCTTGGCATGCATTCACCACGTTATTACTCACCTACTCCCCATCACACCAAGTCATCATATTCACGCTTTCGGCTAAATATGTGATCAAACCAAACCAAATTTATTGATCTAAAACAACAACATAATCTGATTACCCCCAAAGGGTTATTTATACAAATATGTCAAAAACTACAATTTATGTGTGTGTTAATGACAAGTTATTAATAGGAAATGTGAGCTACGCTCACATAAATGCAGTTCACAACGGATAGCAACGTGGTCGATTTCAGTAAACGCCGTCTTTTTTCTCGCCAAGCAGACAATACGATTCGCCTGCCTTGGGTTGCGGATACACAAAGCTTTACCGATTTGTGTACCCGATGTGGAGAGTGCGCCCGCGTCTGTGACACGCAGATCATTGTCAGCGGTGACGGAGGATTTCCTACTGTCGACTTCTCTATCGACGAATGCACATTCTGTTATCGATGTGCAGACGTTTGTCAGGAACCGATTTTTTTACCTGAGGCTGATACGCCTTGGCATGTAAAGGCAAGCATCAATGAAACGTGTTTAGCCAAACAAAATGTGGAGTGCCGGAGTTGTGGTGAGTTGTGTGACCCGATGGCCATTCAATTCAAATTGGAGGTAGGCAAAGTCGCCCAGCCTCACATAAGCCACGATAAGTGCAGCGGCTGTGGTGCCTGTGTTGCCGTTTGCCCTTCGTCATCCATCAATGTGAGCAATTGATTATAAAAATGGACAACAACATGTCACTGAATGAAGTGCATATATCAAGCTTGGTGGTTCACGCCACGCCTAGCCACCTTAACGAGGTCAAGGAGTCGATCAGTGCACTGCCCAACGCAGAAATTTATGCAGACAGCCCTGAGGGCAAGCTGGTGGTGGTGCTCGAAACTCAAAACCAAGGGTTTATCACCGATACCATCGACGAAATCAACAACCTACCTAACGTCTTAAGTACTGTGTTGGTCTACCACCAGATAGAAACGGACCTAGGCGACGACGTGATAACTAACACTGGAAAAGAACATTCCCAATTCGAGGGTGAAGTATGAAGATGACAAGACGAGCGTTTGTAAAAGCAAACGCAGCAGCCTCTGCCGCCGCGGTAGCCGGCATCAGTCTACCTGCCACAGCGACCAACCTGATCGCCAGTTCAGAGCAATCGGCGATTACCTGGGACAAAGCGCCTTGTCGCTTCTGCGGGACCGGGTGTTCTGTGTTGGTTGGTACACAAAACGGCAAAGTGGTCGCCACGCAGGGTGACCCTGAAGCGCCGGTAAACAAAGGTTTGAATTGTATCAAAGGCTACTTCCTCTCAAAGATCATGTACGGTCAAGACCGTCTCACTCAGCCTTTGTTGCGCATGAAAGACGGCAAGTACGACAAAAACGGTGACTTTACCCAGGTGTCTTGGGATGTTGCCTTTGATACCATGGCCGACAAATGGAAAGAAGCACTGAAAAAACAAGGCCCATCGGGTGTAGGTATGTTTGGGTCTGGTCAGTGGACCGTAATGGAAGGTTACGCCGCCGCCAAGATGATGAAAGCTGGGCTTCGCTCAAACAACATCGATCCTAATGCGCGTCACTGTATGGCTTCCGCCGTGGTTGGCTTTATGCGCACGTTTGGCATCGACGAGCCCATGGGTTGTTACGACGATTTCGAGCACGCAGATTCATTCGTGCTTTGGGGCTCAAACATGGCTGAGATGCACCCTGTCTTGTGGACTCGCATCACTGACCGTCGCCTCAGCCATCCCCATGTTAAGGTAAATGTGCTATCTACTTACTATCACCGCTCGTTCGAGTTGGCCGATACTGGGTACATCTTCCAACCACAGACCGATTTGGCCATTGCCAACTTTATTGCCAATTACATTATCGAAAACGACGCCGTCAATTGGGATTTCGTCAACAAACACACCACATTCAAGCAAGCTACCACAGACATTGGCTATGGTCTGCGTGACGATAACCCGCTTCAACAAGCTGCGGCCAACCCAAACAGCGGCGATATGTCGGGCATCTCTTTTGATGAATATAAGCAATCCGTGGCGCCTTACACTGCGGCCAAAGCGTCAGAAATGTCGGGCGTATCTGAAGAAGATTTGATCACTCTAGCGAAACAATACGCGGATCCGAACACTAAAGTGATGTCACTTTGGACGATGGGGATGAACCAGCATACCCGCGGCGTATGGATGAACAGCTTGATTTACAACATCCACCTTCTCACGGGTAAAATCTCAACTCCAGGCAACAGCCCATTCTCTCTGACAGGGCAACCTTCTGCGTGTGGTACCGCTCGTGAGGTCGGCACTTTTGCCCACCGTCTACCCGCTGATATGGTGGTCGCGAATCCAAAACACCGCGCGATTGCAGAAAAAATCTGGAACATTCCTGATGGTGTCATTCCGCCTAAACCGGGTTTCCACGCCGTCCTGCAAGACCGCATGCTCAAAGACGGTAAGCTCAACGCTTACTGGGTGATGTGCAACAACAATATGCAAGCAGGTCCGAATATTAACGGTGAGCGTTTACCGGGCTATCGTAACCCTGAAAACTTTATCGTCTGTTCTGACCCTTACCCAACGGCCACTGCGCAAGCGGCAGATTTGATTCTACCGACAGCGATGTGGATCGAAAAAGAAGGCGCCTACGGTAACGCAGAGCGTCGTACACAGGCTTGGTATCAACAAGTCAGTACGGTTGGCGAAGCGAAATCTGACCTTTGGCAAATTATGGAGTTCTCTAAACGCTTCAAGATGGAAGAAGTGTGGACAGAAGAGATGCTCACCAAAGCCCCTCAGTATCGCGGCAAAACCATGTATGACATGCTGTTCGCCAATGGCGTGATTAACAAATACCCAATCGAGGAAGCGCGCGAACTCAACGACGATGCGCACCACTTCGGTTACTACGTACAAAAAGGCATTTTTGAAGAGTACGCCTCATTTGGACGCGGTAAAGCACACGATCTTGCGCCGTATGAAGTGTATCACCAAACACGTGGTCTTCGTTGGCCAGTCGTTGACGGTAAAGAGACCCTTTGGCGTTACAAAGAAGGCTCAGATCCATATGCCAAAGCCGGTAGCGGTTGGGACTTCTACGGCAAGCCTGACGGAAAAGCGTTTATTATTTCCGCCCCATACGAAGCGCCACCAGAAGTGCCAGATTCCGAGTTCGATTTATGGCTCTGCACCGGTCGTGTACTCGAGCATTGGCACACCGGCACCATGACACGCCGTGTCCCTGAACTCTATAAAGCCGTGCCGGACGCCGTCTGCTACATGCATCCAGAGGACGCCAAAGCACGAGGCATTCGCCGAGGTGACGAGGTGAACATTGCCAACAAACGTGGTGAAGTGCGCGTGCGTGTTGAAACACGCGGACGTAACCGTCCACCGCAAGGATTGGTGTTCGTCCCCTTCTTTGATGCGCGCATCTTGATCAACAAATTGATCCTTGATGCCACGGATCCACTGTCTAAACAGACCGACTTTAAGAAGTGTCCAGTGAAGATCACCAAAGTTGCGTAATGTCGAGATTAGGTTGCCCACGTTTGGGCAACCTAAGCGAAGAATGTAGCCAGAAGGCGGAGAACAAAAACATGAAAAAATTCTTAGTTGCACTTTTCTCGGTAGGTGCAGTGTTGAGCAGCGCTGTGTTTGCCAATTTGGACAACCCAGGCGGTATCGGTGGCTTGGAGTCGCTGCGCGGTAACACCAATCTCGAAGAGACCAGACCTGCGGACGCATTTAAAGATTTTCCGAAAGATCAAATTGTTGAAGATAGCTTTGTCTATCAGCCACCGTTGATTCCTCACAGTATTCGTAACTATGAGGTGTCGTTAAACGCCAATAAATGTTTGGCTTGCCACAGCTGGAAAAACGCCAAACAATCAGGCGCGACAAAAATTAGTGTCACCCACTATGTGAATCGCCAAGACGCGGTGCTCGCAGACGTGTCGCCAAGACGTTACTTCTGTCTGCAATGCCACGTCCCGCAAACAGATGCGAAACCATTGGTTGAGAATGAGTTCCAATCTGTTGATTCTCTTAAGTAAGAAACGCGAGTAAGCGAGGTTAACTATGAAATTACTGAAAGCGTTTTGGAAGCGGTTCACGTCCCCTAGTAAAGCGGCGGTAGGCGTTGTGCTGTTTATGGGCTTTGCGGGTGGTTTGTTGTTCTGGGGGGCATTTAACACCGGGATGGAAGCGACCAACAGCGAAGAGTTTTGTTCAGGCTGTCATGCGCCGATTGTAGCGGAAATCAAAGAGACGATTCACTACTCGAACCGTTCTGGTGTGAGAGCAATCTGTTCTGACTGTCATGTACCTCACGAATGGACAGACAAGATTGTCCGTAAAGTTCAGGCGTCTAAAGAGCTGTTTGCGCACTATGTCTTGCGAACCATAGATACACAAGAAAAGTTTGAGCAGCGTCGCGGTCATCTTGCTGAGCGAGAATGGGCACGTATGCAGAAAAACGATTCGCTCGAGTGTCGTAACTGTCATGAATTCGAGTTTATGGATTTTTCTGAGCAAGGTTCACGCGGTGCCCAGCAGCACTCAACGGCCCTCGCCTCAGGTGAAAAGACCTGTGTTGACTGTCACAAAGGGATCGCCCACCGCCTGCCTAACATGCAAGGCGTTGAAGGTTGGCAATAAGGAGAGAGCATGAGTACATTAGAATCGATTATTTGGCACATCCTTGGCTACAGTGCGATGCCTGTTATTATCCTATCAGGCTTCATAGTGGTTTCGGTCATTTGTATTTGGTTACTCTCGTTGGGTAAAGATAAGCAAGCCCAGTAACCCAACAATATCGATACACGACGGTCAGTCGTTTATAAACCAGCGCAAAGAGCGACCGCTAGGGTCGCTCTTTTGTTAGATTTAAAATCAGCGATTGTGCTCAATTAATCTGGAAAACCATTCGGGTTATTTGACTGCCAGCGCCAGGTATCTTGCGTCATCTCATCCAAAGAACGTGTCGCACTCCAACCCAGCTCACGCTGCGCTTTTGAAGGATCGGCCCAACACTCGGCAATATCACCGGCGCGGCGCGGCGCAATTTGGTACGGGACAGGTTTGCCACTAGCCTTTTCAAACGCATGCACCATCTCCAACACACTATAGCCATTACCAGTGCCTAGGTTATAGATGTGCAATCCGGATGTCTGGCCCACTTTCTCTAACGCAGCCACGTGCCCATCTGACAAGTCCATCACGTGGATATAGTCGCGCACGCCCGTGCCATCTTTGGTCGGGTAATCATCACCAAACACAGATAAAAATTCACGGCGCCCTACGGCAACTTGGGAGACAAATGGCATTAGGTTATTTGGAATACCTTGCGGATCTTCGCCAAGCTCACCGGATGGGTGTGAACCAACGGGGTTGAAATAACGCAGTAAGGTGATACTCCAATCGGGATTGGCATTTTGAAAGTCGGTCAAACACTCTTCAACCATCAACTTGCTACGACCATAAGGATTGGTCGCACTGGTTGGGAAATCTTCGGTAATAGGCACACTCGCTGGATCTCCATAGACAGTCGCAGATGAAGAAAAAACTAAGGTCTTCACCCCTGCTTCGCGCATCGCATCGACCAATACAAGCGTACCGTTGACGTTGTTGTCAAAATATTCAAGTGGCTTTTCCACAGACTCACCGACCGCTTTAAGCCCGGCAAAGTGAATCACCGCATCGATGTTGTGCTCAACAAGCACTTGCTTCATCAAGGCTTTGTCGCGAATATCGCCTTGAATAAAGGTCGGAGTTTGACCTGAAACCTTCTCAATACGTTCAAGCACACTGCGCTTGCTGTTATACAAGTTGTCGACGATAACGGGCGTCATCCCTACGGCGATCATTTGCAAACACGTATGGCTGCCAATGTAGCCCATACCGCCTGTCACTAATACATTCATAACTCTAGCCTAATGTAAGTATTTCGTTGAATGGTAACAGAAAATCGCGCGCGAGATAACGCTAACTTGCCTCACTCATGATGACCTGCCCTTTGCCTTCCATTTTAGCTCGGTACATGGCTTTGTCGGCCGCTTTGAGGAATTGTTCGAGACTGGTACCCTGCGCACGTTGAGTGTAGTGAATACCAATACTCACACCGACCGATAGACGCTCACCGGCATAGTCGATTTCATTGCTGATTTCAGCCAGCAGCCGCTCTGCGAGGGCATGCGTACTGGGTTGATCGCAAGAAGTCATCAAGACCACAAACTCATCGCCCGATAGTCGAGCCACCAAATCTTGACTGCGCACATGCAACGATAGGCGGCGCGAGACTTCTTTAAGTACTGCATCGCCTGCATCGTGGCCGTAAGTGTCGTTTACTGCTTTAAATCCATCAAGATCGAGATACAAAAGTGCAATGCCCGTTTTGGATAGACGTTCATCGGTGAGCGTTTTACCTAGTACGCGATAAAGATGGGTGCGATTGGCAAGCCCGGTCAAACTGTCATGATTGACCATATACTCAAGCCGCTCCATCTCTTTGACTGAAGATAAGTCGACAATCACATAGACATAATCGAAGCGATGTTCACTGGCGCTGGTACGGTTTTTCGATGCTCGAACATAAAGCGGTACTCGGTGCCCAAGGGGATGAATCTCCCACACCTCACCTTGCCACTCACCTTGCTCTTCAATCGTGCGTTTTATCTGCGTCATGACGGTATCAAAATCCGCCCAACGGAATAGCTCACGATGGTGCTGACCAATTATATCGCTGCTATCTACTCCCAGTATCCGACGACTGGCCGGGTTGAGCATAGTGACCACGTCGCTATCATCGGTGACCACTAAGCCATCTTTACTGTTTTCAAAAATATTTGCCGCCATGCGTTGGCGGCTCATCGCCACTTCGACTTGGGTGATGTCCTCAATCGCGATTAGGCACTGGCCGGGTTTTGAAAGCGGCGTACCACTTACTTTTAAGAATCGGCGATCATGAAACAGATCTTCGAGGACGATATGGCGATCTTCAAACTCTAGATTGTTTTCGAGCGCGTGCTTTAATTCGGATTGCCCTTTACCTTGAATCAAATCTGTCAACTTACTGGCTTGTATAAATGCGCTGGTACAGCGGAATATCTCACACGTCATCGCATTAAAGTGGAGAACATCGCCATGCTGATTGACAACAATAAGCGCGTGTTTGACCGACTCGACCACCTCGTTGGCGAAGGATTTCTCTTGTTCTAATCTATCAAGTGTATGATTGACTTGTTGATCACGCAGTTTCAAACGTCTCAGCATAGTGCGAAAGGCACGGACTAAATCACCAACTTCATCGTTCGCTATGGTATCAATCTCAATACTGTTGGATTTGTGTTCAATATATCCCTGTATCGCAGCGCGCAAACTGATGACGGGGTTGAGAATGTACTTTTGTACGGTGTAAAACAAAATGGCGGTCGCAATGGTCAAAAAGACAATAAAGATCAGCGCATTATGTATGACTTGCTCTGAACTATCTTGAAACGATTTGGTGGAGATCGTCACTCTAAACTTGGCCACTTCATTACCGTTTGCATAGAGAGGAAAGAGCGCAAAAAGATAATCGTCGCTCACTGCCTGGCCCGTTTCTTTCAATGCAGCGAGCTGCTGCGCACTCGGCAAAGGCGCTGCGACACCATGTTGTTCATACATCGAAAACAGTTTGCCATCTAAGGTGTGCAGCTTAACGCGCACGATCTCTTTGTCTGCGGAAAACGACTGCAATATTTGCGTCGCTTGTTCAGTATGCCCACCCAAAATGGCCGAGTTTAACGGCGATGATAAACCAAGAGACAATACGTGAGCACGGTCGATAAGGTTGTCGGTTTGCGATTGGAGAGCAACATTGAGCGCATTGCCCTGAGTGAGAAGTAAAATCACCAATGAAAAAAGAATCAGTGGGACGATAAGCTTAGATTTCAACGATAGCGCGTTCAACGAGAGCATACGCGACTCCTCTCAACCCATCTTCTTTGGCGATTCTGAATACAAACGCCACTTCTATCGCCGCTGACCCTTTTCATATCACATTTGAGCGCTTCGCCCCTCACCCACTACCTAAAACACTATTTGCTACCTAAAACATTAACTGCTCTGTTTTCTTTTGATGCGGTTTGTGCATAAGCTTAGCAACACGATAGGAACACGCTCAGTGACGCCGTTCAAAATTTGAACGCAACTCCGATTGTTTGTACGATAAATCTCACTAATGAGCATAAAGGGACGTAAATGCATGGCAAAACGCGCAATCTTGTTGAATTGTGATATGGGCGAAAGCTTTGGTGCTTGGTCGATGGGCAATGACACCTTGGTGATGCCCCACGTAGACATGGCCAATATCGCCTGCGGCTACCACGCTTCTGACCCAACTATTATGTCACAGACTGTCGCGCTCGCGGTTCGCCATAACGTCAAGATCGGCGCCCATCCCAGTTACCCAGACTTACAAGGATTTGGACGCCGAAGCCTTGCCATGAGCCCAGAAGAAGTCACTGCGATGATCATCTATCAAGTTGGCGCGCTTAAAGCGCTTTGTGAAGCGCACAACACTGAACTCAGTTATGTCAAACCACATGGCGCGCTTTATAATGACATGCTTAAGGACTTATCGCTGTTCGATGCGGTCGCTGATGCCGTCTCTTGTTTCAATGTCCCTTTAATGACGCTCGCCGTGCTCGATAACCAGCCTCTACTTGATATTGCCGACCGGTATGAGCTGCCTTTGCTGTTTGAAGCGTTTGCTGACAGGCGCTATCTCGCCAATGGAACTCTGGCACCAAGAACACAGCCCGATGCGGTCATCACCAACGCCGAAGATATCATTAGCCAAGTTCGCCAAATCACCCAATATGGCAAAGTGCGCACCATAGAGGGCTGCGCGATTGATATTGAGGCGGATACCTTATGCGTACACGGCGATAATCTGGCGGCCATCGATATTATCAAGCAAATCCGCACCAGCATGGAGTAACAGATGACGATCACCTATACCATCGATCCCGTTGCCGAGTGCAGTATTTTAGTCACCTTTGACGCGGCCCCTTCGCCAGAGCTGTCGAGTATAATCCAGCACTGTGGCGAAAACGTTCAGTCTCAGTTAGCGCAATGGCTGATGAACGTCACCCCCTCGCACATCACCCTGTTGATTGACTATTTACCTCACCGAATCTCCATTTTCGATTTTATCCCACGCGTCGAACGCATCTTGGACATCACCATAGCCAGCCCGCCAGTAAGCCATAGCGCAGAGATCATTGAATTACCCGTCTACTATCATCCGGATGTAGGGCCAGACTTAGCGATCTATTTCGAGCAAGGTATGACATTGGACGAGGTAATCGAACTGCACACCCAAGAGTGTTACAGTGTCACTGCAATCGGCTTTGCGCCTGGGTTTGCGTTTATGAGTCAAGTCACGCCTCAATTACAACTGCCACGTCAAAGTACGCCGCGCGTCAATGTTCCCAAAGGCAGCGTAGCGATTGCCAATCATCATACTGCGGTTTATCCGAGTGATTCACCGGGTGGGTGGAACATCATTGGACGCTGCCCATTAGCGCTGTTCACACCCGATGAAGCGCAGATGCTGCCGTACAGTGTTGGCTCTCAAGTGCGCTTTAAGGCCGTCGATCGAGACCAGTTTCTTCAACTCGGTGGGTCGTTGGATGGGGAGTTTGCCTTATGAAGTCTTACGTTGAAGTCATCAAACCTGGACAACTGAGCCTCATCCAAGATTTTGGTCGATTTGGCTTGGCGCATTTGGGCATTACCCAAGGCGGTCCCTTGGATGATTACGCCTACAGTTGGGCGAATCATTTGCTCGATAACCCGGTCAATTGCCCAACCATTGAAATTACCTTGGGACAAGCGGAATTTCGTTTCAATGGTCACTGCAACCTCGCCATTGCAGGTGGGGATCTCAATGCTAAACTCGACGGTCAGCGCATAGATAACTGGTCAACATTTGTCGCCCGTAAAGGGCAAACGTTGAGCTTTGGTCTTCCGGCCAACGGGCTAAGAAGCTACCTTGCCATTAAAGGGGGCTTTGATGTGTCACCAGTATTGGGCAGTGTGTCCACCGTCACCCGTGAAGCGCTCGGCGGCTTAGAGCAAGGCCGCGCACTTAAAGCCGGGGATCAACTGGCGTTTACTTACCACCCATTATCCCGCCAAAGCACACAGATTTCATTTCGCTACCGCCCTGATTACAACCTCCCCATTCGTGTGCGCGTAATTGAGGGATATCAAAGTGAGCAGTTTTCTCCAGACGCGATCGGTGCCTTTTACAGCCGACGTTTTGAGGTAAGCCAGAACATCAATCGAATGGGGTATCGCCTGCGCGGGAACACAATTACGCCACCGGATTCGGAACTGTTGAGCGAAGGAATTGCGTTAGGCGCAATACAAGTACCCAAAAGTGGCGACCCGATTATTTTGCTCAGTGACAAGCAAACGATCGGCGGTTATCCCAAATTAGGCTGTGTGGCCCGTATTGACCTGCCACGTATCGCTCAAGCTCGGCCGGGCCAAACCGTGACGTTTGAAAAGGGCGACTTACTCGGCTTACAAGATGTCTGGTGTCAGTGGGCGCGCTTCTTCGGCTACTAATTCATTTCCATCACTTTTGTTGTATTAACTAAGCTTAGTTGCGGCCATGCCGGCGGCGAAATAACAACAAGGCGCCGTTTTGGCGCCTTGATATATCATTCGATAACACGGTGTTGTGACGACAGCTTTACTGGGACTCACCATAGACTTGCGCCAACTCTGCAGGGTAGCCACGCTCAATCGCGATGCGTTTCGCTTCTTGTTCAACGTCGCTCGCCACCAAGCGGGTACACACCGGATGAAGAGCCTCAATGGAGGCTCCCCGGTAATCATACAAGCCCCATTGAGTCACCACTTTTCTTGCTGCTTCAAGCGCAGATGAACCTTTGACCACTTCGATGCGTGCATAGTGATTGGCTTCAAACGAAACGTCTGCGGCTCTTAACGAGTCATCTCGTCCTGGTATTTGCTGCGCGCCAAACAAAGGCAGCGCATAGTAATCCGCCGAATGGTAGTCAGGCACGTACTGACCGATGTGTCGCACGGCACGCAGGCTGCGCTCTTTGGCGACGGACTCGTCCCAGCCTTGATTCAACGTTTTGATTAGGGGCGCCGGTAACTGGGGCTGAGAAGAGCGGTCATCGGAGGCAACCAACCCCTCATCAAACAAGGTAATCTCTTTCGTCATACCGTGCAGTTGAAACACTTTATTTGCATACGGGGTCAGTTGCGCCATACCTGCTGGCGTCCCCCGTTGACCATGGAAAATGACCTCTGGCCATACCTGATCACACTGTGCCCATCGCGTAACATAAGCGGCTTTAAACTCCACCAAACGCTGACGTTTCTTTTGAGCCAGATCGTCAATCGTACCGGTTTGATAACCACAGGCGTTGATAACGTATTGAGTGTGAAGTTCGTGCAGTCGGTTATTATCATCGCGATAACGAATCAGCCAGCCGTTCCCACTCTCTTCAAGATCATTGACTTCACAAGAGGTGAGCAATTGGCAATTTGGATGTGCAGCGAGTGTGAGTTTTGCGCTCGCGGCCAAACGAAAAACACTCCAACCGTGCTCTTGCACTGCAACCACAGGGTACTTTAGCGCATCGAGATCGGCATGCTGAGCAAAAGGAATCACCCAATCTTCAACACTTGTTGGTACCTCAGGTTGAGTGCGCGTCGCCAGTGCTTGCAATTCCTCTTTTGAAAAACAGCGATAATAATCTTGTGGTGCGCCCAGCACTTGATTGGCGGGGTCTCGGTCCACTAAGGTCTGGTAGCAATCACGGATGGTTTGCAGGCGAGATTCGACCTCATCGACACTGCCGGGATCGGTAATAGGAACAGCAATCAGAGTTGGGCGACGATTGATGGTTTGAGGGTAAAGACGCACCGTTTCAATCGACTGTTCAAGCAATTCAATACATTGCTCCGTCGAGATTTCCCGGTACAAATTACCACCAGCATGGAGATGGCAAATCGGCGGTCCACTGACAAGGCTCGCGCCTCGCTCAATGAGGGTAACTTTTTGCCCAAGTTCGGATAAATGGACAGCGGCCGTGGCGCCGGCAACGCCCCCACCAATAATGACGATGGACGTTGAACTTGGCTGTGTGTTGATCTGTGACATCTGCGCGGCTAGTTGTTTCATTTCTCGGTTATTTTACTCTTAAAAAACGGTGATAAAAATCACTTTTTTTGCAAGGGATATGAATGACATTTTCATCATAAAAAGTTGAAAAAAATGCTTGACTGAAAAATTGGAACTCATAGAAAAATCGATTCTGTGAATAACAACTTTGCTGCATGCTTGAACTTTCCTAGCGTTGCGCGATTTAGTGAGTTATCTACAGGTCAAGTTATCCCAAACCTTATCCACCGTTTTTGTGGATAACTGAATAACTTGACCCGAACAGCGTCAGCTAAACTCTTTATTTATAGGGGCTAACAGTTTTTTAATCATACTGAAAACAACCAACGCCAGTGTGCAAAACGTGATGATTGGCATGGTTAACCACAACAAATAATGCAAGCTTGGGGTGAGATCAAAACCGAAGTAAATGATCCCACCAACTACGGCTTCTGCCCCCAGTGCGGCAATCAAACCAGCAATCAATGCCATCAAGCCATATTCTGCCCAAATGGTGCGCGTGACCCGTTTTCGACTCGCACCTAACGTTCGGTAGAGCTGCATCTCTGATTTACGTTGTGACAGACTTAGCCTCAGCAACGTAAAGATCAAAAGTAACCCTGCCAAGACGCCAAGTGCCGCCAATAAGGTAATCGACCAAACGATTTGCTCAAGCAGCGATTGGATTTTCTCACCCATTTGACGAATATCCATCAAGCTAACCGTTGGGTGCGCCTTTGACAGAGTATTGAGCAACCCGTCATGTTGGTCGTCGACGCGAAAGCTGACCAAAAACGTCGCTGGGATTTGCTCTAGCACATCCGGCGTAAAAATGAAGTAAAAATTAGGCTTCATATCACGCCATTCTACGGCACGCACGGAATTCACCATCGCAATTATCGTTTGGCCGTTAATCACAAACTCAAGCTCATCACCAATCGCTAGACCCAAATCGCTAGCGACATCCGACTCAATGGACACGCCGCCCTTTTCAGTCCACTCACCCTCAAGCAACTCGTTGTGTGCAGGAATCCCCTCGGCGTAGGTAAAATTGAGCTCACGACGCAGTGCGTCGTTGCCTTCTCCGCCATCAGAGGCTTCTTTCGCATCTTGCCCATTAATTTTCGTCAAGCGGCCCCGAATGATGGGATAATCGTCGGAACGAGTGATCCCATTTTGGTCCAACACCTCTAAATAGGCCTCTCTTTCGTAAGGTGCAATATTCAGAGCGAAGGCATTCGGCGCATCTGGCGGAATAGTACGTTGCCAATCAGAGAGTAGATCAGTGCGAACGAGCCACATCACGGCCAGCAGCATCAAAGAAAGCCCAAGAGCGCCAAATTGCAAACCGGTTGCCGTCATTGAGCGGTTGATGCGCGAGAGCGCCAATTTGAATGACGTACTCAGTGGCATTTTGGCTAACTGCTTGGTGACAAGCAGACTCACCGCGCCGAGCAGCACAAACAGCAGCACCATCCCCAGCATGACAATCCAAACCAACATGTTGTCGTAGTATGCCGCAAGCATCGGCACGACAGGCACCAGTATCAACCACTTTGACTTATGGCCCGCGTCGCTTGCTTGGGGTTGCATCACATTGACCGCACTGACACTCACTAATCGATGCAGAGGAATCCCAAGGGCAGGTACGGCGATACACACGCTGCTGGCAAGCGCGACCAGCGCAGGCGTCAAGCCATAGCTCGGGAGTGGATTCGGCAGCAAGTCAACCAGAGGAATGCGGAGTAACACTTCTAACCCGACACCGATCAGTAAGCCAAGCACGCTCGCTGTCAGTAGCAGTATCGCGACCTGAATAGAAAGCCAGCGGACAATCCACTGCTTTGTGGCGCCAAGGCTTTTCAACATGGCAATGGTCTTGGTGCGAGTAGAGACGTAGTGCTGACAGGTCAGTACCAATGTAGTTGCGGCCATAATGACCACAATCGCGACGCTGAGAGACAAATATTGCTGAGTGCGCTGGAAAACATCGTTGGTACGACTGGCACTGTTTTGATCTCGCCAACGTTCACTTGGGGTCAGTTCAATGCGGCTTTTTAGCGTCTCTATGCTGGTGTCGTCGCCATTCAAAAATAGGTTGTAGCGCACGCGACTGCCGAGCTGAATAGCGCCTGTCTTATCGATGTCATCCATGTGGATAAAGACCGACGGCATTTGCTGAAATGGATTAAAGCTAAGCCCTGGCTCTTCTAATACCCGTCCTGTAACGGTAAAATCGGCATCACCAATAGTGACCGCGTCACCAATGGTGACCTCTAACTGGGCAAACAGACGCTCGTCTAGCCACAGCTCACCTGGCGCTACTCGTGCTTTTTCCCCTTGACCATCACTTAAGCGAAAATCACCTTGCAGCGGATAGTTCGACTCTACCGCCTTAACGGTGATCAGTTTCATCTGCGCGTCACTAAACGCCATGGTGGCAAAGCGAGTTTGACGCGCAGTGTCCATATTCAATGCCGCGGCGTTTTGTAGCAATGTTTCGGGCAGAGGATTCGAGCTACTGAACTGCACATCCGCCGTTAACGCTTGCTTACCCTGTTTGACGATGACCTGCTCCATGCGGTTCGCTAAAGCGGTTAAGGCAAAGATGCAGGCGATAATTAACGTCAGCGCGGCGGCAATCGGCCAGAGCTGGCCTTGACGAATTTCACTGACACTCCAGCGCACTAGACGCGAGTTTAAACGAGAGTGTGCCATCCCTACTCTCCTTTGATCTGACCAGCCGACATGACTATGGTGCGATCGCACATACGTGCTAGCTCGCTGTCATGGGTCACCAGCACTAAGGTCGTCCCGTGCTGTTTATTGAGTTCAAACAACAGCTCGATCACTTTCGCTGCGGTGTGTTCATCCAGATTTCCAGTCGGTTCATCGGCGAAGAGGATTTTCGGTTCAATCATGAAAGCGCGCGCCAAAGCAACACGCTGCTGTTCACCCCCTGACAGCTGAGAGGGAGAGTGATGCATTCGATGCTCAAGCCCTACCGACGTTAACAACATTTTTGCGCGCTCAATGTTTTCGTCTTCGCCTTTCAGTAAGCATGGCAAGGTAACGTTCTCTAACGCGCTCAAACTCGGTATCAGCAAAAAGCTCTGAAAAACAAACCCAACCGATTCACTGCGTATTTTCGCCCTTTGCTCATCATCCAGCTCTGATAAAGTTTTACCTAGCAGCTGGATTGCGCCTTTTGTTGGGGTGTCGAGACCGGCTAACAACGTCATCAAGGTGGACTTACCCGCACCGGATGTGCCAACGATCGCCACACTCTCTCCGGCATAGATTTCAAGATTTACCTCTTCAAGGATTGTTAATTGCTCCTGTTTAGTGGAGACTATTTTTGATAATGACGTTGCTTGAATGATGGATGTTTGCATGATTCGTTTACTTTCCTTGGTCTTTTTTCTCGTTTTTGTTCAACCCGCATATAGCGCTAAGCTATTGGTTTTAGGAGATAGCCTGAGTGCAGGTTATCAAATGTCGATTGAAGAAGCATGGCCTACCTTGTTACCTAATGTAATGAAAACCAAAGGCCATGATCTTGCGGTCATTAATGGCAGTATCTCTGGAGATACCTCAGGTAACGGCCTCAGCCGCCTGCCTAGCCTGCTAAGTGAGCATCAGCCGGATTACGTATTAATCGAGCTTGGCGCTAACGATGGCTTGCGCGGATTTCCACCTAACGTGGTCGAAAACAACCTCTCGGCTATCATCGAACAAGTCAAACAACAAGGGGCAACGCCGCTTTTAATGCAAATCCATGTATTGCCCAATTACGGCAAGCGTTATACGCAAGCGTTTTCCGCCGTTTATCCTAAAGTGGCAGATGCACACAATGTGCCACTGCTGCCTTTCTTTCTTGAAGGCGTCATCACAGAGCCTCAATGGATGATGAACGACGGACTGCATCCTAAACCTGAAGCCCAACCTTGGATCGCTGATTTTGTCGCCAACGAGCTGGTAAAATTTCTGTAAACTAAAATTTCTGTAAATACCGATAGATAATCACTTGTCATTGGTCTGGCTCAATAAACTTTACCTATTTTTACGCTAGGTTAATCAGACAACGTCCGTTTCTAAGGAAAGTTTCATGATAATTGAACCAGTAATACAAGGTGTGGTAGCTCGCAGTGCGCATCCTTACGGCTGTGAACAAGCTCTCCTCCGTCAAATCCAATACGTACAACAAGCAGAGCCGATCAAAAACGGACCAAAACGTGTGCTAATCATTGGTGGCTCTTCAGGGTTTGGTTTGGCATCGCGTATCGCTCTGACATTTGGCGGGGCTCAAGCCGATACCATCAGCGTCTCCTTTGAACGTGGCCCAAGTGAAAAAGGCGTAGGCAGCGCAGGTTACTTCAATGACTACTTCTTCAAACAGCATGCTGAAAAGGCAGGACGAATCGCGGTAAATATTCATGGCGATGCGTTCTCTTCAGCGATCAAGAACGAAGTCGTTGAAGCGATAGAAACCTATTTTGAAGGGGAAGTCGATTTAATAGTCTACAGTGTCGCCAGCGGCCTGCGGCCTAACCCTGACACCGGTGAAGTGTGGCGCTCAGCCATTAAGCCAATGTTTGAACCGATTACCGGTGCAACGATCGATCTCGAGCACGATGCGTGGATCAACACCCGATTAGAGCCCGCAACGGAAGAAGAAGCGCATCATACACAAAAAGTGATGGGCGGCGAGGATTGGGAAGCCTGGGTGGATACCTTAATCAACTCAGAATCGATTGCCCAAGGTTGTCAAACGCTTGCTTTTTCTTACATCGGGCCTGAGATCACCCACCCTATCTATCTTGATGGCACCCTTGGAAGAGCCAAAGTCGATTTGCATCAGACTAGCCATTCATTAAATTTGAAATTAGCCAATTTCGATGGCGGCGCATTCGCTTGTGTGTGCAAGGCACTGGTCACTAAGGCAAGTGTGTTTATCCCTGGCTTAACGCCTTACCTTTTGGCGCTCTACAAAGTGATGAAAGCGCAAGGCGTGCACGAAGGGTGCATCGAGCAAATGCAACGGCTCTATGCAAGCAAGCTCTACAATCAAGCAAAAGTAGAGGTTGATGGGGAACGGTTGATACGTATTGACGATCTAGAATTGGCCAAGCCCGTTCAGGATGAGGTGGCGCTCCTACTCAAAGAGATGAACCAAGATAACTTCAAACAGCTTGGTGACTATCAAGGCTACAAGCAGGAGTTTCTCAATTTGAATGGTTTTGGATTTGATGCCATTGATTATCACGCTGATGTCGATTTAGCCCCATTTATCGAAAAAAAAGAGGCGTAACTTCCCCTACTCGCCGTGCCTTCCTCGCGCGGCGAGTGCGCTATGCTCCACTGACCTCACGCACCTTATTCGTCGGTAGTTTACCTTTACTCTGCGCCGACAGGTTTCTATAATCCACGCTTTCAAAATTCTATAGTGAGCCAGTCATGGATCAGTTAACCGCCACCCTTAAAAAAATCGAAAAGCAGAACTATCGCGCTTATCAGCAAATCAAAGGTCAATACGACTTTGGCGATTACACCTTTCACATCGACTACGTTCAAGCCGACCCACATGCGTCAGCATCACGAGTGCGCGCACTCCGCCCTTGGTCGTTGACCGGCTTAGACTGGCTACGTGAGCAATCTGCTGTCTATCAAATTGCGGCACGCGACTTTATCGCCCGCACCTTTGCTCAACTGGCAAAACAAGAAAACCTCATCAGCATCGCCCTAACGGGTCAAACTGTGATGGATTCCACTGCGGTGATGTTTACTGACGAAGGCATAGAGCTGCGTTTTCGGGTTAATTTACCCGCAGAAGGACGCAGTGTCCTTGGAAAAAAAGCGCTTAACCTCCTCACCTTTCACCTACCTAAATTTATCCGTCGTGCCACGATTGAGCGCGAGTTAGATAAAGCCGCTCTGATTGCACATTGCCAAGGTGTGGAAGATCAACAAGCGATTCGAGATCAACTGGATGAACGTGGCTTAGTCGCCTTTATTGGTAATGGCGCCGTGCTGCCGCGTTTGGCCGGTAACTCTGACTTGCCAATGAAAGAAGCGGTCGCGTTTGTCTCGCCGCCGTCGCTTGAAGTGACGTTCCATACCCCTCATCACGGTGCGGTGTCAGGTATGGGCATTCCGGCTGGCATTACATTGATCGTTGGTGGCGGCTTTCACGGCAAATCGACGCTACTGAGCGCTATCGAACGCTCTATTTACAACCACATTGCCGGCGATGGCAGAGAATGGGTCGTCACCAGCAGCGAAGTGATGAAAATCCGCGCCGAAGACGGGCGCTGCGTGCATGACTTGAACCTGTCAAACTACATCAACCACTTACCGATGGGCAAAGATACGGCTCATTTCTCAACCCAAGACGCGTCCGGTTCGACCTCTCAAGCAGCATGGTTACAAGAATCTATTGAATCTGGCGTTAAAGCGATGCTGATTGATGAAGATACCTCAGCCACCAACTTCATGATTCGTGACGAGCGCATGCAGGCTTTGGTCGCAAAAGGTGACGAACCGATCACGCCCTTGGTCGATCGCATTGGCCAGTTACGTGATGAATTGGACATCTCAACCATCGTTGTTATGGGGGGCTCAGGCGATTACCTAGATGTGGCGGATACCGTGATTCAAATGCACGATTACCAAGCCATCGACGTGACCGAAAAAGCGAAACTTGTTACGCAAGAGCACCCAACCACGCGTCAAAATGAAGCCGAATCAGCGCTCGCTACTTTCCGTCCTCGTAAATTGAATTGCTCTGCTTTGCAAGCGGTATTGGCAGACGGCAAGTTTCGCGTTGCGGCGAAAGGCGTCGATTCACTGCGTTTTGGCAAAGAGTTTACCGATCTTTCGGCTCTTGAGCAGTTGGAATCGAGCTCAGAAGTGAACGCGATTGGCTGGTTGTGGTTTCAGTTGGCTCAGCGTCCTGGTTGGTCTGCCAACCCTGCTAAAGACGTGGCACAAATGCTCAATGACCAGTGGCATCACACTATGCCCAATCAAGGTGACCTTGCCAAACCGCGAGTGTTGGACGTCATGGCCGCGCTCAACCGCATGCGCAAATCGCAGTTTAAAGGTCAATAAAACGTTGAATATGTGACACGGTCACAATATGGACAGCAGCCGCTTGGTTTGCTGTCCACGGTTTGGCTGCTTAGAATCCCTTTTTACTGGCGAAGTACATTCCACGCTTCACACAGTACTCGGAATCGTTCGCTGTTGCCATTCTCTCTATCAGGGTGCCACTTCAGCGCCAACTTACGCCACGTTTTTCGTATCTCTGTCTGTGTCGCCTCTTGAGGCAGTTCAAATAGTGACAGTGCTTTGCGGCGGTCCATATCTTCATGATGATTGCCCCCAAGAAACCTCTGATAGCGACTCCAAAATTCATTCAGCAGACGCTTCACTTCGCCCTCTTCTGCTTCATAATTGGACCACTGGGTGTAGTAATCTCGCAAAGGATCATCGGTATCAATCGCAAAACCATGACTTTGTAGCGTCGGTAAAAGCACAATATTCATCGCCTGGACTTGCAGCCAATTATCTGGGTAAAGCGTCTCTTGCAGTTGGTACAGGGCGTTCATCATCAAGAAATTGCGTTTAAAGAGATCTTTTTCTGGCAAAGGATCCAACTCAGGCATATAACCGAGTTCACCAAGATGAGCCGCTAAGGTGTGTACCTTCCACCCCGACGGCTTTTTGCGTAGCACTTCGAGGATTGGCCAAAGCAGAGGGTTTTCCATGTATTGCTGAAACGACGTCGCGAGTGCTTGCTGATTACCCATAGGATCCTTCACCGTTTTTCTTTTACTTAAATGGATCCTCAACCATTTGTCGAGTAAAACAGACAACAACTGTTATTCTGTGCGAAAAAAAGAGCCACCAAAGGCGACTCTATTCTCATCCGCTTGATAGGGTTAGATAACCCCTAACTCACGTAGGCGTTCCATCAAGTAGCTGTCGGCGGTGTAACGCTCTGACAGCACGACCTCAGGTTTGGGGTGCAAAAAGAGCGGCAGTGAAATGCGTGAGTGCTCTTGGCGAGCACCGGTTGGATTGATCACGCGATGCGTGGTCGATGGGAAATAGCCACCGGATGCTTCTTGTAACATATCACCAATATTGATGATGAGGTTGCCAAAATCGCAAGGCACATCGATCCACTCACCCTCTTTACTTTTCACTTGCAAGCCCGGTTCGTTGGCGGCGGGCAATACGGTCAACAAGTTAATGTCTTCATGGGCCGCTGCGCGAATGGCGCCAGGCTCTTCATCGCCCGTCATTGGGGGGTAATGCAGAATGCGTAGCAAGGTTTTCTGGCTACCATTGATCATCTCAGAAAGCGCAATCGAGAATTTCTCCTGTACCTCTTTCGGCGCATGAGCTTCAACCCAGCCGAGCAGCTCTTGGGCAAATCTGTCTGCACGCTGGTAGTAATCAAGAATTTGCGCTTTGAGCTCCTCCGGAATCTGCCCCCAAGGATAGACGTGAAAATACTCTTTAATGTCTTTTACTGTATGGCCTTTCGCGACCTCTGAGACACTAGGCGGGAAATAACCATCTTGCGTTTCGACGTTAAAGTGGAAATCATTTTTGCGCTCTGAGGTAAAAAATTGGTACCAATTCTCGTAAATTGACTCGACCAACTCTTGCGGAATTGGGTGGTTTTTTAACACACCAAAGCCGGTCTCTCTCAGGGATTGAACAAATTGCTCTGCGGCATCGTCAGCAAGGTAATCGACGGTATCCAGTTTCATGCTTTCTTTACTCGTTATTAGAATTTGACTCGATTCTATGTGCCTCCTAGAGGTAAATCAAATGTTGACTCCAGGTAACGTAAGTGTTTGCACGAAGAGTGTGCAGCACAGCGGAATTTCAACATAAAGCGAGATCGGCATAGTGAAAGTTACAATTGAACAGTGTTTTATTTAATGGTAAAACAGTAGCATATCAATCAAACCGTAAGCGACTATGCGTACAACACACCTAAAAACCCTGAAGTTTCTCACTGCAATCTACAGTGCAGTGTTTCTATTTTCTGTTGTTAACCCAAGTTCAATTCATGTTTGGTTGGCTGAAATTGTGCCTGCCGTGGCGATACTGGCGATTATTTGGTGGTTATCCCAGCGCTACGTGTTTAGCCATACGGCCTACATTCTGATGTTCGTCTGGCTGGTATTACACACGATTGGTGCAAAATATACGTTTGCTGAGGTCCCCTTTGACTGGTTCAACCAACTCATTGGCTCTGAGAGAAATCACTTTGACCGCGTTGCCCATTTCTCTATCGGCCTTTACGCCTATCCGATAGCGGAATACCTGATGAGAAAACGCAAGCTACCGTGGGGGCTGTCTGCGTGTTTTGCCCTATTCTCAATGATGTCGCTGGCAGCGGGCTATGAAATCATTGAGTGGTGGTACGCTGAATTGGCGGGTGGCGATGAGGGCATCGCCTTTCTCGGTTCCCAAGGTGATATATGGGATGCGCAAAAAGACATGCTGATGGACACCTTGGGCGCGTTAAGCGCACTCGCTCTGATGACCGTTCAACGACGAGTGTTTGCCTCAAGCCAACTGAGATAAGGGTTGAAACCATCGACAATGGGCACTTGCACGACTTGCGGGGTGTCGTAATCGTGCAACTCCACCACCTTTTGTTCGACTTCAACGTAGTTGCTCTGAGTCGTTTTGATCACCAGTAAGGTTTCGTTGTCACGACACACTTGCTCTTGCCAGACATAGTAACTCTCAATGGGCATGGTTTGAATACAAGCGGCAAGCCTTTCTTTAAGTAACGCATCTATGATTCGCTCAGTAAGCGCTTGACTGTTGGTGGTGGTGAGCGCAATACAAAATTCCATCGGCCACTCCTCGCGGTGCTATTTCACAATACTGACCGGGTAATCCTCTTCAAGCAGCTCTTTTACAAAACTCGAACCGCTGCCGTTGAAGGTTACCCAAACCTTTTTCTTTGCGCGTGTAAGCGCGACGTAGAACAGTCTCCGTTCTTCTGCAAACGGGTAGCTTTCTTGTGATTGTGTCAAGGCGCCATCCAAATGGAGCGCTTTAACTCGAGCTGGAAACTGCCCTTCATCCACATTTAATATAATCACAAAGTCGGCTTCACGTCCTTTGCTCGCGTGACATGTCATAAATTCTATCGACAATTGTCGAAACCGTTTCTGCCAATCGTCGAGCAGTTCAGGGCGATGATAGTGATTTCGGGCGAGTAACATCACTTGGGTTGTTTGCTTGGCGTTACGATCCAGTTGATCAAGGATTTTTTCCACTTGACCTGCAGGTGCCAGTGTCACCGCTTTGCTCTTTTGTTGTTTGTGGCTATTGAGTGATTTTTGCAACTGCTGTGGATTTTGCTGCACAAATCGATTGGCAACCGCGCCCAACTGATTGTTAAAACGGTAAGTGGTGTCGAGATAGTGAATGGTCGCATGTTGGAAGCGTTCACTAAACCCCGTCGTCAACGAAACATCAGATCCAGCAAATTGATAGATGGATTGCCAATCGTCGCCAACGGCAAATAACGCGCAGCCATCTTCCTCTTCATGGGGTTCAACTTGCGTACACAGCGCTTCAATCAAAGCAAGACGTGCGGGAGAGACATCCTGATACTCATCCACCATGATGTATTTCCAAGGCGCGCGGAATTTGCCCTTCTTCACATAGTCGACGGCTCTTGAAATCATAATATTGAAGTCAACTTGCTGCTGCTCTTTCAGCATCTGCTGCCAAGCTTGATAACAAGGCCACACCAAAGAGAGTTCGCTATTTAAACGAGTGTAGTCAGGGTGCTCAACCAATCGCTGCTGCAGCTCTTTCTTCGATACACCCATTGCAGCCAATTGACTCAACTGTTTCTCTAGCCATGCGATGAGTTTAGGGTTTTCAACATGACTGCCTAACTCATCATCCCCGGCCAAATAGGCGATGGGCCACTTGACCAAATGTTTTTGCCAACGCTTAAAGTTGGTCGGCGTCATCCAGTGCTTTTTCAACCAGTCGACACACCATCCGTGACGCAACTTATCGTCCACCGCAACGGGACAAATCTCAACGCGACGGGATTCAACATCATTTAATATTTTCAGTCCTAGACTATGAAATGTGCTGACTTCCACCCCTTCAGCGCTGAGACCAATTTTACTCTCAAGGCGCTGTTTCATTTCGCTCGCGGCGTCTTTACCAAACGCCAGCATTAAAATCTGATCGGCTTGCGCCAAATGACTTTGCAGCAAGTAGGCCACTCGCGCCGTCAATACACTGGTTTTACCCGAACCCGCGCCGGCTAAAATCAGGTTATTGTCATCATTGAGTAGCACCGCTCGGCGTTGAGAGAGGTTAAGCGGCGAGGACTCGATGCGTGAAAACAGTACCTCCCAATTCCCAAGTTCGGTTTCCATCCATTGATGATTGCGCGCTTGGAGTGACGTTTGTGTCTCTTCAATCCACGGTAGCAGTGGCGCTAAGCGCTTTGGCATCCGCAACTCAGCTTCTTCAAGTGTCATGCGCATGCAAGCTAAATCGTCCATCACTTTCGTATTCCACGCAGCTAACATCGACTGCCTTAAGAACGTAGGTCGACGCAATTGACGATCGATTGCCTCTTCCCACTCTGGCACATACTGGTTGAGCTGCTGGCACTGAGTGGCGTGCCACTGCTCATAACTGGCCACCGCGTGCAGCGCGAATTGCCGACACGCTTTAGGGCTAAGGCCCTGAACAATCCAACGACGCTCTTTACCGCCATCAATGTGGCTGTAAAACTCAAGCCCACTCCATACAATCCCCGTTTTGACTTTGACTCGCCCATCCCAAACACGAAAAGGCACCCGTGTTTCTTTCGTTTCGGATCGTAGAATCAACTCCTGCTCGCCCAGTTCGACGTGGTGGTATTCGTTTTGAGTAAAAAATGTAGCGGATGGGGATGCACTTAACTGCATGTCACAAGGTTCCTTGGCGTCAGTAATCAACTCGCAAACTCTAAACGTTAATGCGATGCCCCTACTTTTCAGAACCTTGCTACATAAGTCAAGGGCTGGGCGGGTCATTTGCGCATCGAACAGACCTATTTCATTACCTCGATCAGTTAGTTACCATAGAGTCGGTGGTAATGTTTACCCCAAAGCTAACCAAGAAGAGACGCCCGTGCCCTATTTGCACCAACTTCGCCTCCTGTGGGTGAACCGAACGTTTAATAACAGTTTACTGATTTTAATCACGCTGCTTGGCGCGGTAGTGCCTGCCTGGTATTGGCAGCAGCAGACGCTATTAGTCCCACTGATTCTTGGCATCATCGCGGCGGCGCTGGCTGAAACCGACAACAGCTTTGTTGGGCGGTTAAAGTCGATTACCCTTACTTTGATCTGTTTCACCATCGCCACCTTCTCAATAGAGCTGTTGTTTGATACGCCTTGGCTGTTCGCTCTGGGGCTGTTCACCTCGACATTTGGCTTTATCATGCTTGGCGCAATCGGTAGTCGCTACGCAAGTATCGCCTTTGGCTCGTTATTGATCGCTATCTACACCATGCTCGGCATTGACCAAAGTGGTGATAGTTGGTTCCAACCGATATTACTGCTTACTGGTGCGAGTTGGTATTTCCTGGTTTCTATGGTTTGGTTTGCAATTTGGCCGCTGCAACCGGTACAACAAAGTTTATCTACCGTTTTTTATCAACTCAGCCATTACCTGGATCTGAAAAGCCAATTGTTTCACCCAGTGACCAATTTGAATCCACAACCGATGCGTATCGAAGAGGCCAAACGCAATGCGGCGACCGTCACTGCGCTCAATCAGTGCAAATCGACGCTGCTCAGCCGCTCAAAACGTGGCCATGTGGACAGCGCCAGCGACCGTTTTCTTAATATCTACTTTATTGCGCAAGATATCCATGAGCGGTTAAGTTCGAGCCACTATCGTTACCAAGAATTAGCGCAACACTTTGAGCGTTCCGATATTTTGTTTCGTTTCAAACACCTTATTGACACGCAAAAACAGGCATGTCAGCGCATCAGTCAAGCCATCATGACTGGCAAAGCGTATCAACACGATACGGATTCAGTCATCGCACTGGATGAACTGCAAAACTCATTGGCGCACCTCCAAGCGCAAAATCACCCCACATGGAAACCTCTGCTCGCGCAGCTTGGTTACTTGTTTAACAACTTAGCCATGGTGGAAAAACTGCTCGCCAACGTCAGCAACCCAGACACCACAAAACCCGAAGAGGATGAATTGGATGACACCGAAGCGCACACGCTCAAATCGATGTGGCAGCGGGTACAATCCAACCTCAACAGTGACTCGATTCTGTTTCGCCATGCGCTACGCCTGTCTCTGTCATTAACGGTGGGTTACGGCATCATCCAAGCGTTTGATATTGACCATGGCTACTGGATTTTGCTCACCACCTTGTTCGTTTGCCAACCCAACTACAGCACGACTCGACAAAAACTGATTGGCCGTGTGGTCGGTACCATTGCTGGTCTTTTGGTTGGTGTGCCACTGCTGAGTTTTTTCCCCTCGCAAGAGAGTCAGTTGGTGCTGATTGTCGCATCGGGTGTCGCCTTCTTTGCCTTTCGTTTGGCGAATTATGGCTACGCGACAGGCTTTATTACCGTTTTAGTTCTGTTTAGCTTCAACCAACTAGGAGAAGGCTACGCGGTAGTGCTCCCTCGTCTCGCGGATACGATCATAGGCTGCTTACTGGCCGTTGGCGCGGTGGCGTATATTCTCCCAGATTGGCAGTCTAAACGATTGCACACCGTGATGGCCGAAGCTATCGCTGCGAATCAAGCATATTTAGCCCAAATCATTGGCCAATATCGCGTGGGTAAAAAAGACAACCTGGCCTACCGAATCGCTCGACGAGCGGCGCACAATAGTGATGCGAACCTCACTGCCGCCATATCGACCATGCTAGCAGAGCCTGGGCGCTATCGAAGCGCCGTAGATGAGAGTTTCCGCTTTTTAACCTTGAACCATGCGCTGCTGAGTTATGTCTCAGCGTTAGGCGCGCACCGTACCCGCATCGACAACGAGCAAACGCATGTGTTGATTCTGGATACCCACCGGCTGATTCACCAGCATCTTGAACTGCTGCGCATGCGTTTAAATCGTAAACCTTACGCTGAAGACATTGTGATTACGGAAAACATGGCGATTACGGAAGATCCGACGATTACCTCTAGGCTAAGTGAGTGGCGTGAAGAAGACGATAATTCGGTGCGTCTCGTGTTGCAACAGCTGCACCTAATCTATCGAATGATTCCTGAGTTGCATTCACTGACTAATAAATTCAGCGTAAGAGTGATAAGCCCCACTAATACAGAGTCATGAAATTGCTGTCATCTAACTTTTCCTGACAAAACTCGGACAAAAAAACAGCATAATTCCTTACGATTTGTATGAATTTTCGCACAGGCGTAAGACGATGAACGGAGACATCTCTTTCACAACTGAACTTGAGCACATGATGCTAAGTGGGGTTAATAATATGTCACCACAACAATTTGAGATTATCCGCACGCAGCTGCAGAGCCTATCACCTCAGCAGTTACGCGCACTTCTTGGCGATATCAACGCCAAATTGGATCATCCGAGTGAATCGATTATCTCAGATGATGAGCTGGATATGATCACAAGCCTCTTTTCGTAATCAAACTTGCTCAATGCAGGCAGACACCTTAAGCTTAGAGTAAGTGGAGGCGCTTATGTCTGTTTCAGCAATACAATCTGGCTATCATATCATCGACCAGTCATCTCGCATGGCTGAAGAGGCTGCGCTCGAGATCAACAACCAGACCAATGCCCCGATCCCACTTAAAGACAAATCCCTCGATTTCAATAAGGTCGAATTTAAAGCACCGGTAATTGACCACATCCAGCCGCTCGCCGAGCTGACACAAGCGGAGCAATACAGCAAAATCGGTACGAATGTCATTCAACGCGATCAAGATATGATTGGAACCTTATTAGATATCCATGTGTAAGACCTTGTCCCAAGGCCAATTCGCGCAGCCAGTTGCCCATTTTCTTCTATCCTGTTTCGCTGCCTCTTGATGCGGTATTGAGTTCAAACCTCACCCCGTTAGAATACCTAACACTTTTTGTACGTTTATCACTATTTTTGTACGTTTATCACTATGCCCAAAATGAATCACGCCGCCCCGAACACCTACACGCCTTTCCAGACGCAAGACGAGGAGTATGACTTAACCTCACAACTTGCGCCTCGAGAAGGAAAACCGTCACGCCGATTGACGCCGAGCCCTTACATCTCCGAGAAAGCGCTAAACCAACGGTGGAAAACACTCTCGGCGCTCACCGACCGCTCATTGTTGCTTGATGATCAGACTGAGCAAAATTGTGCCATTTTTGACCGCAATATCGAGCACTTCATCGGCACGGTAAAAGTCCCGGTAGGCATCGCCGGCCCGTTGCGGGTAAATGGCCTACACGCACAAGACGACTATTTGGTTCCACTGGCGACCACCGAAGCCGCTCTTGTCGCGTCATACAACCGGGGCGCTCAGTTGATCACTAAGGCGGGCGGGGCCAGCGCAATGCTGCTCAACGAAGGCGTTACACGCACGCCGGTGTTTGTATTTGAAACACTGGCTGAGGCGGGCCAGTTTGTCGCTTGGGTCACCACCCAATATGAACAGTTCAAACACATTGCCGAGACCACGACCTCTCACGGTAAGTTGCATGATATCAATGTCAATATTGAGGGGAACCACGTCTACTTGGTGTTTGAATACCACACGGGCGACGCGAGTGGGCAAAACATGGTGACTATCGCGACCAATGAGGTTTATCACCACATCCTCAAGACCACCCCCATAGAACCCAAAGAAGCGTTTCTCGACGGCAATTTGTCAGGGGATAAAAAAGCCAATAACTACACTCTACGCCATGTACGAGGCAAAAAAGTGACCGCAGAAGTCACGATAAAACGGGCACTGGTTGAACGCTACTTGCATACGACGCCAGAAAAAATGGCTCGCTTTGGACAAGTGACCACAACTGGTGCTGCGTTGTCTGGCAGTATTGGCGTCAATGCCCACTATGCGAATGCACTGGCGGCTTTGTACATCGCATGTGGTCAAGATGCAGCCTGCGTCGCTGAATCCGCCATCGGAATGACTCGAATGGAAGTCAACTCACAAGGTGACCTCTATGCTAGCGTCACACTGCCAAACTTGATGGTGGGTACCGTTGGCGGTGGGACTGGCCTGCCGAGCCAAAGAGCCTGCTTGGAAATCCTCGGGCTGTATGGTGCTGGCCACGCAAAAGCGCTCGCTGAAATGGCCGCCGCACTTTGCCTGGCGGGTGAGCTTTCCATTGTCGGCGCATTCTGTGCGGATCACTTCTCAAGAGCCCATCAAAAACTCGCCCGAAAATAAACGCCACGCATTGATGAAAAGTTTTAGGACCTCGGCTCAGCCGAGGTTTTTTTCATTCGTTCGATAGTCTGATTGGATCATATTCAAACTTTTTTCATTTTATCTCTATTCGAACCTGTTTTTTCGTGATTAAATGAACACAATAATGAGCGAATGAGCATTTTGGAGAAAATTAATGGACGCAAGCTTGTTGACACACTCCCCCCATGAACCATTGGACGTTATCGTCATTGGTGGCGGAATCAATGGTGCGGGCATCGCTGCGGATGCAGCAGGCCGTGGGTTAAAGGTTGGGCTATATGAGGCTCAAGACTTTGCCGGTGCGACCTCTTCTGCGAGTTCAAAACTGATTCATGGCGGGCTGAGATATTTAGAGCATTACGAGTTTCGTTTAGTTTCGGAAGCGCTCGCCGAACGTGAAGTGTTGCTCAAGAAAGCCCCACACATCGCGTTCCCAATGCGCTTTCGCTTACCGCATCGACCATTTTTAAGGCCGGCTTGGATGATCCGAATTGGGCTGTTTCTTTACGACAACATTGGCAAAAG
The DNA here is from genome assembly GCF_059833955.1 of Vibrio sp. R15-SG3-ISO1A. Lineage (NCBI taxonomy): Bacteria > Pseudomonadati > Pseudomonadota > Gammaproteobacteria > Vibrionales > Vibrionaceae > Vibrio > Vibrio sp. R15-SG3-ISO1A. The sequence goes on from NZ_JCBDGH010000030.1 coordinate 155,274, forward strand.
AACCACCCTACCCGCAAGCAAAAAGATCATGCTCGACAACCAGAACATTACCAAGGCCGACATAAAGACCGGTTTTGAGTATTCCGATTGCTGGGTGGATGATGCACGCTTGGTAATTGAGAATATTCTCCACGCGAAACAAAATGGTGCCGAAGTCAGCAACTATTGTGAAGTGACCTCAGCAGTCAGAGACAAGGGCTTATGGCGCGTCACTTTCTACGATAAACGCACCGGCGTCGCACACGAGCGTCTAAGTAAAACACTGGTTAATGCAGCAGGTCCTTGGGTGAGAGAATTTCTCACTCAGCAAGCGAACGTTACTTCGCCCTATGGCATCCGCCTGATTAAAGGGTCGCATATCATCGTGCCAAAACTTCACGATGAACCTCAAGCATATATTCTGCAAAACGAAGATAAACGTATCGTCTTCGTTATTCCATACATGGAGAAATTTTCAATCATAGGGACCACTGATGTCGAATATCAAGGAGATCCACGCAAGGTCGCGATCTCCGATGAAGAGAAACATTACCTCCTCGACGTAGTAAACCGACATTTTCGTCACCAACTGTCGATTCAAGACATCATTTCAGACTACAGCGGCGTAAGACCACTGTGTGACGATGAGTCCGACTCACCCCAAGCCATCACTCGTGATTACACGCTATCTATCGATGGGCGTAATGGCGATGCGCCTGTACTGTCCGTTTTTGGCGGGAAACTGACCACTTATCGAAAACTGGCTGAAGCGGCAATGGAGCAGCTCAGTCAATATTTGGAGGTATTACCGGCTTGGACAGCAGAGACACCTTTACCGGGTGGTTTAGATTTTGATTGGAAAGATGCGAAGTCCGCACTTCAGACCAAGGCTCCCTATCTCGATTCATATACACTCAAGCGTTGGTTAAGAGCCTATGGTTCGCGCGTCTTCTTACTTCTTGGTAATGCGCAAAAAGAGCAAGACTTGGGAATGAAATTTGCGCAAGGTGTCTATCAACGAGAAATCGATTTTCTCATCACCACAGAGATGGGGTATGAAGCAGACGACATACTGACGCGCCGCTCAAAATTGCATTTATTGTGCACTCAAGAGCAAATTGACGCCATCAGTGACTATATTGCGATTTGTCATTGCAAACAGGATACGCCTATTTATGAGGGCGCTGTGTAATAGCTTCACAAATCGGTGTCATATTTTTCGCGATTGCGGCTTTATTATGTATCAGGTTTCATTATAGTGATTAACAAGAAACCTGATACAGGGTTACATGATACCTATGACTCACACCCACGAAACGCTCGACGAACTGTACACACTGCTTAGACCCGGCGTGAAGCTGTCTGTCACACTCAATTTTGGCCCCAACGATGAGTTTAGCTTTACATCGAGCTACATTGGCCATAAAGAATCTCAATTCTTCGTTTTAGATTTTCCTCAAAAGGCCGCCGAAGCGCTGATCATGCGAAAATTGACCAACACTGAAGTGATTGTTCGAGGAATCACCGCCAGTAAACTCGGTCATGTGGTTGCGTTTAAATCGTCTGTGATGTGCAAGCTGAATCAACCTTGCCACATGTTGTGCGTCCGTGAGCCTAGTCATTTCGCCACCAAAACCATCCGCGATCATGAACGGTTCTCTGTTCATATGCCTGTCGAGATACGCTCAAACAACGTCAGCTATCAGGCAACGATCGTCGATGTATCTGTTTCAGGCTGTGCGGTGTTTATTACTGGTGAAAACGAACTCTCCACCAGCAGCGCCATAGAGTTGCACAATGACCTATCGAAAACCTTGCCTAAGCCGCCCAAATACTCGATTGTCAGTATCAACAAGGAAAAGTCGGGGCATAAATTAGGCATAAAATTTAGCCCTGAACTTGAGCTAACTGAAGAGTTAAAGACGTTGTTTCTAGAACAAGCGCATTTGCATTCGAAGTTTTAGGGGCACCTCTTACATACCGATTCCCCCCCTACCAAACGAATAGGGTGGCGGCTTCACCTCGACAAAGTATAGAAATGTTGTTTAAAGTAGTGGAACGCAACATTCAATGCCGACTCTTTGATCGGCTTGACGATGACGTAATTCGCCCCAGCTTGTTCAAAGGCTCTGCGCGTATCTTCCATTCCATCTGCGGTACAAGCAAAAACAGGCACGGTTAATTGGAGTTCACTGCGAATCCTTGCCGTCGTTTCGATGCCACCAAGGTTAGGCAGTTGGTTGTCCATCAATACCAAATCAAACACCTGAGCTTGCAACAACTCAAGGGCATTGTAGCCATCTTTTACCCACGTCACTTCCATGCCGTACTTTTCACAAAAGGCTTTGGCAATAAAGGCATTGGTATGGTTGTCTTCAACAAGCAATACTGAGAGCGCGCGATCGAACAAGGTTTTCGGATCAAATTGCAACCCACTTTGTGCTTGTTTTTCATCGGCAATTTTAGTGTGGATAGGCAGTTGAACAGAAAAGATCGTCCCCTCGCCCTTGATGCTCTCAATATCCGCGGTGCCATCGAGCATTTCCACTAAGCTATGCACAATAGCTAAACCTAAGCCACTGCCTCCGTATTCGCGAGTGGTCGTCGATTCAGCTTGGACGAACGGCTCAAAAATGTGTTTCAGCCGTTCACCGTCAATACCAATTCCGGTATCTTCGACGACGATTTCGAGTAACTGCTCGTCTTCGTCACCCACTAGGTGAATACGCACCGTCACCTGCCCGTCATGTGTAAACTTGACCGCATTACTAGCGAGATTAAACAGTATTTGATTCAAACGAACTTGATCACTGTGCGCCCAAACTTGGTCAGAGAAATTGCTTTCCACAACAAAACCGATACCTTTTTCTTGGCATAGTGGTCTAAAAATATTGTCGACCGCACTGGTGAGTTCGCTCAGCTTAAAATCAATGCGTTCGATGTTAAATTTTCCACGCTCAATTTTGGAAAAATCCAAAATATCATCTAACACCGCCAGCAAGTGCTCGCCACTATTACATAAAACATCGACTTTCTCGATATTACTCGGCTCTTTGAGTTTATGTTTGAGTAACTGTGAAACCCCTAAAATACCGTTGAGTGGTGTGCGTAGTTCATGGCTCATTTTTGCTAGGAAATCTGCCCGCATACGTGCTGATTCAAGGGCCTCTTCTCGGGCACGCTTACTCTGCTCTTCGGCCTCAATCAGGCTCGTAACGTCTTGACCTTGAGCCATGATTTGTAGCTCTGTGTTATCAACATGAATGGGAGACAGATTCCACCGGTACGTCTTAGTGCCTATGGTGGTATTGATGCCGGTGAGCGTTGCGCCTTTGGCGCACATTCGAATGTGAGGGGTAAGGCACTCAACCATGCTTGCTCCCCCGTCACTAGCGCGACTGCTCTCTCGAAATGCGCGCTCTGCAGAGGGGTTCATACGAATCAACTCCCCATTGACGTCCCATAGCATGATTGGAGAGAGGGAGAAGTTGAACAAATCAGTGAATTGCTTCTCCTGTTGACGAATACGTTGAAACGAGCTTTGAAAGGCATGACCTATGTGGTCAAACTCTTTGATTGTGGACCCCGAAAAGGGCTCGAGTGTCATCGACTCTGATGTGCTTTCGGTGTAATCCATCAAAGTTTGCAGTTCGCTCGATAAGCGACGCCCAATCCAATAGCGTGTCGATACCGTAATCGCCACAATGAGTACGGCTATCACAACCATCCAGATGTAGCGTGTTTTAACAAACAACATGATGTGTTCATTGCTCTGAATGGTATAAACCGATAAATAAGTGGGCGACTCGTTGATGGTTAGATCGGTTTTTGACACCGTAAATTCACTGGCATTGAATGACTTTGTGGCAGCGGCAAGCCAATCTATATGGCGCAAATCGCTGTTTTTTGTACTCGATGCGATAATGTCTGAACCCACGACAAACATCAAATCATTGGCGTTACTTGCTTTAAGTATCGAGTTGACCCAGGAGAAGTTGTCATTCAACACTACAGCGATGTATGCGTGGCCAAACACTTCACCAGTATCTAAGTTAACAATGGCGGTGCGCCGAAGCAGGACATAACGCACGCCAAGTGGCGTGGGCAATTGTTCTAAACGCCAAGCACGACTTGCCACCGTCTCATCATGGAGGTGTTGGATCTGCGCTTGGGTGATACCATAAAATTGAAAATTGTAATCCGCCCAGACCACTTGATCACGCGAGGCGACAAATCGAAAATCCGGTGCAAGACTGGCGGTGCGTTGGTCAATGCCGTCAAAAATGCGGATGACGGCGTCGTCGTCTTTTCGCGCAACAGCCTCGAACAAACCATCGTTTAAGCTATAGCTGTCTTGCTGGATCTCAAGTGCACTCAAGCGGTAATTGAAATTTTCCTGAACAAGGCTCTGAGTTTGCTGCTTGGAACGCGCCACTTCTTGCTCAACCACCTGTTGATTCACTTGGTAGTTTTGCACCAGCATGACCATGGTTAAAAACACAATGGTCAAGAAAATTGAGTTAGTCAATAAGGTGGCAAGTTTGTGCTTGCTACGACTCACGGTTTTACTCATGGTTGATCTGAGTACCTAAATGCGCGCTGCTTTAGCGACCGCACACGCTCGGAATCGTCACCTGCTGTGACCAATTCAAAATCACCGGAGTATACTTGCGGAACCGGTTTACTCTCTAGATCCCATTTGATCGCTTCTGCCATCGCGATGCCAGTATCATCATTCATGCGCATTACAGTAAACGACAAATGAGCATCGGCAAGCGCATCTAATTCGGCGCTACCTCCACCCCAACCATTGATCAAGATATCCTCTCGTCCTTGCTCTTTAAGCGCATCTGATGCGCCAAGTGCCACATCGGTTGAACATGCGTACATAAACTCAATCGAAGGATCGCGTTCTAACGCCAGTTTTGCCGCTTCGTAGCCTGACTCACGCGTCGCTTGAGTGTAAAACGATGAAGACAACACATAATTGTCATGGTGACTCATCGCCTCGATAAAGGTATCACCTCGCGCATCACTGACGTAGCCTTCAGAAAAATAAAGCACTGAGTAACGACTTTGCTTGTCCGTGACTTCTTTATAGTGTTGTTCTAAAACCTCCGTACCTTTGATATGGTCAAATCCTATGTACAAAAAAGGTTGCTGATCGGCCCAAGCGCGCACTGGTGTAGTGATATTCTGCAATATGAGTTTAGTGTCAGTCGAACTCAGTACGTGTTCAATAAACTTGCGGTGTCGAGTGGTATCAAGGGTAAAGATTAAATAGTCAGTTTTACTTTGTACTGCTTCGAGTAATGACAAACTCTGCTGACGAACATCCGCATTCGGACGGGTAAATACCTGATTGATTTCGTAACGAATGCCCAGCCTATCTAAGCGCATTTCAAAAGCTTTGATATTACGCACCCAATAATCGGAGACTTGTTGACCAGGATAGATAACAGAAATAGAAATCGATTTCTCTTGCTTAGCCGCTAGTGGAACCGGCGCGTTTCGCACTGCCTCCCCAAGAGATTCAGTCAGCACTCGCTGTGTTGGAAATTCGTCCAAGTATTGGTCATATTGCCAATACCCATCCAGTACCTGCGTGGCCTGCGCTGTGGTAATCATAGAAAACAGCACCAAGCCAACACCAAACTTTTTTATTAGGTTATTGTTTTTTCTCATTATACTCTAGCCAACTGTTGCCAAATACGCCGTTTAACGAGCTTTTGTACAGTAACACGCTTTTGTCGCCACGTTAACCTCAAAGACTGATCAAACAAGCGTTTGTTTGATCAGTCCTAACGGTATATTTTAGAAGGTAAATGCCAAGTTTGCAGAGGCGCCAAATTGGTTGTCGCCCGCGTAACTGCCAGCAAGGTCAAGACTGACTAAATCACCGGGGCTAATACCCAAGCCAACCGTCACTGAATCGTCTAACGTCTCTTCTAAATCAACTTGGTAACCTAAACGCAGTTGTGCCCAGCCAAATGCGTTGCCTTCAATACCGAAGCGCACAAATTGGGTATCATCCTCTACACCTAGAGCAGATACTTCGAAACGCTCTTGTTTGGTAAGATCAACATCCAATGCCGCAACAAAATAGTCTGATACGTAAGAACCCGAAGCGGTCACCTGAGTATTAAAAGCGTATTTATCGAGCCCATCTAAAGTTTCGATATCTTTGCTAAACAGATCCTTTGCTGCTATGCCTAAACGAAAGTTTTGATAGAACCAGACAAAGCCGAGGTCCATATTGAAGTGACTCTGCTTGTTTTCACTTTGATCGTAGTCACTAATATCGAAGTCTTCGACGGAAATCGTCTCTTTATAGGTTCTCAACTCTTGGTATTTCGGCGTGACACCTATGGCAATGTCTTGACCACCAAGCGTGATGCGCTTTGCAAGAGCCACACCCACCTCTGTGTAACCAAAGGCCCACAAATTAACAGTTGAGTTCTCATAACGGGCCTGAGTGTCTGAATCGTCAGCAATGTTGGTTTTGCCTATTACATCCGCGTAACCGCGCACAAAGACATTTGCTGATAGGGTGTTGATGGGAAACGCAACTGCAGCGCCAGCGCCACCATTCACACCTAATGGTTTATCATCCGCCAATTGATCCAAGTAGGCGTTGAGCTGATCCTCTGTTGCAGGATCTGGATTATTCGGGTCAAAGCGGTCTATCGTGTCTTGCAAATCGTCAATCACTTTGAGCGATTCGTCTCCATCTCGAACGTTTGCCCCAATCGATGGAAGCAATAAACCAAAATCGTCATTTTCACGATGAACGGCCACTAAAGCAGGGTTATAAAACGCTCCGAGCAGGTAGTCAGCGCTCGTGACGCCTGTGTTTCCCATACCGTTGCCGCGAGCGTCCGCGACAAACGTCGCACTGTTCGCTGGTAACGAAAGTACTGTTAACATTGCCACTGATGAAATTTTCGTTGTTAGTCTCATATCCATATCAACCTTTAGTATGATTTCATCTCTAAGGTTAATACAAAATATTACAAACCATCAGGTAAATCTTTTATTTATCAAGCATCAATCGCCTGAGTGAATAACAAGTGACCAGATACGATCGCTTCCTTCTTGCTTTTGCTCAGTTTTTTTAACCGCGCTTCGACCTTGCTGGCCTGACTGCGTGAGTCCGCGACATAGCTTGACCAGGCAAGGGTTAGCTGTCCTTTTCCTTTCAGCGCCTTGGCGCCTTTTCCGCCGCAATGCTCGGAGAATCGGCGCTCGACGTCTGTGGTTATCCCACAATACAGTGAGTTTGAGCGGGTACGGACAAAATAGACGTACCACGCCGAGCACGGAGCTTCCTTATCGCTTGTCGTCATTTTTTATGACGTGAATAACGCAAGTTGTTCTTTCAGATCCTCAAGGGAGGCTTTGAGCTCTAAGACTTCGTGCTCTAATTGCTCGATGCGTTGCAGTGCGTCAGAATCGCCGGCTGCCGGCGCCAAAACAGGGCTTTGATGAATAACGTCGATATCGACAGCGCCGCTAAATAGATGCTGATAACGAGATTCACGTTTGCCAGGCTCACGAGGGAGCTTAACCACAAGAGGCCCCTCCTCGCGTGACGCCATGCTGTCGAGCAGCGCTTCTACTTCTTTCACATCTGCAAACTCAGCCAGTCGATTGGTACGAGAGCGAAGTTCACCTGGCGTTTGCGCACCGCGGAGCAACAGGCAGCACACCAGCCCCTTTTCTTGATCGGTTAATTTCAAATCACCAAATTCGGTGTTGCAAAAACGGTGTTGGAATTTATTCGCGCGACTATTAAAGCCACTTTCGTCACTGACCAAACGGCGGGCAATCAAGCTATCGACCGCGTCGCGCACTTCTGAGTCGCTAAGCGCCATAACGGGCTCACGGTTACTTTTCTGATTGCAGGCCGCTGTCAAGCTATTGAGTGTCAGCGGATAATAGTCCGGTGTCGTGACTTCTTTTTCGATGAGACAACCGATCACTCGGGCTTCTAAAGGGGTCAGTTCTATATTCATGTTAGATCCTTAACGTGGCTCTTGATGTCGCACTTTGAACGCAGTGTCATGCGCTAGTGCTCACCAATGAGTGGGATTCTTTTGATATTACCATTGTTGTCCATCATCACTATCTTGCTACGGTTGAGTTCGACTTCTGTGATCTCTTGACGCGTACGTTCAGAGCGATACGCGTTGGCCACTTTCTCTGTCTTCGGTGACGCCTCAACACCAGTAGCAGTGTCATCTTCAACAACGGAAGCGAGGTTAAATAAAATAGACGAGTGACGTAACATTGATTGGCACATAGTGAATGTTGAAAACAATCCGGTTTGAAGAGGTTCCCTGATAATAGCCTGAACTTTCCTATGGGCTCAATCATTGCGTTGCTCTTGCCCAGAGTGACCGGCGATAAAAGCGTCAACATGCTGTAATGATTGATCTAAAGACTATTCACCTGCGACATGATGTGATTTAATCGTGTCAGTCTTTATGAGAATTAGGAAAGGAACCTACTATGAGTGGTGTATTTGAAATCGTAGCTCAGGCTCGTCGTAAAAATAAACTCAAGCGTGAACTTTTAGATAACGAAAAGAAAGTTCGAGATAACCAGAAGCGTGTCGATTTGCTCGATAACCTACTGGATTACATCAAGCCAACCATGAGCACCGAAGAGATCACGCAGATCATCAAAAACATGAAAGCGGATTACGAAGATCGCGTCGATGACCACATCATCAAAAGTGCTGAAATTTCAAAAGAACGCCGTGAAATCAGCCGCCGTATTCGCGAACTTACTGAAGAAGATAAAGTGGCACAAGGGAAGAAATAACCCTCAGCGTCATTTTACCGCTTATCGAGCCCGCATCAACTGCGGGCTTTTTTACGTCTCAAAGACTTTGAAGCTCAACACAAATCGTTATTTTCCTTTGTCTCTTGACATAAAACGTTTGCGTAATCGCTAACCTTCTCCGTTACGCAAATTGAGGGTTTCGTCACACATTTCACCCTGCTATAGTCCACCACAGTTAATCAACTGACCATTCGAGGCACGGAGCTTCCTCACTTATCTCATGACGAGAAGAATTGGGTCGGGCACAGACACTGCCTAGATACATTATGAGGGTCAAATTATGGACATGAATATGGTTGAAATTTTGGGTTATGCGGCGTCTATCATGGTCGCTATCTCACTTACCATGAAAGATATCGTTAAACTTCGCATTTTAAACTTCGTTGGTTGTGGTTTATTCACCGCTTACGGCTTGATGATTGATGCGTGGCCAGTGGTGGTCACCAACGGTTTCATCGCTTGTGTGAACGTCTACTTCCTTGCCAAAATGCACAGCGAAAAAAAAAGCAGCGCTGAAAAAGTAACGAGCGCCGCTTAATTCTGATTTAATTAGACAGACGCCCTCGCTCACTGTAGCGAGGGCGTTTTTTATTCGTCGTCGTCGTCGTCGTCCTCTTCATGCAATGCAGCCCACGCCTGCGCAGCGCTGACGGCGCGCTTCCACCCTTTGTATCGACGTTGGCGTTTCTCTTCATCATGATGCGGCGTAAACTGGCGATCGATTTCTGCTTTGTTACTCAACTCATCCAAGCTGTCCCAAAAACCGACTTCTAGCCCGGCAAGATACGCCGCCCCAAGCGCAGTGACTTCGGTGACCTTGGGTCTCATCACATCCACATCCAACACATCGGCTTGGAATTGCATCAGGAAGTTATTCGCCACTGCGCCGCCATCAACACGCAACGCTTCGAGTTTGATGCCAGAATCACTTTGCATCGCGTCAATCACATCACGGGTTTGATAAGCAATGCCTTCCAACGTCGCACGGATAATGTGATTCGCGCTGGTCCCACGCGTCAGTCCGACGATGGTGCCTCGCGCATACGCATCCCAATACGGTGCGCCCAAACCGGTGAATGCAGGCACGACATACACTCCGTTTGAGGTCGCCACTTTGGTTGCGAAGTATTCAGAATCTTTCGCATCAGAGAGCAGCTTAAGCTCATCTCTCAGCCACTGAATCGATGCGCCCCCCATAAATACCGCACCTTCTAGCGCATAACTGGGCTCCCCCCTCGGGCCGCAAGCGAGCGTCGTCAGCAGTCCATTATGCGAGGTCACTTTTTCGTTGCCGGTATTCATCAACAAGAAGCAGCCCGTGCCGTAAGTATTTTTCGCTTGGCCCGCACTCACACACATCTGGCCAAACAACGCAGCTTGCTGGTCGCCTGCGATCCCAGCAATCGGAATTCGCGTACCGCCTTTGCCGCCGATGTTCGTTTGACCAAACAACGCTGACGAATTTTTCACTTCCGGCATCATGGAACGCGGGATGTCCAATTCGTCGAGCATGCGCTGATCCCACTCTAGGGTGTTGATGTTAAACAACAAGGTACGTGAGGCGTTGGTATAGTCGGTTGCATGCACTCGACCCTGTGTCATTTTCCACACGAGCCAGGTATCCACCGTACCAAACAGCAGTTTTCCCTGTTGCGCCAGTTGACGTGCGCCTTCGACGTTGTCGAGAATCCATTTCACCTTAGTGCCCGAGAAGTAAGGGTCAAGCAAAAGCCCTGTGGTATCACGAATGTAATCCGACAATCCACGCTCTTGTAACTGCTCACAAATCTTCGCGGTGCGACGACACTGCCAAACAATCGCGTTATAAATCGGTTTCCCCGTCTCTTTGTTCCAGACAATAGTGGTTTCACGCTGGTTAGTGATACCGATCGCCGCCACCTGGTCGCTGCGAATACCGCTTTTGGTCAGCGCTTCAATCAATGTTGAGCTTTGCGTGGCATAGATCTCCATCGGGTCGTGCTCTACCCAGCCGCCATGCGGGTAAATCTGAGTGAATTCACGTTGGGAGACACTGACAATATTGGCATCGTGGTCGAGTACCACCGTTCTTGAGCTCGTCGTGCCTTGATCGAGAGCGACGATGTACTTTTGCTCCGTCATAGTAGGGTCCTTTACTTTCTTTTTGTCTTATGAGGTCATTGTGCACAAAGCAAGAACACAGAAAAGCATCGACCGCCACAAATGAGCGTTCGAACACAAAATGTTAGAAAGTTTTCGCCAGATTGTTGCTAAAATCGCGGAGAGCAAGCCACAGTTGCAACTCTGAGGCCTAAGTAGAACTTTCGAACGAACAAAAAGCCTGACAAACGTCAGGCTCATGGTTGGTCAGTGTGAGATAACGTGTGGTGGGGATCACCCGCTAGTTATTTGAAACGATAAAGAGCACTTCCACTCGTCGATTGCAGGCTTTGCCAGACGGGGTGTTATTACTACAGGCTGGCACATGTTCTCCATAGCCGCGCGTGAAAATAGAGTTCATGGATACGTTGTTGCGCGCCAGTTGCGCTTTTACGGCTTGTGCTCGCTTGACGGAGAGTTGATCATTGAAAGACGCATTGCCTGTACTATCGGCGTGCCCGTCAATCACGATGTCGATGTCGGGTTGTTTCGATAAGTAACGCCCCACCATATCGACCCAATATAAAGAATCCGGTGATAAGTTCGATGAGCCAGTGCGGAACTTGATCGTATCTTTAAGTTTGACCATCACATGATTCCCCGGAAGAATTTCGTAATCGACACCATTGCTGACTAAAAAGCTCTGTAAGTCCCCATAGCTTTGAGTGCGCTGTTGCCCCATCGGGCCTTGTACACCAGCGTTTGATGATAACATCGGCGCCTTACCCCAATCTGGATAACGCAATTCAGAGTCGCTTTGCGGAGCGGTATCCAACATATCTCCGCCTAGTCGAGCAAACTCCTTGGGAATAGAGGCACTGCATCCAGACAGGAGTAACAGTAGAGGCAAAATGTATTTTGTCATGGTCGTCATCACTCGTTACTTCTCAACACTCTCTTTATATCGACCATTTTGCGCGAACTTTAGCGCTTCTCTCGTGACCAAACGCATATTTCTTACCACCCTATAGACTTTAAGGGTAGTTGCTCGTCCACCTACTTAGCTTGTGAATCAAGGCTTATCGATAGTAGAATCGAAACACATTCCACGCTCAGCGCGAATTCAATGATAAACCAATGAGTTAAATCGAGTTGGTGTCACGTTGAACGATAAGCCTGCGCATACAGAGATAGTCATAATGAACAAACTCCTTACTCTGACACTCGTCATACTGACATTTGGCTTAGCCGGATGCAGTGAGTCAACCGAGCCCACCGAAGGCAAACACTACGAACCACTCCCCGTTAACCTCTCCACCTTCCGAGTGGAACCCGTTATTGAAGTGTTCTCTCTACATTGTAGTCACTGCCGTAAAATGGAAGAGGCGCTACCTGAACTTGAACAATTGGTCGGCCAGTCGTTTGGCAAGGTCCACGTCACGTTCAATGAAAGCGCACAAGTGGGAGCGATGATTTACTACTCCGCGCAAATGCAGCTTGGTCATACACCGGATCACGCAATGATGACGGAACTGTTTGCCGCTGCGCAAATGGGGGACGGCGCATCGTTAGATGACAAGAAGCAAGCGATTGATGCTGCGTTTGAAACTCGCAACTTAACCAGCCCTTACAATCTCGATAATGATCAGCAAAGTCAGCTGTTTAAAAAGATTGAACGCGCGCATGAGATGACGACTCAAGGGCAGATCAATGCGGTGCCAATGTTCATCGTCAAAGGCAAGTATCGCATCCTTACCTCTGCGCACAGCGATATTGCCGACATTGCCAATACGATCCAATTCTTACTTGCTCAACCTTAACTCTGACAGGACGTTATTATGTCTAAAATTATCATTCCTATCGTTATCGTGGTTCTCGCTGTGTTTTTCGTCTATCGTACTTGGACGAACGGCAAAGCGGCCGAAGCTAACCTTGCTGCTGGTGAGGCATTTTTGGCTGATAATGGCCAAAAGGAAGGCGTTATCACCACCGACAGTGGCCTTCAATACCAAGTACTCACGAAAGGTGAAGGGACGGTATTCCCTACGATGGCAAGCACAGTAAAAGTGCACTACCACGGTAGCTTGATTGACGGCACGGTATTCGACAGCTCTGTCGAGCGTGGAGAGCCTATCAGCTTTAAACTTGGTCAAGTGATCAAAGGGTGGCAAGAAGGACTGACTTACATGAACGTCGGTGACAAAGTAAGACTGTTTATTCCAAGCACATTAGCGTACGGAAAAAGCGGCACTGGCCCTATCCCACCCGCAGCGACACTCATTTTTGACGTTGAATTGCTGGCCATTGACTAAGGTAAGGTCATCTTGATAATCCATAAAAAAAGCCGCTAAGCGGCTTTTTTTTTCAGCTGACAAACAGAGCGTCTTACTTGTGTTTGTCTTGAATAAACGTACGGCTAACATCGACAACGGCAATGTCTTTAAAGAAGCTACGACCAAGAAGTATTGGGTAGGTCAAGTGCGTTCTGTCGGCTAATGTGAACTCTGTTTTTTCCTTCACATCACCGATTTGAATCCAGCCCTCAACCACTGCGCGCTTTTCAGACTCTTCAGAAGTGGATTGGCGAATTTTCACCCAGCGCTGAACAGGCAAAGCAATTTCTCTGCTTTTTACACCCTCGTGTTCAATTTTGAACTTGACCCAATCCTTTCCGTCACGCTCAAACGGCAACACCTCTACCGCACTGATTGATGACGTTGTCGCCCCGGTATCGATACGCGCTTTAAAGCTCGCTTCTAGTCCGGGCACATACACCCACTCTTGTTCACCAAGCATCAACTTGCCATCCGCCGTTTTCTTCGGCGATTCTGTCGGCTTAGGTGCCACTGGTTTTTCCGGCTTAGGCTCAGGTTTGACCTCAGGCTCTTGTGGTGCAGTCGGCTCTGGCTCCGAGGTGTCTGGTGACGTCACCTCTGGCGTTGTCACTTCCGGCTCCTGCGTTTGTGGCGTTTGCTCAGGCTCAACCACTGATTCACCCGTCGTTGAACACGCCACCAATCCACCACTCAATAGTAACGGTAGGACGATTTTCCATGTTTTATTCATTGGACCACCTAATCTTGTCAACATGGCCGCTCATCTTGAGCGGCACTCGCGAGTTTTCAATACGCAGATGTCTTTACGCGACACGAACGATAGCGTTGGCAACGTATGGGATGTCTTTTTCCGTCAAGCCGGCAATGTTAATTCGACCATCGCCTACGCCATAAATGCCATATTCTTCACGCAGTTGCGTCATTTGCTCTTGGCTAAAGCCTAGCACAGTGAACATGCCTTTGTGGCTCTGAATAAAGTCGAATTGTGATGTTCCGTGGCTATTTTTCAGTTCATCACACAATGATTTGCGTAGGCTAACCAAACGTTGTTGCATCTGTGACAGCTCTTGTTTCCAGACTTGGGTCAGCGCGTCACTGCCCAAAATGGTTTTCACTAGCGCCGCGCCATGATCAGGCGGCATGGTGTAAGTGGAACGCGCGAGGGTCATCAACTTGCCTTTGGCGTTGTCCGCTTCCTGCTTAGTGTTGGCAACCACAATCGCCGCGCCCGTACGCTCACGGTATAGGCCAAAGTTTTTCGAGCATGACGTGGTGATCAACATCTCTTCCACGTTGTCTGCCATGTAGCGAAGACCTTTCGCGTCTTCCTCTAACCCGTCGCCAAAACCTTGATAAGCGATATCGACAAACGGGGTAAAACCATTTTTCTGCGACAGCTGGGTGATGGCCTGCCATGCGTCAAAATCGATGTCAGCACCCGTTGGGTTATGGCAACAACCGTGTAATAACACGACGTCATCTTTTCCAGCGGTACGTAAATCCGCCATCATGGCATCAACGTCGACTTGCTTAGTGTCACGGCTAAAATAGCGGTAGTGACGTACTTTCAGCCCCGCCGCTTCCATCACAGGTTTGTGGTTCACATAACTTGGATCAGAAATCCATATTGTTGTATTTGGCTGCGCCACCTTCATCAGGTCACCCAGCATACGCAGCGCACCGCTCGCACCTGGGGTTTGGATAGCAGACACGCGATCCATTGCCGATGTGCCCGTCAACAGCAGATCAATCATCGACTGGTTAAACTGCTCACAGCCCGCAAGGCCAACGTAAGATTTGGTGGTTTGCGTCGCGACGACAATATCTTGGGCTTGTTTAATGGCTTGCATTACAGGGGTTTCACCTGCGCTGTTTTTATAAACGCCAATACCAAGGTCTACTTTTTCATCACGAGGATCGTTGCGGTACGCAACAGAGAGAGAAAGAATTGGATCCAGCATAGGTGCTGGTAATTGAGAAAACATGAAAGTCACAACCCTTTGAAATTCAAGATGGCTGACAACTTATCATTTAATCCTACTTTCTAGAAACAATTTTGTGAGCGAGAGTTCAATTTCATCGACTGCTTTTGTAAATTTTTACATACAGTTAACAATGAGCCGTAAACCAAGGTATCACTGTAATTTGAACGTGTGGATGATTTGATTCGCGCTACCCCGCCATTCAAGATTAAGATCGCGCTGCTCTTGAATGAATTTGCCATCGATTAAGGTATCAATGTACTGCGTCACTTCACGCTGCGCATCATCAAGCTCTGCTAGGGTATACCCCGTCCAGACCCAGATGTCTTTTCCCGGGCACTCCGCGCGTACGCGTTTAACCAACTTAAGGATGTGTGGCACGTTAGCAGGGTGGAGCGGATCTCCACCGGACAGCGATAACCCGCGGCGCTTGATACGTGGATCGTTAAGATCAGCGATGATTCGGTCTTCCGCTTCTTGGGTGAACAACACTCCTGAGTCCAAACGCTGAGTAGACTGATTGTAGCAGCCTCGACACTGATGCACGCAACCTGAGACAAACAAGGTGCATCGGGTGCCAGGGCCATTAACCACATCGACGGGGTAATATTGGTGATAATTCATCGCTCTTTCCAAAACAAAAGCCGCTAACTAAACACGAAACAAACCAGAGGACAAAAGAAGCCAGTCAAACTGGCTTCCTATTAGCTTGTCTAGGTGACCACTTACAGATGCTTAACGCGTCGTTTTACTTCTTCTTGCTTGCCGAAGTTGAAAGGTCTGGCGTCTGGGCTACCAAGATAACCACACACGCGTCGCGTCACTGACACTTTGGTCGAGTCGTGGTTGCCACAGCTTGGGCAGGTAAAGCCTTTGCTGGTGCAGTCGAACTCACCGTTGTAGCCACACTCATAACACTCATCAATCGGCGTGTTGGTGCCGTAGTAAGGCACGCGGCTGTAGCTGTAATCCCAGACGTTTTCGAGCGCTTCGATGTTGCGCTGCATATTCGGGAACTCACCGTAACAGATGAATCCACCACTTGAGATTTCAGGGTATGGCATTTCAAAATCAATTTTATCGTACGGGTTAACCTTCTTCTCCACATCAAGGTGGAAGCTGTTGGTGTAGTAGCCTTTATCCGTCACCCCTTCAATCACACCGTACTCTTTGGTATCGATTCGGCAGAAACGGCTGCACAAGTTTTCACTAGGTGTGCCGTATAAGCTGTAACCGTAGCCAGACTCTTGTGTCCACTGATTCACTGCTTGTTTAAGATGCTTAATGATGTTGAGCGCTTTTTCACGCAGTTCGCTGTCATCGTACACATGGGTTTGATGGCCAAAGAGCGCATTTACTGTCTCGTGGATACCAATGTAACCAAGTGAAATCGAGGCACGACCGTTTTTGAAGATGTTCGCAATCGGCTCATCGGCACCTAGGCGGATGCCACATGCCCCTTCCATATAGAGAATAGGTGCGACGCGCGCTTTGACATTCTCTAAACGTGAGATGCGTGTTTCCAACGCCCGGCGAGCCAGTTTCAACTTGGCATCCAGCAGTTGGTAGAATTTGCTCTCATCACCGCCCGCTTGAATAGCAATGCGTGGCAAGTTGAGGCTCACAACCCCCAAGTTGTTGCGACCTTCATGAATCAGCTCGCCATTTTCTTCATAAGTGCCCAAGAAGCTACGGCAACCCATCGGCGTTTTAAATGACCCTGTCACTTCGACAACTTTTTCGTAGTTCAAGATATCGGGGTACATACGCTTCGATGCACACTCCAACGCCAATTGCTTGATGTCGTAGTTCGGATCGCCCGCTTTGTGGTTTAGGCCGTCTTTAATGCCAAATACCAATTTAGGGAACACCGCTGTTTTGCGGTTTTTGCCCAAACCGGCAATGCGATTCTTCAAGATGGATTGCTGAATAAGGCGTGAGCCCCAACTGGTGCCT
This sequence comes from Vibrio sp. R15-SG3-ISO1A, assembly GCF_059833955.1. NCBI lineage: Bacteria > Pseudomonadati > Pseudomonadota > Gammaproteobacteria > Vibrionales > Vibrionaceae > Vibrio > Vibrio sp. R15-SG3-ISO1A. The sequence goes on from NZ_JCBDGH010000030.1 coordinate 172,453, forward strand.
AAACCAAAACCAAAGGTGACAAACGGCGTTTGCCCGTTAGCGGTGTGCAGGGTGTTCACTTCATATTCCAACGATTGGAAAGCGTCGTAACACTCTTTTTCAGTGCGCGCACGCGCAAACGCTTCAGGATCATGAATATCCCACTCTTTGGCGATCTCTAGGTGCTTGTCATAACTCGTCATCACATACGGTTCGAGCACCTCATCAATACGGTTGATGGTGGTGCCGCCATAGATATGACTGGCAACTTGCGCGATGATTTGCGCCGTGACTGCGGTCGCCGTCGAGATCGATTTCGGTGTATCAATCTCTGCGTTACCCATTTTAAAACCGTGGGTTAGCATGCCTTGCAAGTCAATAAGCATGCAGTTGAACATTGGAAAGAACGGCGCGTAATCTAAATCGTGGTAGTGAATGTCGCCCGATTCATGAGCTTGAACAACATCACGGGGTAAAATGTGGGTTTTCGCGTAGTGCTTCGCAACAATGCCTGCCAATAGATCGCGCTGAGTCGGGATCACCTTGCCATCTTTGTTGGCGTTTTCGTTGATGAGATCAACATTGCTCTCTTCAATCAGACCTTCAATTTCGCGCGTCAGCGCACTTTGTTTTTCACGCGCGATGTCACGGTCATGGCGGTACTCAATGTAAGCACGCGCGAGTGACTTATACGGCCCCTGCATCAACTCGTTTTCAACTAGGGTTTGGATTTCATGGATGTGGACTTCATCGTGATCGCATAATTGCAGCTCGATCGCTAACGCGACATTGAGCGCGTAGATGGCAATTTCTTTATCAACGGTATCGGCGGCGGCTTCCACTGCGGCTTGTATACGATCTCGGCTAAATGGCGCTCTTGAGCCATCCCGTTTGATTACGATTGGTTTCACCTTTTCTCCTTACCCAGCATACTCACAGAGTTATCCACAAACACACTATATAGGGTTAATTTTTATTCGAGCAATACTATATATTGTGGCGTATTTAACGAGATAGGCACCATGAAAGTATTGATTTTGATCAATAAAAAACGCCCCTAGCGTAAGATCAAAGCGTTCTAGTGGCACCGATCAAAATTAGGAAGGAAACGATGAAAACATTCAGATTTGAGATGAATTCGCTTGCAATTTTCAGAGCACTTATAGGATAAAGGATAAGTCAAATTCATGGATAGGGTGACGCTAACAATGCGCGATTGGACCGCCTCTTTTCTCTCACTCAGAGCTTACGTGCTACTTGTCGCCTTGGTCGGTTCCATCGGCTCAAGCCATGCTCTAACGTTAGCCAGTTGGAATATTGAGTGGCTTAGCTCTGACCCTAGCGACCGCTTTGAAGCGTCACTGCGTTCTGCGCAAGATTTCGACGCTTTAGGTCGTTATTTTTCCCAAATCGATCCCGACGTGCTCGCCTTTCAAGAGGTCAATGATGAACAAGCGCTGCGCAACGTTGTGGGGTCGGGCTATCAAATCTGGTTATCGGATCGCTCGTTAGAGCGCCATCAAGACGCCCAGTTTGGTGCGATTAACCAATATACAGGGTTTGCGGTGAGAGCGGGTATTGAGGTCGTGCAACGTGATGACATCATACTGGTGGATCAAGCTCGCAGCCGACTGCGCTTTGCCGCTTATCTGGTGCTTAACCCGCAAGGCCATCAACCCCTGCACCTTCTTTCGGTGCATTTAAAAGCCGGTTGCAGCGGCGCGTATCGTGATAATCGAGATTGTCGTCTACTTTACACTCAAGGTGAGAGCTTAAACGCGTGGATCAGTGAACGAGAAGCAAACCAAGAGGCTTACCTCATCATGGGCGACTTTAACCATAATCTGGCGTTTAAAGGCGACTGGCTTTGGCGCGCCTTGACAGAGGGCACCAAAGCGCAATTGGCGAGCGATCGTACCGCAGCGCAATGCGTCGTGCGCTCTAACAAACAAGCGAATAAAACCCATAAGTTTCGCAGCCTGATTGACCATGTCATCGCCAGCCCATCGCTTACTCTGGCCACGCCTTATCAAGGCACCTATAAAACAAGTGACCTCTTCCAATATCGCCTTAGCGATCATTGTCCGATGGTCACTCGCATTATTGACTAATTGTGGTTATCCCCTTGCGTGTAAATAGACGTTAGCGAGCAAAGCGATGTTTCATCGCAACGTAGTACAGCACGGGGATCACCAACAACGTTAAGATGGTAGAAACGAAGATCCCGAAAATCAAACTGATGGCGAGACCATTAAAAATCGGGTCATCGAGAATGAACACCGCGCCAATCATCGCAGCCAGTGCGGTTAACATGATGGGTTTAGCGCGAACCGCCGCCGATTGAATCACCGCTTCTGCAAACTCAACGCCCTCTTCGACCTGTTGATTAATAAAGTCCACCAAGAGTATCGAATTACGTACGATGATGCCTGCTAGCGCAATCATGCCAATCATAGAGGTCGCGGTAAATTGCGCGCCGAGCAATGCATGACCTGGCATCACACCGATGATGGTCAGTGGAATCGGCGCCATAATGATCAGCGGTACCAAATAGGATTTAAACTGCGCCACTACCAATAAGTAGATCAAAATCATTCCAACGCCATAGGCAATGCCCATATCGCGGAAGGTTTCGTAGGTAATGGTCCACTCGCCATCCCAACGCACTGACACGCCATTAAGTCCATCAGGTTGCGCGACATAGTATTGCTCTAGGGTCATCGCCTCATCCAACTTACCGACTAAGTCGAACATGCCATACAGCGGGCTATCCAACTCGCCAGCCATATCGGCGACCACCATCACCATAGGCACCATGTTTTTACGTACGATATAGGCTTCCATTGGCAACACGTTGATGCTCACGAGATCCGAGAGCGGAAACGCTTGACCGTTTTGGCTGCCGACCTTCATGTTCAGCACTTGCTCTAAGCGCACTTTAGCCTCTTCACTGGCTTGAATCATAATGGGCACTGGGTATTTACTGTGCTCGCTGTGCAGGTAAGTCACAGGCTTGCCACCCACAGCCGTTGCCAGCGCATCGACTATCGACGCATACGGCACTTGATAATGCGCGGCCTTGCTTCGATCAATCGCCACCTGCCATTTTTGGTGGTGTTCGGGCAGATACATGTCAACATCAACGATGTCCTCCGTCTCACGGAAAATTGCGCGTATCTGCTGTGCGGCTTGATGACGCATGGCATCGGTTGGCGCGTAGACTTCTGCCAATATCGGTGACCAAACCGGTGGCCCCGGCGGCACTTCAACCACTTTAACTTTGCCCCCAAAGCGCGATGCAATCTCATTGAGCACTGGGCGCACCTCACCAGCAATGGTGTGGCTATCGCGGTCACGATCTTTCCTATCCACCAAATTCACTTGAATATCGCCTTGATTCGGTTGATTGCGCATAAAGTAGTGACGAACCAAGCCATTAAAGTTGATAGGCGCCGCCGTACCCGCATAGATTTGATAGCCAGTGACTTCAGGCACCTCATCGAGCGCTTGTCCAAGTTCAAACAGTACGCGCTGCGTCCGCTCTAGCGGCTCACCCTCTGGCATATCCAGCACTACTTGAAACTCGGATTTGTTGTCAAAAGGCAGCATCTTCAACACCACCGATTGCGCCACTGGCAGCAGCACCGAACCAGCAATCAGCGCCAATATCGCCAACAATAACAACCAACGATTGCGACGCTGTGCTCTGGCGGTGACAAAAGGGGCCATAATGCGATGAAATAGTGATGAGCTCGCACCTTTTGCATCTTCGTGATGGGCGTGTTTGAGGAGATGATGCGCCAACCAAGGTGAGAGCACAAAGGCGACCGCCAGCGAAATCAGCATCCCCATGGACGCATTAATTGGAATTGGGCTCATGTATGGCCCCATCAATCCGCTCACAAACGCCATCGGCAGCAATGCCGCGATCACGGTTAAGGTTGCTAAGATGGTCGGTCCGCCGACTTCATCGACGGCGACGGGGATCAATTCATCGAGTGATTTTTTGCCCATCGACATATGCCGATGAATGTTTTCCACCACCACAATCGCGTCATCGACCAAAATACCGATTGAGAATATTAGGGCGAACAATGACACACGATTGAGGGTAAATCCCCAAGCCCAAGACGCAAACAGCGTGATCATCAAGGTCACCACAATGGCGATTCCGACGACGATGGCTTCACGCCAACCCATGGTCAGCAAGACCAGAATCACCACCGCCGCCGTGGCGAACGCCAGTTTGCCAATCAACGTATTGCTTTTGTCCGCCGCGGTTTTACCGTAGTCACGTGTAATTTCAACCTTGATGCCTTCGGGAATCAGTTGATTCTTAAGTGCGTCTAAACGCGCTTCAACGGCTTTCGCTACGTTGACTGCGTTCTCACCGCTTTTTTTTGCCACCGCGAGCGTGACAGCGGGATGCAAGCCCTCTTTTGAGCTCGTCCACACCTGCTGCGTCGGCGTGTTAGTGCCTAAGCTAACCGTAGCAATATCTTCTAAATAGACGGGGGTTTGGTTATACAGCCCGACCACTAGCTGTTTCACCTCTTCAACGCGTGAAAGAAATTGGCCGACTTGGACTGGAAACTGTTGATTTTCATGGGTCAAGCTCAGCATGGGTGAGCTTTGATTCGCGGCGGGCAAATGCTGATTGAGCTGATCCAAGGTGATATTAAAACTGTTCATCTTTACAGGATCTAAACGCACGTCAACAATGGTCTCGTGACTGCCGACTGTATAGATGTCTCGTGTCCCTTCAATGCGTTTAAGCTCAGTTTCTAAACCGTGTGCTACCTGAGTTAACTGCTGCTGATCAAGCTGCGCCGATGGGCTGGATAAGGTGATACTGACGATCGGCACATCCTCAATCCCTTTGGGTTTAATGACGGGCTCACCCACACCCACGCCCTGCGGCATCCAATCTTTATTGGAATAGAGTTTATTATAAATGCGCACCACAGCATCATTACGGCTGACGCCAACATCAAAGATCGCGACGATCATCGCGCCATCGGGCTGCGAGAAGGAGTAGATTTTATCAATACCCTGAATTTCAGAAATGATCTGTTCTGCGGGTGTGGTGACTAGGCTCTCCACTTCAGCGGGCGTTGCTCCGGGGAAGGGAATATACACATCCGCGAAGGTGACATCGATTTGCGGCTCTTCTTCTTTGGGTGTGATGATAACCGCAAACAGACCCATCAATAAGCCTACCAACGCCAACAATGGCGTCATGGCTGAGTTTTGAAATGCTGCGGCAACACGGCCTGAGATCCCTAGCTTATGTTCCATGCGACGTTCCCCCTGCCTTTATTGCTGCTGGCTTAATGTTGGCAGGGTCGCGTAGATCGCGTCTCCCTCTTCCAACCCAGACAGCACCTCAACGTACTCACCCACTTGTTGACCTAAACGCACTGGGTTAAGCACCGGTCCGTTTTCACTTTGACGGTAAACCGCACTTAACTCGCCTCGGCGTACTACCGCCTCATTGGGAATCATTTGTATGACGCGTTCACCGAAGCGAAACTCAGTTTTCACCCACATTCCCGGCACCAAGGCGCTCGCATTAGCAGGCAAATCTTTGCTTTCGGGTAAATCCAAACGAATTTTGAAGGTGTGAGAAGTGGTGTCGGCATAGCTGAACAAGTTATAGGAGGTGGGCGCGACGCGCTCGCCATTGGGTGCCATCACATCAAATTGAGAGACATCCTTAACAAGCGGTTGATAGCGCTGAGGAATTTGCGTTTCAACGCGCAGGCGATCTAAAGAGAAGCCACTGAGTAGTGGCGACCCTGGCGCAACGGTTTCACCAAGCTCGACGTGACGCGCTGTGACCACGCCGTCATAAGGCGCTTGAATACTGGTGTAGCCAAGGGACTCTTTTGCCTGAGCGACACTTGCTTGCGCCGCTTTCACTGAGGCCGCAGTGCTGCGCGCACGCGCTTCTGCGCTGTCCATTTGATCTTGAGAAATTGCGCCTTTCGGGAATAGTTGACGATACCGGGCAACCTGAGCTTGCGCCTCACGATTTAGCGCAATCGCACTAGCCAGTTGTGCATTGGCGGCATCGAGCGAGGCTGATTGTTGCACCGCGCTGATTTCAAGCAACACTTGCCCTTGTTTAACGACATCATTGACGTCAACGTGCAAGCTCACAACTCGCCCAGACGTCTGAGCGGCGACGGTTCCTTGATTGACGGGTTGAATCACGCCATCTAAATGGACACTCTGCGCCATCGGAGCGCGTGTGACCGTGTACAACGTGTCATTCTGGTTAGCCATGCTCACATAAGAAAAGCCCATCAGGCTCACGGCCAGTGCAGACGTGACTACAGAGAGTTGAAATGTCCTTTTCATGATCGCCGCTCCTTTTTTGAGGGGTTATGTATCAGTGTAAAACTTAAGCAAGTTGAGACTGTGACTTGCGGCTGTTTTTAAAACAAATCATTAGGTTAGTGGCCCCTAGACCAACCATCATGCTGGCAAAAAAGATCCACACGCCCACGTTACCTAAACCAAGACTGGCCATTGCAGGTCCTGGGCAAACGCCGGCTAGCCCCCAACCCACGCCAAACAGCGCAGCGCCGCTTAACAATCGACCATCAATCTGCTTACTTTTTGCTAGGCAAAAGGTCTGTGCCGCGAGCGGCTTTTTCTTGGGTTTAATCAGCAAAAAATAGCTCGGCATAAACACCAACAAGGCGCCGCCCATCACAAACATCAAACTTGGATCCCACTGACCCGCGATGTCCAAAAAGCCCAGAACTTTGTTTGGGTCTGCCATGCCAGACACCACCATGCCCATGCCAAATAACACGCCTGCCAACAGTGACGTTAAACGAAAAACAACTTTATTCATGAGAAGATCCTAGGGTTATACAAGGTGGAATCGAACAAATACCGTCAACGCTGCCACGCCCATAAAGACGCCAGTCGCGACCATTGAACGCTTAGACAAACGGCCAAGGCCACAAATACCGTGCCCACTGGTGCAACCGTTGCCAAGACGTGTACCCACTCCAACAAGCAAACCGGCGAGCGCCAATCCTGTCGCACTGGTTGAATAGACCGTCACCACATCGTCAACAAACAGCAAGGCTGCGAGAATACCGCCCGAGACCATGCCCACCGCGAAAAGCAATCGCCAAGCAAAATCGTTCGATTTCGGCGTAAGTAGCCCCGTCATGATGCCGCTAATGCCCGCGATTTTTCCGTTAATCAGCAACAAAATCGTGGCTGAAACCCCAAGTAACATGCCTCCTGCTAACGATTCCCAAGGAACTGTGAACGCCATATCTACCTCTAAATGTCGTATGTATTAATGTTGGGTTTACCCAGCGTTATCGAGCGCAAAAAATTGTCTCTAAACTCTGAATAAGTTGAATCACTCGCGCATCTGCCAAGGAGTAGAACACCTGTTGGGACTCTTTACGCGCCTGTATTAATCCATGCTTACGCAGCACAGTAAGATGTTGAGAGAAGGCGGATTGGCTCAATGTCGACCCTGCTTGCAAGGCCCCCACGCCGACTTCGCCTTGCGTCAATTGACATAAGACCATCAAACGCTCTGGGTGAGCCATGACCTTGAGTAGATCAGAAGCCTCAACCGCATTTTGTTGCATTTGGCTTAGATTCAATGTTTGTTCACTCATGACACACCTATTATTTTGCAATGGAATGCTCTCTAACGAATGGCTTGATAATAAACCCAAACCTAATTTAGTCAATACTAATTTAGTGTTTTTGTAATTAGATAAATAAACATTAGACTTTTCTAATTTAGAGTTCTATAGTACGAGGGTTTCATCACGGAAATGATTCGAAAGGAGAACGATCATGACGTTAGAAAATGCTATTCGTGTACTGGCAGGCAGTATGGTTCTGCTCTCGGTGGTCCTGACCTTCACCGTCAGCAGCCACTTTGTTTGGCTAACCGTGTTTGTTGGCGTTAACTTGATTCAAAGCGCGTTTACAGGTTTGTGCCCTGCCGCTTTCTTTTTGAAAAAACTTGGTTTTCACTAATCGGAGTCACCCATGACTAAAATTGTTATCGTAGGCGGTGTTGCAGGTGGTGCATCTGCGGCTGCTCGTGCTCGTCGCCTTAGCGAGGATGCTCAAATCATCATGTTTGAACGTGGTGAGTTTGTTTCGTTTGCCAACTGCGGCTTGCCTTACCACATCGGCGGCGACATTACCGACCGCAGTAAGCTCCTGTTACAAACTCCGGAGAGCTTCCTTGCACGATTTAACGTCGATGTCCGCGTGATGAATGAAGTGGTGCGCATTAATCGCGAAGACAAATCCATCACGGTAAAAAATCTGCTCGATGGCACTGAATACCAAGAGTCTTATGACTTTCTGCTACTTAGCCCAGGTGCAGGTCCGGTTGTGCCACCGATCCCTGGTATCAAGAATCCGCTGACGCATTCACTGCGCAACATTCCAGACATGGATCGCATCATCAAAACGATTCAGATGAACAAACCGGAACACGCCACTGTCGTGGGCGGCGGATTTATTGGCCTTGAAATGATGGAAGCCTTCCACCAGCTCGGCATCAAAACCACCCTCATCGAAATGGCCGATCAAGTGATGACGCCCGTCGATCGTGAAATGGCAGGCTTCGCGCACGCGGAAATTCGCCAGCGTGGCATCGATCTCAAATTGGGTGTTGCGTTAAGCGCCGTCGAATATGTACCCAATGATCACATGGCAAGTATCGCTTCGGGTGAGGATGTCGAACATCAACACATCGAAGGTGAGTTGAAACTGTCACTCAACAATGGCGAATCGCTCACCACTGACATTCTTATTATGGCTATCGGTGTGCGCCCAGAAACCAAGCTCGCACAAGAAGCCGGTCTACAAATTGGCGCCCTTGGCGGCATTTACACCAATGAAGCGATGCAAACCAGCGATCCTAGCATCTACGCCGTCGGTGATGCGGTCGAAGAGAAAGACTTCGTGACCGGTGAGCAGACATTGGTCCCTCTTGCAGGACCTGCCAACCGTCAAGGCCGCATGGCGGCAGACAATATGCTTGGCCGCAGTGAACAGTATCAAGGCACACAGGGCACTGCGATCTGTAAGATTTTTGATCTTGCCGTCGCCTCTACCGGTAAGAATGAGAAGCAGCTAAAACGCGCAGGCATCGCCTATGAAAAAGTGTATGTTCACACCGCGAGCCATGCGAGCTACTACCCTGGCGCGGAAATTGTGTCGTTTAAAATGCTGTTTGACCCAACCTCTGGCAAAATTTTGGGCGCACAAGCGGTCGGTAAAGATGGCGTCGATAAACGCATCGACGTGATGGCGGTAGCTCAGCGCGCAGGTATGACTGTCGATCAGTTGCAGCACCTTGAATTAACTTACGCCCCACCGTACGGCTCGGCAAAAGACGTCATCAACCAAGCCGCGTTTGTTGCCAACAACCTAATCAAAGGCGACAGCAAAGCGATTCACTTTGATGAAATCGACAACCTCACAGAGGACCAAGTCTTGCTTGACGTGCGTAACCCAGGTGAGTTGGAATCAGTCGGTTACATCGATGGTGCGATTAACATCCCTGTCGACCAGTTGCGTCACCGCATGAACGAGCTCCCTAAAGACAAAGAGGTCGTTATCTACTGTCAAGTAGGGTTACGCGGTAACGTAGCCTACCGTCAATTGGTCAACAACGGCTTTAAGGCACGCAACCTACTCGGTGGTTACCGTACCTACAAGTTCGCTACGGCCTAAGTTTTTATTCCACCACGTCAACACTGTCTTGGGGAGCGAATGGCTCCCCTTTTTTGTTTCGTTACCTACACAAGCCACCATATCGTGTCGCCACCGTCCGAGCAAAAACAGGCACACCGTACCTAGTAAGATAGCACTGATCATCCATTGCTCTCGGTTCATTCCTAATTCCAGCATTATTTGTCCTTGTGATTGATGGTGCGAGTAGGCATCGGCATTACAAAAAACGTCCCTCTTGCACTGTCACTTCTTTCTTGACGAAATCAATAAAAGAACTGATGCGTCGTGACGTAGCAGAGTTACGGTAATAAACAGCGTGAATGGGCTGACGAATGTCTTGTGAAGCATCTGTAAGCAATTCAGTGAGGGCGCCACTCTGCCTATCTTGATAAGTCATGAAGTCTGACAAGCACGCGATCCCAGCACCGTGCAGTGCTAAGGCACGAATCGTTTCCCCGTTGTCCGAACGTAGATTACTCGTGACCTTGATGAGCTTGTTACTGTCATCAAGCAATGGCCAATCTTTTAGCGACTCAGGGCGGCTAAATCCCAGCAATTTGTGCGACAGCAGATCTTGAACACAGTTAGGTTTGCCTTGTGCTTCAATATACGCAGGACTGGCGAGAATGCGTATACGGCTATGGCCAATAAACGTGGCTCTGAGCGTTGAATCTCTTAGTTCGCCGATGCGAAACGCAATGTCGGTCTTTTTGCCGACCAGATCGATGTTCTCTTCATTGGAATTTAACTCAATCTCCACATCAGGATACGTTTGCTGATAGCGAGCAATTAATGGCGTCAGCACATGCAAACAAAAAGGGGCCGCGGCATTGATTCTCAACAATCCTGATGGTTGTGTTTTTTGGCTGGTCAGCTGCGCTTCCGCCGCTTCTACCGCATCCAAGATTTGCCGAACTTTGGCGAGGTAGACCGTCCCTTCACTCGTCACATCTAGCTTTCGCGTTGTACGATTAAGCAGCGTCGTGTCGAGTTTCGTTTCTAAGCGCGATACGGTGCGACTGACAGCAGAGACCGTCACCGACAATACTTGTGCAGCATCGCTGATCGAACCCACATCCACTACAGTCACAAACGTCTTCATCTCATCGAGGGTCGCTTTCATTGTTTACCAATTATCAAATTAGATTTTCTTTTTGTTAACTATACTGCAAGAAATAGACACCGTACATTAGTCAGCACACAAACCCTTCTTTTAAAAATAGGAGTTCATATGGCAGTTCCCACTTTCGGTGTCGGTACATTTCGTCTGACGGGAGACACAGTAAAACAATCGGTCAAACACGCGCTCGACTTAGGCTATCGCGCTATTGATACGGCGCAAATCTATGGCAATGAAGCGGATATTGGAGAGGTGATCGCGGCAAGTCATCTGCCTCGTGAATCTCTATTTATTACCACCAAGATTTGGGTGGATAACATGAGCGAGGCATCACTTATTGCTAGCCTTCGAGAGAGCCTTAAGAAACTCAACACGGATTACGTCGACCTCACTCTGATTCATTGGCCGGGGACAGACAATAATATCGAGGAGTACATGAAGGCGCTGATGGAAGCAAAGACGCTTGGTCTGACAAAACAGATTGGCGTGTCGAACTTCAATATCGACCTGCTTCAGCAAGCGATTGATATCGTCGGTGTCGATCACATTGCCACTAACCAAATTGAACTGAGCCCTTATTTGCAAAACAACAAACTGGTTGAATTCATGCAACAGCAAGGGATTCAGGTGACGTCATACATGACGCTCGCCTACGGCAAAGTGCTTCACGATGAGGTCATCAAACAGATCGCGGTTGAGTGCAACGCAACCCCAGCGCAAGTTACACTCGCTTGGGCGCTAAACAAAGGCTACGCTGTGATCCCTTCATCGACAAAGCGCGATAACTTAGCCAGCAACCTTGAGGCGCAAAAGCTAACACTGAGTGATGATAATATGGCACGCATCGACGCATTAGAAAGAAATGGGCGTGAAGTCGACCCAGATGGGTTAGCACCCATCTGGGATTAGTCGGGTAATAGCGTCGGAGATCTGTTTTCTCTAAAACGCCGTCCTCACACAAACCATTACACGCATTGGGTTTGCACCATCAAACCCTTTGCTTTTCAACGCTATTGATATATAAACTAATGCATTGTTTTTCCCACGTTATCCTTGCCTTTCCTTTTTTATGTTACTCACCCTTGTTATTTTGTTGGCTATCGTCCTTACCGCGCTGCTGGCGCACTACTACCACTCCGAATCTGTACGTAGAAAAAGTCGCCAAGACGCAAAGCAGACGCTATTGCTGCGCTCCAAACGCATTAAACAGACATTCAAAGGCCACATAGAACGCTTTTGTGCCCTTGATGCCCTAACGCCAGAAACAGAAATGGCCGTGCTCCGTTTAGCCAACCTGTTTTTCGTTTTTCAACCGGTCAACAGCCACACGGTTGAGCAATACCAAGAGACGTTAAACAACTTGGTCAAGACGATTGATGAGCGAATTGATGCGGCCCAAGAGACATCACTGGACATGCTGAGTGCTGATCTTGAGCGATTTGCCGCTTCACTGCCTAAAGCGAACAGTGCTTATACTGCAAGCTTCTATCGTAATGACTTACCTGCGATGATTTATCACCTCAGCAATCAGACGACCACTTCCGTGAGTGATGAGGCCACCATGAAACCAGCACCAGAAATGGTCACCGAGTAAGGTAAGCAGTTGAGAGTGCTCACACTCTCGTTTGTGTGCGCATGAGCTGCCTAATTAATACGCTATAGTGCAGACTGCAAAGAGAAAGGAGAACTCATGTCAGCCACTCACACTCAACCCGTCATGAAATGGGGCGTGATTGCGCCGGGTCGCATCGCGCATAACTTTGCCAAAGGGATCAGTGTTGTCGACGATGCCTGTATCACAGCCGTCGCCAGTCGAGATAAACAGCGCGCAACGGCGTTCGCAGAGCAGTATGGAATAGAACGCATCTATCTAGATTACGCCGAGTTAATTCGCGACCCTGACATCGATGCCATCTACATCGCCACACCTCATGCGTTTCACTTTGAGCTAGCAAAACAATGCTTGTTGGCCCGAAAGCCGGTGTTGTGTGAAAAGCCATTGACGATGAATACCGCTCAATCACAAACGTTAGCGAGCCTCGCTTTAGAACAGTCCACTTTCATCATGGAGGCGCTGTGGTCGAAATTTCTCCCTGTTTGGCGAAATATGAACACATGGTTGGCGCAAATTGGCGAAGTGAAACAGGTTCACTCGAGCTTTTGTTTTAAGGTGGATGTTGACCCAAATGATCGTTTATTTGATCCCTTGCTTGGGGGTGGCGCGCTGCACGACATTGGCATTTACAATATCGCGCTATCGAACCTCCTATTTGGTCAAGCGCCGTGTGGCTGGAAACTGAGCGGCGATGTCGGGCAAACAGGGGTGGAAGAAACGGTTAATGCACTTTTAGATTATGGTGACGGCCGGCACGCAACCTTTCATTGTAGCTTCCATGTGGATGAGCCAATGGTGATGCAAATCTCAGGCACTCATGGACGCATTGTCATTGATGCGCCTTTCTTTGGTGCCCAATCTGCCACGCTCTACGCTGACGATAACGCCCCTGAAACCTTTCAGGTCACCCATCACGGCGGTGGGTTTGAATACCAGATTCGTGAAGCCATGGCATGCATTCGCAGTGGCCAAGTTTTTAGTGAGATTCACCCTCTCTCATCAACGCTAGAGCACATGCGTATTATTGATCAAATGCGCGCTGAACTGGGCATCCCAACGCCCTAGCATAAGACTTTTCGCCATCAGATTTAGGTCACCTAGATTTAGGTGACTCTTGAATAATTCGCAAAATAGTCACTCAACACCTCAATCACTAACTGATGATCGTCAGCTTGAGGTAACCCTGAGACCGTGATGGCACCGACAAGGCCACAACCTCGAATTCGAATCGGGAATGATCCACCATGCGCACAGTACTGAGTCGCATCTAGGTGCGCTTGGCGTTCAAAATCTCGCTGCTTTTGCGCATTGTACTGACCTAAGTAATAGGAGCTGTGGCCAAATCGCATCACAGATCGGCGTTTGCGCATCGCCCAGTCTAGGTTGTCGGCTGTGGTTCCGGGCATGGCGAACTGAAAAATGACCTGTTCAAATGCATACACTTCCACCAACACAGCCGCCGACTGCGCTTCGGCACGCTGTTTTAACGCCAGCCCCAGCTCCCACGCTGTCTCATTGTTAAAGCGTTCAAACTGAAGTTCAGCTTCTTGCTCTAACAATACCTCTAATAATACCTCTAATGACGCTTGAGTCATTGATTCCACTCCCATTGACCTTCCAGTGCTAATGTTTGCCCTAAGCGGCTGCTCTGCATCGCTAATTCAATCAGGCGAATCGTCACTAGCGCTTGTGAGGGCGTGACCGGGACTGGTGTGTTGTGTCGAATCGCGCTGGCCATTTGCTCAAAATAGGTTTGGTATTGACCCGAAAAAGTATCAATCCGCTCAGAGCCTTCACCGTGATAAAAACGCCCAAAGTGCACCTCACTTTCTTGGCCCCAGCTTGGGTCTAAGGGTGTCATGCCTGAAATTAGCTGAGACTCCTGCGGATCAAGACCGTATTTTTCATAACTGCCCTGCGTGCCCTTAACAGTAAAACGATGGTTGGGGCCCGCACTGAACATATCGCCATGAAGTACTGCTAATCGGTTGGGGTAATGAAGCGTAACGTTGAAGTAATCCACCGTGGTGCTCGATGGACGCAGCATTTTGCAATGAGCACTGATCGCCTCTGGTAAGCCAAACAGTTCAAGCGTTTGATCGATAAGATGCGAGCCAAGATCGAATAAAATACCGCCGCCATCGGTCGCCTGTTCACGCCAGCGAACGCGCACTTCGGGTCTGAATCGGTCAAAGTGAGACTCGAAATGTTTAACGTCACCCATTCTGCCCTCTTCAATAAGGGATTTAACGGTTAAAAAGTCTCCATCCCAACGTCGATTGTGGTAAACACTGAGTAGACACTGATTTTTTTTCGCCAAATCAATCAACGCCTGACCATCTTGCACATTCGTCACAAACGGCTTCTCAATGATGACGTGCTTCCCCTTTTCCAATGCTAATTTCGCTAACGGAAAGTGTTCACTGTTGGGCGCGGTAATAATCACCAGTTCAGCGTCAGGTTGAGTAAGCATCGCCACGGCGTCTGTAAAGTGCTGGACGTTTGGCCAGTCTTGGGCCACCTCTGCCTTACTGGTACTAACAGCCACAAACTCAAAGGCGTCTAAGCTGGTAATAAATGGGATGTGGAAGGTTTTCGCAGAAAAGCCGTAGCCCACTACAGCAGTTTTGATAGGAGAAAAAGTCATAGCATTACTCGGTCAATTATGGAGATTACCCATCTGGGGTCAAATGAGAGATCTGAGGTTCGTCGTTTATGAACAACCGATTCTATTCGACATCCATCACTCATAGAACCCCAAAAACATTCATCACTAAAATTCCATGGTGACAAACATTACTCACTGTTCTGTAAACCTTATTTCACCATAGAACGCATGGGCTTGCTCGCCACTATTGTCCGTATCGGTCATAATAGCAATGACATCAATATACTGGTACGCGCGGGCGTTATCGATATCACTACCCTTGTCGCCAAAGTAGGTGATGAAGTCTTGATAAACGTTACGCTTTTCATCATGCCATAAGCCAAGTTTTGCCTCGTTGTCTTTCACCGCTAACATTTTGACCCTTTCACCTGCATAAGCATTATCCCAAGAAGTGCCTTCACTTTGTGAGCTCGACCAAACGTAGTTGAGCGCTTGTGAGCTTAGTCCCATCAAGCCCTTTTCCATCACAAGATAAATCCGCGCGGCATAATCATCCCCTTGTTTGCTGCGCTCGTCTAATTTGGTGAGTGCTTGGTCCACTTTCCATCGCCAATGGATCATCGGTGTCTGCAAAAGATCAACGCGCTTAGCGATTACCCAGCCAGACGCACTCTCTTCACTGACTGCTTGCAGCACTGAACCACCTAGCATTGGCTGATATTGAGTATTGCCAGAAAACACTTTTTCACGCCACGTTGAGTCATTAATCTCAAACGGCGGTAATGTCACATCAGCGCTGACATAAAACGCGCTGCTGAAAAGAAAGAAGCCAAATGAAGATTTCATGGATAACACCAATATAGAGTTGAGGTGATAACTTAGTGTAATCACCTTTTAATAACGATACGATCAGCATGAAACGGCCGCTGCCTAATTTCAAGGCGGCATTTCGCCTCCTTGAAATTATCGAGATTACACCCCGTTTCTGCGTTTTTGCTTTTCTCCCATTACCCGTCGCACCATTTTGCCAAATTGTTTACTTTTCGCGCGTTGCTGCGCAAGCGTGGCGCCGTTATGGGCCTGCTCACGTAAGAGCTTTTGGTAGTTGTTAAAACGGCGTTCATCTAACTCGCCATTAGCGATAGCTTGCTGCACGGCGCAGCCCGGCTCACTTTGATGCTGACAATCACCAAAGCGGCATGCTTTCGTCAAGCTCGCTACGTCCGCAAAAGTCTCACTCACGCCATCTTCACAATCCGCCAATTGAATTTCTCGCATTCCCGGAGTATCGAGCAAAACCGCGCCCGAGGGCAGAAAATGAATCGAGCGCGAAGTGGTCGTGTGCCTACCCTTGCTGTCATCTTCACGGATACCTCCGGTCGCTTGCTCCTGCTCTCCTAGCAAGGTATTGACGAGCGTGGATTTCCCCACCCCAGACGATCCGATAAACGCCACCGTTTGGCCTTCGCCGCACCAACTCATTAAGCGACTTACGCTGTTAGCGTCAAGTGCATTGACACTCTCAACCATGAGAAATGGATCCAATTGCTGCACCTGTTGGCGCAGCGCCGCTTCATCCTCGCACAAATCGGCTTTAGTCAGCACGACTACGGGCTCAACCTTGGCTTCATTAACAAGGGCAAGGTAGCGCTCAATGCGGCTTAGGTTGAAATCATGGTTAAGCGAACAGACGATAAATACGGTGTCCACATTGGCGGCAATCAGTTGCTGTTCGACCTTTGTCCCTGCGGCTTTTCGGCTAAACAGGCTTCGGCGTTCAAGTAGCGACGAGAACTGTTGCTGACCATCCAACACTAGCCAATCGCCAACGGTCATCGCTGGCAATGAACGGGTGATCGGTAAATGATGCTCTTGATAGCCGTCACTTTGTTGGCTTAGCACCACGTAACCACTGCGATGATGTGCGATGACGCGAGCCCAGCGAGTATCATCGTAATCGTCTAATGAGATCTGCTGCTGAAAAAATGGCTTCCAACCGAGACGTTTAAGCAAATTCGGCTTTTTGTTGGCCGCGGTTAAAAAAGAAAATTTTGTATTCATGATTGAATTATCCCAGACGCAACAATGCGCCTTAATACATAGAGCATTAGGGTCTAATTCGGATAGAGTTGACCCCGGTGATACCGGGCAAAGAAGGGGGACTGTGGATTATCCACAAAGAGCGATTTGGCGGTTTACCCTTTCACTGCCCAGTTGCTGTTCATCATTACAATCATCTTGTGTCCTCGCTTTAGGTGAAATAACGCGCTGAATATAGACCTCAGTGGTGAGGCTGTCAAACCCAGCGCATACAATCCGAGCTCAACAATGCGTTACGCCGATGCGACTAACTCGTCTCGGACTATTTTGGCGCCGTCGCTCAATGCTTTGAGCTTGGCAGCAGAGACCTCGCGAGGCAAAGGTGCCATGCCGCAGTTGGTACAAGGGTACAACTTATCGGCATCGACATATTTGAGCGCTTCTCTGAGCGTACTTGCGACCTCTTCTGGCGTTTCAATGTCATGAGTGGCGACATCAATAGCGCCCACCATCACTTTTTTGCCTCGAATCAATGATAACAACTCAATCGGCACACGTGAGTTGTGGCACTCCAGTGAGATAATATCGATGTTTGATTGCTGCAACTTAGGGAACACGGCCTCATACTGGCGCCACTCGCTGCCCAACGTTTTTTTCCAGTCAGTGTTGGCTTTGATACCGTAGCCATAGCAGATGTGCACCGCGGCTTCACATTTAAGCCCTTCAATCGCACGTTCTAAGCAGGCGACTCCCCAGTCGTTCACGTCATCGAAGAACACATTAAACGCGGGTTCATCAAACTGGATGATATCGACACCTGCCGCTTCAAGCTCTTTTGCTTCTTGATTGAGGATCTTGGCAAACTCCCACGCCAATTTCTCACGGCTTTTGTAGTGCGCATCATACAAGGTATCGATCATAGTCATCGGCCCAGGCAGTGCCCACTTGATGGGTTGGTCAGTTTGCTGGCGCAAAAATTTCGCGTCCTCGACAAACACGGGTTTGATGCGACTTACCGGGCCAACCACGGTTGGCACGCTTGCTTCATAACGATTACGAATGGTCACGGTTTGACGATTATCGAAATCCACCCCGCCCAAATGCTCAATAAACGTAGTGACAAAGTGCTGGCGCGTTTGCTCGCCGTCACTGACGATAGTAACGCCCGCGAATTGCTGCTCTTGCAGGGCTACACGCAGAGCATCGCGTTTTCCATCTTGCAGCGCTTCCCCTTCTAACTTCCACGGGGACCACAGTGTCTCCGGCTCGGCAAGCCATGACGGTTTAGGTAAGCTTCCCGCGGTAGATGTCGGTAGTAATATTTTCATCGATTGTTCCTTCACAGAGTTTTCATCATGGTTACGCGTAGCTTTCTGACCACTGCTCAAGTCGCGCTTGATACGGTTGAATAAAGTGCGTTTGTGCAAATTTCCCTTGCTCTACTGCCAATTGGCTGCGTTCTTCGCGGTCATAGACGATTTGTGTCATAGAGTGATCGCGATTGTTCAATTTTGGCTGATACACCGCGCCCGCGGCTGCGTTAGCGTTGTAGATCTCTGGGCGATAAATCTTTTGAAAGGTCTCCATCGTGCTGATCGTGCTAATGAGTTCAAGATTGGTGTAATCATTGAGTAAGTCCCCAAAGAAGTAGAAAGCCAACGGCGCGGCGCAGTTCGGCGGCATAAAGTAACGTACGTCTAAGCCCATCTTTTTGAAATACTGCTCAGTAAGCGACGATTCATTCGGCAGATACTCAACACCGAGCACCGGGTGTTGATTGCTGGTGCGGCGATAGATTTTGTTGTCAGAAACACTGAGGCAAATCACCGGACGCTTGTTAAACGACTGCTGATATGTCGCAGAGCGAACAAAAGACTGGAACAGTTGGCCATGCAGCTCACCAAATTTTGGCGGCACACTAAACTGGCTCGTCTGCTTATTATGCTCAAGCAGTAAGACACTAAAATCGTAATCGCGCACATAGGAAGAGAAGTTATTCCCCACGATACCTTCAATACGTTGATTGTTTTTACGATCCAAAATATGCGTTTGCAGGACTTCTATCGAGGGAAAAGCGTCACTTTGCCCGTCTAACGCGATCTCGACGGAGATGATGTCCAACTCCAATGCGTAACGATCACCAGTAGGATTGTCCCAATGGGCAAGCGAATTGAAGCGATTGTCCATCATTCGCAGCGCCGCTCGCAGGTTCTCTTGACATTGCGGGCCCCGTGCCAAGTTGGCAAAGTTGGTGGTAATACGCGTGTTGTCTGACGGCAGATAATGCTCATCAAATCGCAGGCTTTTAATCCTAAAAGTGAACTCGTTATTCATTGTAATTATCCTATTTCCTAAGAAAACGCTGACGATTTAGGCTCTGCTGGGTGGGTCAAAGCCTAACGCCAGTTATACGGAGTTCACGAGTTGAAGAATATTGGTATTACTTCACATGAAACATGAGGAATTTTCATGGTGGACATAACGGCACGATAAATAAAACGACTGACTTACTGGTCGTCGATGATGAAAATCAACAATATAAACAAGGTATAACGTTGTCACTAGCGGGAAAACAGAGTTAGACTTAAAGATAGTGAATAGGTTACAAAGGCTTGAAAAACATGGTTACGTCGCGTTCCACCGCATCGACGCATAAACAAAAGGAAGTGCAGAGAATTATGGCGGCGCTATCAACTGCTGTCGCGCAACACAAACTAAAACCGGGACAGCGTTTGGTTGAAGCGCAAATTGTCTCCGCACTCCAAGCCAACCGTAACCATGTACAAACGGCGCTACAACGCTTGGCCCTGCAACACATCGTTAAGATCGAGCCCAACCGTGGCGCGATGGTGGCCAAACCTAGTGAAGCCGAAGCCAAAGAAGTATTTGCGGCTCGTCGGGTGATTGAAAGAGGTATCGTTGAAGGTATTTCATCCGAACTGATGGCCGACCATTGGCATGAGATTCTTGCACACATTGAGCGTGAGCATGCTGCTGTACATACCGATGATCGACGAGAAATTGTCGACGCGCTGTGTGACTTTCATCGTCTCTTAGCGCGACTCTGTGGCAATACGGTATTAATGGAGATGTTTGACAACCTGATGGTACGCAGCTCGTTAATCGTCGCACTCTACCAGCGTAACGACGTTCCCACCTGCCAGCATGATGAACACCTGCAGCTTATAGAGGCATTAAAGTCTGGCGACACTAGCCTTGCCGTCTCTGTGATGTTAGCCCACCTCGACCATCTTGAGGCTGAGCTCGACTTAAGCCGTCACAAAGAGCAAGAACTCGATTTGAGTGAAGCACTCAACCTTTGATATCAGTATTGTGCTTACCACTTATTCTTTCTCGTTCTCTGAGCCTTACCCCCAAGCTATACTGACGTCAAGCCAGCGTTTATTGCACCTTCCAATTGGTGCAACTGCACTTCTGGCCTGGTAAAGGTAACGTTTCCGCGCTTGATACCCATAGTGGGTAGTGCTATCTTCGCGACGATATCGGCTTTGTCTAACGCATCAAAAAACACCGCGTCCGCCGCCTTTCCGACCCCTATGCCATGCTGATCAATTTTCATGAGCCTTGCTGAATCGGTACAAATCCAGTCGAAACACTGCGCTAACTCTGATTTTGTCGCCAAATGGGCAATGTTGGCATATAGATTCGCCATCCTGATTTGAGACGCGTCGCCATAAGGTGTAAATGGATTCTCAATGTTGTTGCTCGATATTGAGCAGCACACCCCGCGCTGACTCATCGGCTTGAGCGGCACCACCCCTCTCGGTATCAGACAATCAAAATCACGACCGTTGAGAAAAAGATCGGTGCTCGGCAGCGCCGTCAAATGAACACCTGCCATAGCCATTTTTGCTGCTATGGGCGCGAGCGCTTGTGATGGCAGCGCCGATAGTTTTGTCACATGCCCAACGGTAACCCGTCCCTGATAATCAAATGCCTGCGTCATTTCGATGACAAACGGTAATGTCATGGTGGATGTATCAAGGTCAAAATCAAGGTGAAAATCAATATCCACATCGTATTGCTTGGCCAAGGAAAACAGCGCCCTTACCTGCTCCTCTGGTTCACTATCGGTATAAGGGCACCCCCCCAACAGATCCGCCCCTTGATCGAGTGCGTCAGCCAGTAATTCGTACGTTCCCGGGTTATTGTGAAGGCCTTCTTGTGGAAAGACGCACAACTCCAGCGTTATCGCCCAGGCATACTCTTTTTTGAGCGCTGAGATTGCCTGAAAACCAACCAACCCAATCACAGGATCAATCTCTACATGCGTACGCATATAACTGGTGCCATGCTTGATGGCCTTCTCTAGTACCTGTTTCCCGCGCTGATAGATGTCTTGATAAGTGAACTCCGCTTTTAGCCGTGAGGTCTGTTCAATCGCTTCTTGCAGTGTGCCTTTTTTCAAGGCACAGCGAGATACCGTGCATGCTTTATCAAGATGTACATGGGTTTCTACCAGACCGGGTAGCATCAACCTGCCTTGTGCGTCTATCTCTTTCCTACCCGTCAGTTCACTGGGTTCAAGTTCAACTTGCCGTTTAAAGCCGACAAACACCCCCTCGTTGATAAATGCGCAGTTAAGTTGTGGCTCGCCGTCCAAGCGGCAATTGGTCACTACAGTATCGGCTATCATGAGCTTGCTCCTAAATACGCTTTTTCTAGCTCAGAATCTGATCGTAGCTGTTCCGAACTGCCGGTTTGTACAATGGTGCCCGTTTCAAGCAGGTACGCGCGATCGGCTATCTGCAAGGCAAGGTTCGCCATCTGATCAACCAGTAAGATGGTCACACCGTCATCTCTGAGCTGCGCAAGCGCATCATAGAGCTCAGCGATCATTGAAGGTGCGAGCCCAAGTGACGGTTCATCCAACAACAAAATGTGTGGCTTCGCCATTAATGCCCTGCCTACCGCCACCATTTGCTGCTCACCTCCGGATAGAAGGCCCGCCTGACTGTCGATACGATCGCGAAGACGAGGGAATCGCGCCAAAATAGCCTCAATTTCTGACTCTTTATCCACTTCATCTAGACGGCTGTGTGCTCCCATTAACAAATTATCTCTGACGGAGAGCTCACCAAATAACTGACGACCTTCGGGTACCAAAGCCAATCCGCGTTTCGCTATTTGACTCGCATCGAGGTGATGGATATAAGCATCGTCAAGACCAATCGTACCGCTGCGCGGTTTTTTCAAACCAGCGAGGCTTTGTAAAATGCTGCTCTTTCCAGCGCCATTGGCGCCCAAGATGGCGACACACTCACCTGGGTTCACTTCAATGTCCACTTCGTGCACAACCGGTGAGGCACCGTAATCTATCGTTAATTGCTTGGTAAACAACACGGCTTCTTTTTCCGCTTTCCATCTGTTTTCACGCGGCGGTGCGGTATAACTGGTTGCGCCAAGATAAGCGGCGATGACTTTGGGATCTTGTTGTATCTGTTGAGGTTTGTTGAAGGCAATGGGCGTTCCTGCATCCAGTACTAATATGTCATCACTGACACCCATCACCAATTTCATATCATGCTCAACCAAGATGACCGCAATACCAAAGCCTGCAATCGACTTAATTAATTGAGCAAGCTGATCGGTGTCTTCTCTACTCAGCCCAGCTGCAGGTTCATCCAGCAGTATCACCCACGGGCATGTCGCCAACGCACGCGCAATCTCGACCAAACGTCGATCGACATGTGGCAAGTCTTCAGCTGGTGTGTGGATAGAGCCACGATAGCCCACCAAAGCCAATAGGTTTAACGCCAGATCTCTTTGACCGGATTGCTCCGCATAAAACGGGTGACCGAGTGTACCTTGCTGCATTGCAGCAAGCAGGTTTTCAATGACCGACATATCCTCAAACAGTTGTGTGGTTTGATAGGTGCGGGCAACACCACTTCGGGCAATGCGGTGTGCAGGAAGTCCCGCGACCTCTTCATTCAACATCACACTGCCTTGATCGGGCGTATAAAAACCACTGATCATATTGAGCACGGTGGTTTTTCCCGCACCATTAGGGCCGATGATGCTCGTCACTTTGCCTAACGGCGCTTCAAAACTCACCGCTTTGGCCGCAACCACGCCACCAAACGTGATACCGATATTATTGACTTTGAGCGCGTTCAACCCGTTGTCAGCACGATCATAAAACGTCGCGATAAGATGACGATTGACAGAATTAGGCGGAAGTTGGGTGAATGAACGACGAAATTTCGCTGCGACCTCTCCTATCAAACCTCTTGGCGCAACCCATAGAACCACCAATAGCAAAACAGCGAATATCAGCAGGCGATATTCCGCCAGAGGCGCTAAGAGTTCAGGCAATAACACGACCACAGTGGCGCCAATGACCGGCCCCCACAGCGTGCCGACTCCCCCCAAAATAACGACGAGAACGAACAAAATTGACTGGGTAAACGGAAATGTACTTGGGCTGATGTACATCATCAGCGGAGGGATCATCGCCCCGGCGATACCGGCAAATGCCGCAGACAAAGAAAACGCGAGGGTTTGCGTCTGTACTGGGTTAAATCCTAGCGATCTCGCGGCAATAGGGCTCGACTTGACCGCGCGCATCGCTTTGCCCCAGCCACTGAAATAAAACAGCTGATAGGTGAGTAACCCCAAGCCTAAAATGGCAGTGCTGGTTAAGGCAAGTAGACGTTCAGGTTCCATCTCTCCGAATTGCGGCATCATGATACCCATCAATCCGTTGGCGCCTCCAGTGAGGCTTTTCCACTCCATCAAACCATGATGAACCACAAAGGCAAAAGCGATCGTCACCATTGCCAAGTAGGGGCCAGTAACCCGCATTGCTGGAATAGCGAGTAATGCTCCAATGGCTGCGCACACTAAACATGCCGCAGCTAAGGCGAGCACAAACGGCACATCATTGAGCAATAATAATGCGCTCACGTAAGCACCGATGGCGTAGAAAGCAATGTGACCGAAGCTTATCTGACCACTCATCCCCATTAATATGTTGAGCCCGACTCCGACTATAGCCGTTAACACGCATAGGGTAAAAACCAGCAGAGAATAACTGTCGAGTAGGAAACACAATATCGCCCCTACTAGGGTGAACAGCGCCACCCATAACCAAGACTTGGTATTGATAGCGCTCATACCTTCACCTCCTGACCTTTAACAAACAGGCCATTCGGCTTCACAGCCAAAGCTATAATGACCAGAGTAAAGGTAATAATTTGTGTAAATGCAGAGCCAAAATAGACGGTGACAATCGCTTCGACTAAACCAAAAATAAGCCCTGCGCTGAATACGCCGGAAGCACTCGCGATCCCGCCAAGGATAGCAACAGCAAACGCCTTCAAGCCAAACAATGTTCCCATGTCGGAATGCACGGCATAGAGCGGCGCGATGAGAATGCCTGCAATTGCCGCAAGTACCGTAGAGACAGCAAAACTGACGGCGACCACGCGACTAACATTAATCCCCATCAACTGCGCTGAATTGGGGTTTTGAACGCTCGCCTGGAGCACCTTACCAAGTTGGGTATGCCTTACTACCAAGACAAGTAAACCCGCAATGATCACCCCGACAACCGGGATCATGACTTGCAATACATAAACGCCGCTACCAAATAGCTCAAGACTTGTCGTCGCGAACGTGTTGGTGAACTGTCTTGGCTCCTTGCCAAAACTGAACAGAACCGTGTTGTCCATCAATATCCCTCCTGCAACCGTCGCCATAAGCCACGCATCGGACCCTTTGCTGGCAAACGGACGCACTAAGAACCGCTCGATGACCAGTCCATACAATGCGCTTAATAGCAGTGTGATAGAAAAAGCAACCCAATACGGCATACCCCAGGTGATACATAATGTGTAAGCCAGCACAGCACCAAGCATCATCGCGCTGCCCTGAGAAAAATTCACCGTCTTACTGACGATAAAGGTAATATGGAAACCCAAAGCAAGGAGAGCATACATGCTCCCCAGACCAAGGCCTGTTATGATCGCGGCGGTTAACATGGCGCTACGCTCTCCTTTACATGGTGATGGATGTATAACCCAAACTGATCGTTACTGAACCGGAACGATTTGGTTATTCACAAAGTGTGTGAACACGTAGTCATTGGGGCCGATCGCATCATGTTGTGTTTCTGTAAACGGACGCTTAAAATCCTTGATCAGCCCTTGATAGTCATCAATGCGGTAGTACCCTTCACGAATCGCGCTCCCCTCCGTAGATCCAGCATTCTTGATTGCGAGCGCCGTTAAGTGCATCGCGTCATACGCATTGGCAATCCCAACCGCGGGAGTCACATCGGCAACACTTTGTATCTCTGGGAATTTCGCTTGTAACTTGCCAAATACCTCGCCGCCTTTTCCGGTTGTAGTATCCGTAAAGGTAAATGTCTGAATAAAGTGCACTCGATCGGCCGTTGGACCAGCAAGCTCACCGAAACGTCCACCCGCCGGTCCCCAGTGGGAGACTACAGGGACATCCCAGCCCATACGTTCAAGTGATTTGACCACCTGAGCGGAAGGCGCCACGTTCGCGACCATTAATAGCGTGTCCGTACCTTTCTCTTTTAAACGGGTCAATTGTGGGACTAAGTCAACGTCACCAGATTCAATACGCTCAATACCTGTGTATTCTATGCCACGACTATTGAGAGCTTGGCGAAAACCTGTTTCGTTCGACTCGCCCCAAGGGTTGTTGATCAGCAACATGCCTGGCTTTTTCATCGCATACTTATCGATGGCATACTGAACCAGCGCTTCGTCGACCACCTCATCCACCGCAGAGACACGAAACACATAGTTCTCCTTAGCGCCATTTTTGGTAATCGGTGTACCCGCCGCCCACACCCCCATAAAGGGCATTTTCATTCGGTTGGCGACAGGCACAATCGCAAGCGAAACGGGCGTGTCTAAACCACCAAATAACACCGCGACCTCTTCTTTTTGAATCAACTCGCGCGCCGCTAACAGCCCTTTTGATGGGTTGCTTTCATCGTCACGTCGCACCAGTTCAAGTGGTCGACCTAATACGCCGCCACCTTCGTTTATCTCATCAATCGCAATTTCTAACCCACGAGTGATCGCCTCTCCTGATTTCGCCGACTGGCCTGATAGAGCAGCAACTAATCCCACTTTAATCGGCTCTTGCGCGATGGTTGAAAACGCCGTCAAAGACGCAGCGGCCAAAGCGCTTATCCCAAGTCCCTGTCTGACCCATTTTTTGATAATTGAATGTTTCATAAGATCCCTCTTTTCATTCATTGCTAGCTATTGCACAATAATTGCTAGCAATTTAGGTGCCATACGAAAAAGTGCGGTTTTCAGTTGATTAGAGGCGCACCTTGCACAAAAAAGGCACAAAAACTAACATTTTTGCACCAAATCAAACCACATAAGGAAATGAATCGATGAGTGAACTAGAGAATGCCGTAGACATCGTCCAACAATTTTTAGAAGCATCAATGAAGCCAGATCCGGAGACGGCCGCGACGTTTATGTCCCCTGACGTAAAAATCACATTTACAGGTCGAAGAGAAATGGAGAATACCCACGCCATCACGGCTTTTAACCAACAACGATACCAATGGGTGAAAAAGAACATTCAGCAATACGATGCGATGGAAAAAGAGGACCACTGCGTCGTGTATTCAACAGGTTTTTTGTATGGTCAGTGGCCAGATGGACGCCATTTCGATGGCAATCGCTACACAGATAGATTTGAAGTCAGGAAAGGTAAAATTACAAAAATGGACGTGCTCAACGACAGCGCTGAGTGGATTCTTGATCCATCGATCAATCGTGAGCAGGCTGAATAGGTCAGTACATAGATCATACTGATGTCCATTCACGCCTTCTCATCAATTTGTAACCCCCTATACCACATGATGTTGGCATGGGGGTTTATAAACACATTTTAGCAGCGTTCAGATAACTCTTGCAGATAATACCGCCACCCTCCAGTCTGGGTGATGTCGGTAGCCCCTTCAATGCCAATCCCTTCACATATGAACCCAGTGACCCAGTCACCAGAATCAATCTCAACGCGGCCCAACCCCAATGGATGGGGAATTTGCATCAACAGGGAACCAAGCTGCTTTTTCGGCACGCGCCAAATTTCAACTTCAATCTTTTGCCCTTGGTTTGAATGACGGACTAAGCCCGGTCTCAGTGGGGGCCCGCCGGCTAAGCAATAAAGAGAATAGTGTTCAGATGTCGTGGTTCGCCGTTTAAAGTTCGCACCTAACTCAATCAGTTGATGATTGAGCGCTAAATCTTTCATGTGTGCGCCACAAACCAATAGGTCCACACTCTCGCTGCTCTCTAACTCTATCTCGGTCGCCCCTAGCGGTAAGTTCATTGTTCTCTGCCACTCGGTCGCTAACGTAATCAAGGCTTCGTCATGAAACGCTTGGGCAAATAGAGTTACGCCAAACGGGAGTCCGGCGTCGGTGAAACCTGCTGGCATTGCGATCGCACTGTAGTCGAGTAAGTTCATGAAATTGGTGTAGTAACCAAGGTTAGAATTGAGCCCGATTGGGTTATTGTTCACCTCATCAATGGTGTAAATCGTGCCGGCGGTAGGGGTTAGCACAACATCCACATTTTCCATCAATTTATCGCACTGAACTTTAAATGCTTGCAGTAGATACATGGCTTTAAACGTATCCGCAGCCGATAGTTGTTTCGCTCCACCGACAATCGTTTGAATCACCTCTAAACACTGTTCTTGATTATCGTTGAAGAAGGATTCAATCGCGGCGTATCGCTCCGCAACCCAGGGACCTTGGTAAAGAAGATTGGCGGCCTCTAAGAAGGGTGACAAATCGAAAGGAATAGTCTGCGCGCCCAAAGACTCTAAGCGAGCAACCGACTGAGCATAGAGCTTACGGTATTCTTCATTACCAAAGAATTTAAGCTGCTCTTCACCTGGAACTCCGACCCTCAATCCTGAAAATTGCGTCGTTGTGTTTTGTCCTTGTATAAGGACATGGCGAGCATAACAGTCGCTCTCATCGTAGCTTGCGCCGACTCGGTAGAGGGTGCTTAAGTCTTCAGCACACTTGGTAAAAAACGTCACGCAATCTAGTGTACGGCAGGCCGGAACAACGCCACTGCAGCTCAACACCCCTCTGCTCGGTTTGAGGCCATAAAGGTTGTTAAATGCTGCCGGGACGCGCCCCGAACCCGCGGTATCGGTACCCAATGCAAAATAAACTTGGTTGCTTGCAACAGCAACCGCACTGCCAGAGCTCGAACCGCCTGAGATGTATTTAGGATCAAAGCTATTCTTCACCGCTCCCCAAGGGCTGCGCGTGCCCACTAAGCCAGTGGCGAACTGATCAAGGCTCGTCTTGCCTAAGGGGACTGCGCCTGCTTTTATCAACTGCTGAACAACGTAAGCCGACTCCGTTGGTTGATAGCGGTATGCCTCGCAACCCGCGGTGGTGTCTAAGCCCTGCAAATCGATATTATCTTTGATCGCAAAAGGAACACCAAACAGAGGTAGCTGGTCAATTTCTTGCCCTGAAAGTTGAGCGAGATACTCCCCCAGTTGCTGGTCAGAAATCACTGACACCCAGGCATTGGATTGATCCGCTCTCACTTGCGCCAGTTTGCTGCGCAAAAACGTCTCTACCTCTATATCACCATTACGGTATGCTTCAAGTAAGCGACCGATCGTTGTTGGCTCTTCCATTGCCTGACACCTTGTATTTGAATCTGTCATCTTTTCTATCCTCAAAAACCGAATCATGCCTTGCAGGTGTTGACGACAAGCAGTGGCTCACCCGCATGGACTTGTGCGCCCGCCTCGTGGCATATCGAGTCAATCACACCAGAGACACTCGCTGTCACCTCAAGCTCCATCTTCATCGCTTCTAGTATCATCACGACGTCGTTCTCTTTTACCGTTTGGCCAGGCTTGACAAGCACTTGCCAGATGTTGCCAGCAACATGACTCTCAATGGCTTCTTGTCCCTCTGCAAGCTCAGTGTGTACATTCGACTGCTCAATTTCAGTGGCGACAAAATTCGCTTGTCCAGACTCTTCCCAGCGTTGGCGCTCTTGTTCAAATGCTTGTTGCTGGCGTGCTTTGCTTTGCTTTATTTCATCGGCATGGTCATCAAGAGTGGATTGATAGTCCGCGAGTGAAAACTCTGTCTGTTCAATTTTGATTGGGTAATGACCTAAAGGATGCTTTTCACGGATATCCAATAGCTCTTGTGCACTCACTTCATAGAACCTAATCTGGTCAAAAAAGCGCAATAGCCAAGGCTTGGTAAAGGCTTCTGTTTGACGGTAGCGATTCCACATTTGCAAAGTGCGACCGACAAATTGATACCCCCCGGGGCCTTCCATGCCGTAGACACACAAATAGGCGCCACCAATGCCTACCGCGTTTTCAGGCGTCCAAGTACGTGCTGGATTATATTTAGTCGTGACCAAGCGGTGACGAGGATCCATTGGTGTTGCGACCGGCGCGCCAAGATACACATCCCCTAAGCCCATCACTAAGTAGCTGGCATCGAACACAATGCGCTTAACGTCCTCGACTGAATCAAGCCCGTTGATGCGGCGAATAAACTCAATGTTGTCTGGGCACCAAGGTGCGTCTTTACGTACGATCTCATCGTATTTACGTATCGCCAGCCGAGTGGCTTCATCATCCCAAGAGAGTGGCAAATGCACTACGCGAGCAGGGACAGCGAGATCATCGATGTTATCCAGCGTTGCTTCAATTTTTTCTAGCTCTTCAAGCAACTGCGCTCTTGGCAACATAAGGTTATCGTAGTGAATTTGCAGGGAACGTATACCCGGAGTCAGTTCTTCTACACCTAGCAACCGCCGCTCTTGAAGCTTCAGCATCAAAGCATGAGCTCGAAATCGCAGACGAATATCGAGTCTTTGTGGTCCATATTCCACCAGCAGGTAATCCTCGCCACTGGGTCGATATACCACCTGTTCTCCATATTGACTGGCTGGTATTGTTTTAATGACGGGCGAGCCGAGATCTGCTCTTGGCAGCGCCATTTCATCAATAGCGCCGACTTCAATTTGAGCCAGCTGCGCGCGCTCGGCTAACTCGGCGTTTTCTAGCGTAACCGGAATAAATCGAATCTTATCCCCTGCTTTGAGCTGTCCCATTTTCCATAGATCGGCTTTGATGATGGTGGCAGGGCAAACGAACCCTCCCAAGCTCGGCCCATCCGGCCCTAAGATAACCGGCATGTCACCCGTGAAATCGATGGTACCAACCGCATACGCATTATCGTGAATGTTAGAGGGATGAAGGCCCGCTTCGCCACCGTCAGCCCGCGCCCAATTTGGTTTCGGTCCAATTAAGCGTACACCGGTTCGGCTCGAGTTAAAGTGCACTTTCCACTGCGCATCAAAAAATGTATCGATATCTTCCTGAGTGAAAAAATCAGGCGCACCGTGCGGCCCATAGATCACTCGAATCTGCCACTCGCCGTTGAAAATCGGCTGAGGAAGTGAGCCAATTCCAGCGCTACCCGCTTTAACGACGGGATGAATGTGCAACACATCGCCCGCTAGCAATGCGCGCCCAGCATGGCCCCCAAATTGACCTAAAGTGAAGGTTGAGCGGCTACCAAGATATTGAGGACAATCAATGCCCCCCTGAACAGCGAGATAAGTGCGAGCGCCATCGAGTATTTTACCGAGTTTGAGCGTTTGTCCTGCTTTGATGTCGATGGCCGCATTCATCGCAACCAATTGATCATCAAGCGTCGCTTGAATCGTTGCACCCGTTAGAGCTATACGAGTGTCTTGGTTAAATTTTAACGTTGGACCAGAAACAATCATTTCCAGACCGGCACTGGATTCATCATTCCCCAGCAGTCTATTGCCTAAACGGAAGCTCAAGCTATCCATCGGACCTGAAGGCGGCACGCCAATGTCCCAGTAGCCTG
Organism: Vibrio sp. R15-SG3-ISO1A; assembly: GCF_059833955.1. NCBI lineage: Bacteria > Pseudomonadati > Pseudomonadota > Gammaproteobacteria > Vibrionales > Vibrionaceae > Vibrio > Vibrio sp. R15-SG3-ISO1A. The sequence goes on from NZ_JCBDGH010000030.1 coordinate 203,492, forward strand.
TTCGTGCTGGGTAGTCTTGAATGGTGGTTTGGGTACCTCCGCTGATCACATCAAAGGTATTGGGCTTAAACTCAAAGCTATTAAGAGATTGAGTCAGCACCTCGCCTTTCTTAACCCGTTCGCTCGCTAAGAGCTGGCTCAAGTACGCTTTGTTGTGCTCTATTCCGTAAATAGTACTTTTGTCTAAGCTTTGTTTAAGTTCAGCCAGAGCCGTGTCTCTATCGGCAGCATGAACGATCACTTTCGCCAGCATAGGGTCAAAAAATGGTGATACTTCGACGCCCGCTTCAATCCAGTGTTCAATGCGCAAATTCTCTTGCTCTGCCCACTCAACATGGCTCAATAGACCGGCACAAGGTTGAAAGTTCTTGTTGGCATCTTCCGCATAGAGACGAACCTGAATCGAATGGCCTTGTGATTTGAGGTGCGCGCCCAGCGTTGTTAAGTCGAGTTGCTCTGCCCCTTGGCGAACCATCCACTCGACAAGGTCCACACCAAACACTTCTTCTGTGACACCATGTTCAACCTGAAGACGCGTGTTGACCTCAAGGAAGTAGAAGGCTTGTGTTTGCTCATCCAATACAAACTCCACCGTTCCTGCATTTCGGTAATTCACCTGAGCGGCCAACTTCACTGCGGTCTCTTGCAGCTTAAATCGAGTTTCATCGTCGAGGTTAGGCGCGGGGGTTTCCTCAATGACTTTTTGGTTACGGCGCTGCGCCGAGCAGTCCCGCTCGCCCAAGGCAACGACATGGCCCTGCCCATCGCCAAAAATCTGGACTTCGATGTGGCGTGCTTGTTGTATAAACTTCTCGATGAACACGCCACTGTTGCTGAAATTGTTCTCACTTAATCGTTTAACGCTGTCGTAAGCCTCATCCAACTCTTGGCTTGTGAAGCAACACTGCATGCCGATACCACCACCGCCCGCCGTGCTTTTGAGCATCACTGGATACCCAATGTTCTCCGCTTCACGCAGTGCTTGCTGCTTGTCGTTAAGCAACCCCGTGCCAGGGAGAAGTGGAACATGGGCTTGAGTGGCAATGTCGCGTGCAGAGTGTTTTAGTCCGAACGCACGCATTTGCTCTGCTGTGGGCCCTAAAAAGACCAACCCTTCTTTTTCGCAGCGTTCAACGAACTCTGGATTTTCACTCAGAAAGCCGTAACCAGGATGAATCGCTTGCGCGCCCGACTCTTTAGCAATGGAGAGTATTTTATCTTGATCAAGGTAGGTCTCGGTCGCGCCCCCTTGTCCTAGAGAGAACGCCTCATCAGCACCGACGACATGGAGGCTGTGTGAATCGGCTTCGCTGTAAATCGCAACGCTGCCAATATTGAGGTGTTTTAACGTGCGGATAACTCGACAGGCAATGGCTCCACGGTTAGCAATCAATACCTTACTAAACATAATTTCGTCCCTAAAATCCGGGTCGTCCCGGAACAACAAAGAGCATTCGTTAGGGTCGTCCCTTGCTCATGTTCGACAGCGTGCTTGCTGACGTTATCGCCAAACCTTTATTCCCAGATAATGACCTCAACGGGGGTCGGGTTGTAGGCATTACATGGATTGTTCAATTGTGGGCAGTTTGACATCAACACAATGACGTTCATGTGAGCTTTTAGCTCCACGTATTTACCTGCACCACTGATACCGTCGGCAAAAGTCAGACCGCCTTCGGCTGTCACGGGGACATTCATAAAGAAGTTAATATTATGGGTGATGTCGCGCTTCGACATACCAAACTGCTCATTTTCAGCCACCGCCAGTAACCAGCTATCACGGCAAGCATGCATACACTTTTTGTCTATTGAGTAGCGTACTGTGTTGCTCTCAGTCGCACATGCGCCGCCCAAGGTATCGTGTCGACCACAGGTATCCGCCACTATTTCAAGCATTACATTGCCTTGATCAGATAAAATCTTCGTGCCTGCGGTTAGATAAACATTGCCCTGCTCTCGAATCGTATCCATCGCGCTGTAACGCTCTGAAGGGTCATTGGCGTTGTAAAACAGCGTATCTGCGGCTTGGTTACCCTCAATATCAAGAATGCGCACAGTCTGCCCTTTTTTGACGACTTTCATGTAGTAATCACCCGCTGGCACGGTGTCACGATATAGGGCTTCATTAAGTGGTAATTGGCTCTCTACAATCATGTTTTGCTCCTTTAGCAACATTGGCGGGTGGCTGATGGTTCAAACGTTCGACTTGCCGTTGCTGCATAGCGGCGGTTATTTTCAAAGCCTCGCTCGTTCTCTTCCCGGTGAGTGAGACAGGCATCGTCATCTTGCATTGGCTCAGATTCCCACACCGAAACCTCAACGGGCTGGTATGGGTAGGTTTTTGATGAATTAAGTGGATGTGGACAAGTGGTCATCACAACCAACGTATCCATTTCAAATCGCAGTTCAATGCTATCGCCCGCGTTGCTGTGTTGTGGGTCGTAGTTAAGATTACCCTCCTCATCGGTGGCGACTTTGCTAAATAGATTTAAGTTCGCAGCCAAATCACGCTTACCTAAACCGTATTTAGCCACCTCGACCAACAGCGCATCATAACCATTTTGCTTCCACTGATTGCGTTGGGTTTGGTAGTCCCGCTCACCCCATTTTTCTGCAACTTTTTGTTTGTTGCTGACCCCACACACCGTATCAATCCAGCCGGTATCATCGCGCACAATCGAGCAGAAGATGCGTCCCATATCAGAGTACAAACAGTGGCCTTGGGTTAACTTAAACGTATGTTGGCACTTCAAGGTATCGGGCGCATTGTAGCGCTCAAGTAGATTAGCCGGGTTGTAGAACAGCACACTCAAATTCGCACCACCCTCGATATCTATGAAGCGTACGGTTCGCCCTTTGGGTACCACCATTGACCAATGCGCGGCCCCTGGCAGAGTGTCTGAAAAAATCACATCCTGTTTTGCTAACATGTTTTATTCCTTATGCAATTTTGGAAAAAAGTTGGTCTGGCGGCGTGTTGTCCAACTGCTCGGTTGAGATATCAAATGTGACCTGCGCGCCAAAACGCTCCGGCGCTTGCTCATCATGACGAGTATGATCAAACACCCATAAACGGTTGCCCAGATGGAAGCCTTCACTCAGGTCATGCGTGATCATGAACACCGTTAAATTTTGCTCTTTCCACAGCGACTTCACTAACACATGCATATCTTTTCGAATCCCCGGATCCAGCGCGCCAAACGGTTCATCCAACAACAAAATTCTTGGTCTTTTTATCAGCGCCTGAGCGATGGAGAGTCGCTGCCTCATACCACCCGATAGCTCATGCGGGTATTTATCTTGAGCCGCTACAAGGCCAACCTGCTCGAGCATCTTTAATGCCTGCTCTTTGGCCTGCTGCTTCTTCGAGCCAAACAGTCGTCCCAGCGTGCGGCTAGAAAGACTATTCGACTCAAACTCATAACCGAGCATGACATTCTCAAGTGCTGTTAAGTGTGGGAATACAGAGTACTTTTGAAAAACGATGCCTCGTTCGACTCCAGGTTCTTGAGTCAAAGGTTCGCCATCCAATAGTACTTGTCCTCTTGAGGGTGTTTCGGTACCGAGCAACATATTGAGGAATGTGGTTTTACCGCACCCAGAGGCGCCTACAATACTGACAAAATCCCCTTCATGAACCGTAAGGTTTAAACGCTCTAAAACGATGTTGTCGCCATACTCTTTCCAAACCTGTTTGACTTGAATGATCGGAGGGGAGTTTTCTTTGTTCGTCGTCGAGTTAACCATGGCTCTCTCCTTGTGACTGGTGATACCAAGGGCTGAGTTTTTTTGATGCTAGACGCAGCAACCAGTCCATGCTGTAAGCTAAGAGAGTAATCCACAACACGTACGGCAGAATCACATCCATCGATAGATAACGGCGTACTAAGAAGATACGATAGCCCAAGCCTTCGGTAGCGACTATCGCTTCGGCAGCAATCAGAAACAGCCATGCGCTACCCAAGGTTAGGCGAACCGCTTCAATCAGTTTGGGCATAATCTGCGGAAGGATCACTCGCACGATAATTTGCCAACTGTTCGCACCTAAAGTCTGAGCCTTTATGAGCTGTTCATCCGGCAAGCTTTGCACTCGAAGTTGAATGTCCCTAATGATGATTGGGCACACACCGATGACAATCAGCACGACCTTGGACAATTCACCTACTCCGAATGAAATAAACAAAATCGGCAAAATCGCCATAGGTGGTATCAGTGATACAGCCGTGATCACCGGTGATAGCGACGCGCGCATTAAAGGAACGATCCCGGTCGCTATGCCCAATGACAGACCGATAAGGGCACTGAGACCAATCCCCCAGCCCAGCCGTGCAAGGCTTGCAAAGGTGTCCGTCCACATCAGGTATTCACCCGTTCTTCGACTTGGGGTAAATGCCATTCTATCAATGGCATCAGCAAAACTGCTGAAGGCTGGCAGCAATTTGTCCGCGGAGTTCGCCGCCAATCTCGCATCCGATGCCGTCACATAGACGGCAAGCAGGATAAGAAAAGGCATCACGCCGAGCATAACCCGCCCAAGTTTAGACGGGTGACGGTTAATTACTTTGGTCATAATGACTCCAATTACAACGACCGAATGGTGAGGTTACAGCGTGTTGTCCGCTGCCATCTGCATGAATTCAGAAGTAAATCGGAGCTTGACGTTGCTAGGGTCACCGAACACACCCGTTGGTGTTTCTACACCAATGAAGCCCGCATCAGGCGCACCTTCGCCAAGTAATCCATGTTCAAACGAAAACTCACTGACTTTTTGCATCGTTTCTGCCAGTTTAGGGCTTTGCGTAAAGCTGACCGCCTCATCTGCTGAGTAGAACATGTTGGTCGCTTGGAGTTGAGACTTGTAGCCATCAAGATCTGTCCCTGACGCTTGCGCCATATATGATTTGGCTTCATCGCCCTGTTCAGGTGATTGCATGATTGACATGATCTCATACCATGCGCCCGTTAATGCTTTACCTAATGCGGGGTTACTTTGTAACGTCTCTGTATTGACGACGAGTAGATCAATGATTTCGCCAGGAATATCAGAAGAGTCAAAAACAAAAGAGGTGTCTGGCTGAGAAGTAATTTCGCTAAGAAGGGGGTTCCAAGTCACAACAGATGTCACTTCACTTGTGCTAAACGCAGCAACAAGATCAGCGTCAGAGGTGTTCACCACTTTCACATCACGCTCACTCAAGCCGACACTTTCTAATGCACGAGCCATCAAGTAGTGAGAAACACTCAACTCGACTAGGTTGATCGATTGGCCTTTTAGGTCTTCAAGTTGCTTGTCCCCTTTAAGGACAATACCGTCATTCCCATTGGAGAAATCACCGACCACAAGAGCAGTAGAGTCCACACCACTTGCAGCGGGAATCGTTAATGCGTCCATATTGGTCATCACAGTGGCATCGAACTGACCTGTCGTGAACTGGTTGATCGACTCTATATAGTCATTCACCTGCACGACATCGATGTCAATGCCATATTTGTCTGCCCATTTGTCAATGATCCCAGCATGGTCGGCATAATCCCACGGCATCCAACCAACATAGATGGACCAAGCCAGCGTAAATTTCTCTTTCTCTTTCTCTTGAGCGAGTACTATAGGTGAAAAAGCGGATGCCAGTAGCGAAGTGCCGACAACCGATGCGAGTAGGCTGTTTTTGATTTGAGCTTTCATTTGAATCTCCTCCATGAGGTCACTGAATATCAACACAAGAGACGCAACCAATAAGTTTGGTTCAATCTCCCGGGCTTCTATCCCTCCGTGTGACCTCTTACGAGGTTGACAACTCTTGACCCAGACACTGTTTCAACAGCCGGAACCCTAGATGTCTATTTTCCAAATTGTATGTTAGCCAGACAACATTAACCGCTAACTATGCGCTCTTGTGAACTTATATAGAGTATTACAAAACTCATGCCAACCATTAAGACATATAAAATCAACAACTTAAAATCGATTCGCTTCACTCAACCTCTCTCAATGAGATCATGCTGGTGCATAAGCCCTACATTGGTGCATTGACAATCCGGTCACTCTTTAACGCCTTATTCCATGCATGATTGAGTATCCTGATAAACCCAAACAACATTTTCATCCGATAGTGGTATTTCAAACCAAGACCAGAACAACTCCAACATTTCAGGTGTCATTTCATACGACTTGGCATCCAAATTTGAATTGCGCAAAAGCGCCCTTTGCCGACATGTTTCAAAAGGTACGTCAAGGTAATGCACTTCACTCTCAACCCCCTTTTCTGATGCCCAGCGAATAAAAGTATCCCGGTCAAATTTGCGCCAGAAACCAAAATCGAAAATAACTGGTACACCGAGAGTAAAAAGCTGAAGAGCAGAATCTTTAAACAAGTCTTGAAGCGCAGCTAAACGACTGTCGAAGAGTTCACGCTCCATATGCTCACCGTATAAAGGAATCATCCATTCATCTATGGAGAAACGAAAAGCCCCATACTTTTTTGCTAGTTCCTTGGAGTAAGTCGTTTTACCTGAGCCGATAAAACCGCATACGAAATAGATCTTGGTCATAATTTCTCTTTAGCTAATAATATCCAACAAAGGTGTGAGGTGCGCGATCGCAACACTCTAGCCGTACGTCCTTACCACTCAACTTGATCCAGTATGAATAGTAGCTTGCCGATGGCCAACATGTTTCTCGACGCTTTCAATATACGCCGAGGGGATGATTTCTACCCTATCGATAAATTTAAGCAATGATGGGCTGAAGAAAGTGAGGTTATAGTACCTTTAACGACACCTAAGACCTATTCGCAATAGAGGGGGACACCAAATTAGGCCACCGACATAATAGGCAACGTCCCGAGCTTGAATTTCAGACATGAAAAAACACGCAACAAAGCGCTTAATATTCAATAGGTTGGGGTAAAAATATTGTTTGGGAATGATTGGAGCGTACTGCGGGAATCGAACCCGCATCATCAGCTTGGAAGGCTGAGGTAATAGCCATTATACGAAGTACGCATCTTCGGAAAGCGTGTTTACTATGCCATATCCGATGAAAAAGAAAAGCCTAATTTCCAGTTATTTAGCTCGTTCGGACGCTTTTTGTACGTAACGGACAAACTTTCATCGACGCATCGTCTCTTTGCCCTTTTTCTGGGTTGGGCGGCTCACCCAATTCGGTCGGTATCCTTTATTTGTCGTGTTTTGCTCGCTAGAATATAGCCAATTTTAGATAGCTATCCGAGAACTGATTGCCATGGCAAAACTCACCCTTCAAGAGCAAATGCTCAAAGCTGGCTTAGTCAATGAGAAGAAACTCAAGAAAGCCAAGAAAGGCTCAAAAAAATCGCGTGTTCAAGCACGTGAAGTGAAAGCCGCCGTCGAAGAGCAAAAAAAAGCGCAAGTTGAACGTGATAAAGCGCTCAGCAAAGAACAAAACGAACAGCGCTTAAGCAAAGAGATTCGTGCCCAAGTGAAACAACTGATCCAGATGAACAAACTAGACTTGGGCGATGGTGAAATTAAGTACAACTTTACTGATGGCACATTGGTCAAATCTCTCTACGTGACGGAACTGGTGCGAACCCAGCTCAGTAAAGGCATTCTTGCAATTGTACGCGAAGATGAGTCTTACGTTGTGATTCCAAGTAGTGTTGCAAACAAAATTGCTCAGCGTGATGAGAGTGTCATCGTCGATCAAAAAGAAGCGGATGAAGAGACCATCGCAGAAGACGACCCATATGCAGAATTTGTCGTCCCTGATGATTTAATGTGGTAATTAACGCCAACCTAAACAGCGAACTTGCCCATCGTGAGTTCGCTACTCTTGCTCAGTGGTCGACGCCTCTATCGTTCGACTGACAACACAGTCTTTACCCTTGGCTTTTGCCTCATACATTAAGTGGTCCGCATCGGATAGAGTAATGCCCTTGTAGGTCTTCGGGTACATTGCGCAGCCCACGCTCACAGTCACGTGGCGTGCGCCTTCGATACAGCAGTCAACAAGGCGGACATTGTCACAAATCTGATGGGCAATTAACCGAACTTTATTCGACGTTTCACCAAACACCAACACAGCAAACTCTTCTCCGCCGATCCTGCCTAGCAAGCAATGTTTGCTAATGGCGTCTCGCGCCGCCCACGCCACATTTTGGATCACGCAGTCCCCTATTTGGTGACCAAAGGTGTCGTTGACCTGCTTAAAGTCATCAATATCAAAAATGATGATCGCCAGTGGGTGGCTTCGACTGATGGCGCGGTTGAACTCACGGATAAGATGACGGCGGTTGCTGATCCCAGTCAACTCATCTTGTTCACTCAACTTTTTCAACCGACGATTGGCTGCTTCCAGCTGCACCGTTTTCCGCTTCACCGTCACTTTAAGTAGCACAATGTAGCCAAGCGCCGTCAACGTACAGACAAAAACAATCAGCGGCACCAAATATTTAGGGTAGACGGTACTGACGTACATCCAGCGCTGTAATATTTGGTTTTTGTCGTCCTCACTAAAACGCTTGAGGTTGCTGATGATTGTGTCATAGAGGTCGCGCTCCCCTTCCGCCACGGCAGGGCGTAAGTCGCCGGAGTAAAGATGACGAACACCAATAAAGCGGTGAGGTTCATCGCTGCTGTAGAGATAAAAATTCGCGACCTGAAGATCAGAAACAAAGGCGGAAATTTGGCCATTAAACGCGGCATCAATCATCAGCTGGTTGTTGGCAAAACTCATGACATCTAAGCCGGGGAATTTGCGTCGGGTAAAAGACTCTTCGTAACCACCGGCAACCACACCGACGCGATGATTGTGGTCGCCACGCATAAACTCATCAATGTCTTGAGTGATGAGCGATTGATGGACATAGAGCTGGGTATCGATCTTCATAATACTCGGGCCATACTCAAGATATTGATCTCGACTCTCTGACCAGAGCAGACCGGCATGGATGTCGGCGTCACCGCTTTTCATCGCATCCAATGAAGCTTGCCAGTCCACAAGTAAAAACTCGACGTTGACCTTGTTCAACTCGCCATATTTGCGCCAGTAATCAACCAAAATCCCATCCGGCTCCCCTTTCTGATTGAGAAACGAAAAAGGCTTCCAGGCTTTAGAATTAGTCACGACTATCGTTTCCGCGTGGTCGGCATACACCGATTTAGCCAACAACACTAGAACCAGTACAAATAACTGACGCACATCATCCCCTAAACGAAAAAGCTCAAGCATGCATTGCTTGAGCTTCAATACTTCACTCAACGGTTAATGTATAGACGACGTCAGCACGCTTTTCCTGCGCCCATCGTGAATTACCCACAAACTTAGTGCAACAATACACATAATTGAGAATTGGATCTCACTAAACAAGTGGGGGCATTACCCCACCACGTTTGCGCTACGCGTCTATTACTCAGTTTTAAAACGCTGCATCTCGCCATTAAGATCAGAAATGCCTTGCTTGACGGTATCCGTGACCTGTGAGGACGACACAGAAATCGTCGCCACGTCTTCTGCGGATGCGATCACCTGTGCCATGATCGACTGTATCTCTTGCGTTGCTGAAGATTGTCTTTGCGCGGCATCCAACAAGGCATTCATTTGTTGGCTCACCTGTTCGATTTGGTCGGTCGTCTGGCTGAGCGTCCCATAGGCTTGTTGGGTTTGCGCGGCGCCTTGCTGCGCTAGATGGCGGCTTTGTTCTATCTCACTGACCACTTGAGAGGTCGACGTCTGAATCGCATTGACGATAGCGTTGATTTCAGAGGTCGATTCCGTGGTTCTTGAGGCAAGCAAACGCACCTCATCAGCCACTACCGCAAAACCGCGCCCGTACTCACCCGCTCGCGCCGCTTCTATCGCTGCATTCAACGCCAGTAGATTGGTTTGCTCCGCGAGTCCTTCAATCACCTCTGTTACGCGGCCAATCGCTTCACTCTCTTTACTCAACTCAGCAACTCGCAGATTGGCCGCTTCAATACGACTGTGCAGCTCATCCACTGTGGTACGATTGTGTTCGAGTGCTTCACCACCGAGTCGAATCTGCTGGCGTGATTGCGCCAAACTCTCAGCCGATTGCTGCACTTGAACTGAAGTGGTTTGGGCACTCTCACTAACATCGGCCAGTTGATTGCCAACATCGCTCATTTTCTCTTTTTGTAGCGCCACTTGAGACGCGGTCTTTTGGTTGGCTTTGAGTAGGTCATTCATGCTGTCGTTGACCGACTGAGCCTTGCTTGATACACCATGAACAATCTCATTCAGCGCCTTGTTCATGGTATTGATTGATAGCATCAAGCTCGCGAGCTCATCGCTCCCTTCGATACGCAATGGGGATTGAGAGACATCCCCCGAGGCTATGGCCTGCGCGCGCTTGGAAACAATTTTCAAACGGCGGCCGATGTTATTGCCCATCGCTTGTGACAAGCTCACCGCCACAATCACTACAGCAATGATTGAACCAACCAACACACTGATGACTGTCGTCACGGAGGTAAATATCCCCTCACCGCTTATGTCCGCTTTTTGCTGTTGTATCTCGATCAAGGCTTCAAGCTGACGGTCTAGATCATCCACCGCAGGAATCAGCTCGTTGGCCATCACTTGGTTTGCCTGGTTCCAATCGGTGGAGAGTCGCAGTGCAACCACTTGATCCGCTAATGGATAGTAGAGCTGCTGCATCTCTTTAAACAGCTCCCACAAACCTTGATCACTGCTCGACAGTAAGGTGAGTTTAGATTCAATTTCATTGACTGGTTTGGCATGCAGGTCAAGCCACTCATGGTACTTGTCTAAGTGCTCTTGTTTGCCATATTGGAGAAAATCTCGCATCGCCGACAGCGCATTTGCAAATGAGGTATAACTGTCTGCGTACAAGCGGAACAGGCGCTTGCGCTCTCCGCCCTCTTTATTGCCCGCTTCATCGTTAATCAGGCCCTGCAACTGATCCAACGCCACTTCAGCAATCGGTGCCGCTTCATAGATAAACAAAGAGTGAGCAGGTAAATTTTCGTCACTGTGACTGAGTTGGGCGATACGTGAAAATAGTGCGCCGGTATTCTGCCAAGCCGCATTGATCTGCTGGTATTGCGCCTCACTCACTAACGGCTCAAGTGTAGGCAAGGCGTTATTCAGGCCCTCCATCGCTCGCTGTAACTGCTGGAACTGTTGCTCTCCGACACGCTCGTCGCCGCCCAATAGCATATAGGCACGTAACGTCGATACAGTGGCTTGAAGTGATTGCTGAATAGAACGCGCAGCATCGACCGTCGGAAGATCGGTCGATAGCAGCGAATCGGTATGCAGCTCTACAGTGTTAACACTGCGAAAAATAAACAAAGCGGATACGATAAAAAGTACTGCAAGTGACACAAAACTAAGACGTAACTTCCCTGATATCGTGAGTTTCATCCTTAAACTCCTAAAGTTAGTTTCGCTGCAACTATATCCTGTTCAACCGGATTGTTAAACAATGGTAAACAAAAACTTACTACTTTCGTTTAGGTGGGAATAGTGATGCGCGATCGAAAAGGCGTTAAATCTGAGGACCAGTGTGGCAGGCGTTGACTCGGATAATAGACTTATAGACGTGATAGAACACAAAAATCGCCCCAGAAGGCTCCAGGGCGAGACTCGATTAGATGTGCGTGCTCACCACGTACTGTTCTAATTCTTGGTTTGATACAGTTGTGATCAACTCATCATTCAAGTAAAACGCCACACTCTCATCACCTTTAACGCCGGTAAGCGTTTTGCTTGTTCCATCTAGGTAAGCGATGTCCATTTGTACGGTGTTGGCGTCAATGGATTGAATCGTTGTACTTTCAATCTCGTTCGTACTGGAAAGCGGGACATCCGTTAGAGACTTGTCCAACTTATCGTTTACCTTGATGTAGTTGTCGGTTGGCGTATCCACTACCGCAGGAGACTTCCCAGTGATTGGGTTAGTGCCCGTCCAAAACTCCACCGCGTTGACGATAAACAGGTCAGCGACACTGGCAATACCGTAAACCGGTGACAGCAAAACAAACAAACCTTCACGGCCGTAGCGGTTATCTACCGCTTCTAGGTTGAATTTAGTGACAAGCCCAGTTGTCGCCATTTGTCCCATACAACCCGTCAGTGTGCTAACGCCTAACGCGGCAATCACCGCGACTTTTACTTTGCTTGATTTCATTATTGTCGTTCCATTGTTGATGATGGCGCGCATGCTAACGACAGAGTCATCGGTTTGAAAGAGATCGCATCAACTTTTTACCGAATACTGACATGTTAAGTGTCTAATTAATCAGCACTTCTATTATCCCGACAAGATAAGTAGTGCTTATCCTACACGTCACACCAATAGCCCACTGACAACTTAGGTCATAAACCGCGCAAATTGTAACCAGAACAGTCATCAATTGTTGCGCCATTTTTAACAACAAAACAAACGCTTAACATCTCAATATTTATTTTCTATTTTGTCCCAAAAAGAGATTCCAATCACATATAGATTGGTTATAATTCGCGCCCGTTGCGTCTTATGTTGATAAACGCAAACAAAATTTGAGTATTCCGCCATTAACCCGCCTCTTCCCCCAGAAGAGACTCACAGAGAAGAATAATGAGCAAGATTGATAAAGCATCACGCATCCTGCTAGCAGGTTTCTGTATCAACCTCTGCCTTGGCATCTTGTATGCTTGGAGCGTATTTAACAAGGCACTCGTCACAGAAGCAGGCTGGAGCGCCGCTGAAGCTTCTGCCCCTTATGCCACTGCAACCATCACTTTCTCTATCTGTCTTTTAGTTGCAGGCATTCTTCAAGATCGCATGGGTCCACGTCTGATCCTAATTCTAGGTACAGTACTGACTGGTCTAGGTATGATTGCGTCTGGTTTTGCGACCACCCCGCTGATGCTTAACATCACCTTTGGTGTCATTACCGGTGCCGGTATCGGTTTTGGTTATGCATGTTTGTCTCCATCGGCGATGAAGTGGTTCCACTCGTCGAAGAAAGGTATGGTTAATGGTTTGATCGCAGCAGGCTTTGGCTTGGCGGCAATTTATCTTGCTCCTGTGACGTCTGCGCTGATTGACAACATGGGCATTCAGACCAGCTTTATGGTGCTTGGTGCCGGTGTACTGGCGATTGCGGTTCCTCTTGCAGCCACCATCAACAACCCACCAGCAGGCTACACGCCAGCAGAACCAAAAGTAAAAGCGGGCGCGGCGCCAAAAGCAGTAAAAACCTCTGAGAACTTGTCTTGGAAAGCAATGCTGAAAACGCCTCAGTTCTACTCGCTTTGGGTTATGTACGCGTTTGCCGCGTCTGTAGGTTTGATGATCATTGGTAACATCACCACCATCGCAAGTGTTCAAGCAAACCTGCCAAATGCGGTTTACCTAGCGTCTATCCTTGCGGTCTTTAACTCTGGCGGTCGTGTTGCTGCGGGTATCTTGGCTGACAAAATTGGTGGTGTGCGCACTCTGCTTCTCGCATTCGTGTTGCAAGGCATCAACATGGTGCTTTTCGCCACCTTCAAATCAGAGTTCACACTGATCATCGGTACGGCGATCGCAGCGGTGGGTTACGGTACACTGCTAGCGGTATTCCCAACCTTGACAGCGGAATTCTACGGCCTGAAAAATTACGGCACGAACTACGGCGTACTCTACACTGCATGGGGTATCGGCGGTGCAATTGGTGCGGCAGTCGTTGGTTTCTCGATGACGCACGGCGAAGCATACGGCCTTGCCTACACCATCTCAGCAGTCATGATGGGGGTTTGTATCGTGCTAGCGCTAGTGACCAAACCGCTATCTGAAGCGAAAGTTGCTGAGTTGAAAAACGCCTAAACATTGATTTGTTTTGCAAAAGGCTTACCCTGATCGGTAAGCCTTTTTTGTATTTCAAAGTAATGTAGGACGAGACAGATTGTTATGGACGCTCAACCCACGCTCGCGCCCCATTATTACCTCGACAATTTTATCAAGCTCACTTCGCATGCTCAGCAGTGGTACAGCGACCTGCTGCATGAGGACGAGCAAGCGTGGTTGGCTCGCTTTAATATGCAAAGCCGCGATGCTCAGTGCTTGCTTGTTCGATTACTGAGCCGTAAAGGCGAATGGTTTCGCAGTGATAAGTTACACTATCCAGAAATCAGCAGTATCACCGAGGCGTTAAGCACACTCGAGCAACACGGTTTTATCCTTATTAATGGTCCGATTGATAAGCAAACCTTAGCCGCGTCATTGCTGACCAAACCCGAAATCGTCGCTCTGTTTTCACCGCTCAACAAGCAGCAAAAGAAAGAAGCCTTGGTGGCTGAGCTGCCCCGCGAGCCTTTTCTCACCGCTTCCGCGTTAGATTTTGACTGGATCAAGCTTGAGCAAGGCAGCATGCTCGATCTGCTTCTCACGCTATTTTTCGCCAATACCCACCAAGATTTAAGTCAATTTGTCCTTGATGACTTGGGCCTTCATCGTTACGAACCCTATCCTCTGAGCCGCGAGCGGCGCTTTTTTCCAATCAGAGACGATGTCGATAGTCTGCTGCAACTCAGTCAGTTGAGTAAGCAATACCAACAAGGCGACAGAAAATGCGCCGACACACTGGTCACGCTAGCCGATCAGATCCCCACTTCGCATACTCACCCTTACGTGGAGCGCAAACGTCAGCACCTCATCAACGATATCGCGCGCGATCTTGAGCGCGTCCAGCGTCTTGACGATGCGCTGACGCTGTATCAGCAAACTGAGCTTCCTCCCACCCGTGAGCGACAAGCGCGCATTCTAGATAAGTTGAATAGAGATTTTAGTGACGTTGTCACTAAAATGTTACATACACCAAGAGACCAAGCTGAGTACGAAGTCGCGCTCAAGTTGCAACAACGATTAAAGCGCAAGCAGGGAGAGCGCGTACCCAGGGCGCAAAAGCCTGCGCACGATGCGATGCACGTTGCGCTTGACCTCTCTCGAGAACGGGTTGAGTTGGCGGTGAAAGCTCACTTAGAAGCGCAAGGTTGGCAGGTCTATTTTTGTGAAAATGCGCTCCTCAATGGCTTATTTGGTTTGGCATTTTGGCCTGTCATCTTTGCGCCCGTCGAAGGGGCATTCATCAATGCTTACCAATATCGCCCGCTTGATCTCTACCATTCAGATTTCGCAAGCAAACGCCGCGAAGAGATTGAGCATGTGATGCAAACTCTACAAGGGCGCGACTGGTCAGCACTGCTCACGACCTATCGGGACAAATACGCCACCAACAATGCGTTTGTACAGTGGTCGCTATTGGACAAAGCACTGCTTAACCTAGCGTTAAACACCATTCCAACACCCACACTGATCGCTTTGTTTCGCATTTTATTGAGCGATCTTAAGCTGTATCGCAATGGCCAGCCGGATCTGATTGCCTTTAAAGAGGGGCAATATCGATGGATAGAAGTCAAAGGACCCGGTGACAAACTGCAAGATAACCAATGGCGCTGGATTAAACACTTCACACGGCTTGAAGTACCTTTTTCGGTCTGTTACGTCACTCACCAGACGGAACCTTATTCGAGCGAAAATGCGCATTAATTTGCACTATCGCTCAGTTTTTGCTGCAATTCATCTATCACTGACCAGCGGAATCATCCAAATCATGAATCCAAAAAAGATCTTGAGCCTAATTACCGTGCTCTTTTTTGCCGGCTGTGCCACCTATGCTGGCCTGAATTACGATCAGCTGTTTGGCATAGAGCAAGTACGCGAGCGCCGAGTCGACGCGAGCGATACACGACACGATTTCTTTCATGCTCAAGTCAAACCTATTCTTGATAAACGCTGTGTGGTTTGCCACGCCTGCTACGACGCCCCTTGCCAGCTCAAGATGTCATCAGTTGAAGGAATAGAACGAGGTGGCAGCAAAGAACTGGTCTATCAAGGTACGCGACTGACTGCCGCAAGCCCAACGCGTCTGTTTGAAGACGCGCAAACCACACAGCAGTGGCGCGAGCTCGGCTTTCACCCGATTTTAAACGAGCGCAATCAAACACCAACCGCCAACCTAGAGGCGGGCTTGATGGCGAAAATGTTGATGCAAAAAGAGGCGCACCCACTACCCAAACAAGTTCAACTTGAAGGTTTTGATTTTGCTATTGACCGAAGCCAAGTGTGCCCAACCATGGATGAGTTTGAGCAATACCAAGCGGATCACCCAACTTGGGGAATGCCCTACGGCATGCCGAATTTACCCCAACAGGAATACGCGACTCTCATGGCCTGGCTGCAAGGCGGCGCAACGATGAGCGCACCGCTGCCGCTTAGCCAAGAGCAGCAGCAACATGTTGATCAGTACGAAGCACTGCTTAATCTGCCTTCTCGAAAAGGTCAGTTGACTGCACGCTATCTCTATGAGCACCTGTTTCTCTTCCATCTTTATTTCTCTGAGATAGACGATGCGCAGCCGAGATTTTTCACTATCGTACGCTCAGCAACCCCACCGGGCGAGCCGGTTCAGCGCATTGCCACTCGCAGGCCGTACGATGATCCGGGCGTGGCGCGCGTATACTACCGCTTGATCCCTGAGCAAGGCACTATTGTCGATAAGACGCACATGCCCTATGCGCTTAATCAGCAGCGCTACCACAACTGGAAAAGCTGGTTTATTGATGCTGAGTATGACGTCGCGACCTTACCCAGTTATGAGCCTGATGTCGCGGCGAATCCCATGACGGCCTTTATCGATCTACCCGTCAAAGCGCGCTTCAACTACTTGCTCGACAACGCACAAAATACCATCAACGCCTTCATCAAAGGGCCGGTATGCCGAGGACAATTGGCGCTCAATGTCATCAATGACCGATTTTGGGTGTTTTTCTTAGATCCCGATAAATCGGATATTCCGCAAGTGAATGAGTTTTATCGCTCGCAAGCCGACAACCTAAAACTGCCTGCTGAGCTGGAAAGCAATACGCTGCCGATTGCCAATTGGGTCAGTTATTCCAAGCAGCAAGCGCGCTATTTGAAAGCGAAATCTGAGTTCACCAATCAGTGGTTTAAAGACGGCAAACACCTGACCACCGATATCATCTGGACAGGCGGTGGCACGAACCCCAATGCCGCTCTCACGGTATTTCGCCATTTTGATAGTGCGTCGGTGGTCCAAGGGTTAGTCGGCACGCCACCAAAAACCGCTTGGGTGCTTGATTATGCCTTGTTAGAGCGCATTCATTACCTCCTTGTGGCAGGCTTCGATGTCTATGGCAACTTTGGCCACCAATTGATGACGCGCATGTTTATGGACTTCCTGCGCCTAGAGGGAGAAAGCAATTTTGTCGCCTTGCTGCCTCAAGAGGTTCGTCATCAAGAGCATTCGAGCTGGTATCAAGATCAGAGCGCTCAGTTGAGTGATTTCTTACAGCGCAACGTCGAACCCTTCAACCAACCAACGCAAGTGCGCTATGCCAGCGATGATCCGAAAGCGGAGCTGTATGACATTCTCCAAACCCAACTCGCCCCCGTACTGTCCAACCGTTTCAAGATTGAGCAAACAGGCCTAAGTGAGCGCAGTGAAGCAAGCCTGAGACGTATCGATGCAATACAAGGTGAAGGTCTGGTCCATTTGCCACAAAGCCTAATGATCATGGTGCGCGCGGCAAGCGGACAAGAGCAGTTGTTTACTCTGCTACACAATAACGCTCACACCAATATTTCCAGCTTGTTTAATGAGGAGAGTAACCGAGATTTCGCCAATGATGATTTAACCTTAGTGCGCGGAGTGATCGGTAGCTATCCGGCTGCGTACCTATCGTTGGAGGAATCCGAGGTCGATCAGTTGGTCGAATCATTAGAAGCGCTGCGAACCGAAGACGATTACATCAAGATACTGGATCAATTCGCGATTCGCCGCAGTTCTGATGAATTCTGGCCGTTCAGTGACCGCGTGCACGAGTGGTATAAAGCGGATCAGCCGATCGAATTTGGATTGCTGGACTATAATCGTTTTGAAAACAGATAAACGCTTTAATTGGGTTTAACGTGTTATCGGAGGTAGTTATGGGACTTCAAGACAATATCCGAGCATTGGAGCAACAAATCTATGTCGCGTGCTCCGAAGGTGATTACGACACCGTACAGATGTTAGAGCACCAACTCGACAGCTTGAGAAACCGGTCATCCCACACCCGTGATGACTCCCCTTATGCACCCGAAGGGAAGCTCTATCCGGAAGACGACTGGTACTAACTATAGTTGCTCAGTCAACTGGGCCGCCTCACTCGCCCTGCCTTGCAGGGCGTTTTATTATTCTGTCACTCGCTCTGTTCACTCCAACATTGTTCGTTGAGTTATTGGCCTACATGTCCAACCCAATTTTCGTAGGCGTTCTTCGCCCAATCCGCTAAAATAATCCGTCACTAAAAAGCGCTTTACAACGCAGTATTACACGCTATCATTCGTGCGCAAACGTTTGCCTCACTTTTTGAGTCTGTATTTTGAGGGTTTTATGCTGTCCGATATTGAAATCTGTCGCACGACATCACTGCAATCTATCGATCAGGTTGCGCTTAACGCTGGATTAACGGAATCAGAGTTTCACAGCCAAGGAAAATATAAGGCCAAAATCTCACTGAGCACACTGAAAAGGCTCGATGATCAACCTACAGGCAAGCTGATCGTCGTGACTGCGATTACTCCAACCCCTCTTGGCGAAGGCAAAACCGTCACCACGATTGGCCTTGCGCAAGGATTGAAAAAGTTGGGGCGCTCAGTAATGGCGTGCATTCGTCAACCTTCTATGGGGCCCGTGTTTGGCGTCAAAGGCGGAGCAGCCGGCGGCGGTTACTCTCAAGTCGCACCGATGGAAGAGTTGAACTTACACCTCACTGGCGATATTCATGCTGTGAGCGCTGCCCACAACCTCGCGGCGGCCGCCATTGACGCGCGTCTGTATCATGAACAGCGCAACGGCTATGACGATTTCGAAACGCGCAGTGGACTCAAAGCACTGCGTATTGATCCAGAGCGCATCGTATGGAAACGAGTAATGGATCATAATGACCGTGCACTGCGCATGATCAGCGTGGGTCAGAACGAGCCAGGTAAAACCATCAATGGGTTTGAGCGCCAAGATGGCTTTGACATCTCAGCCGCATCTGAACTGATGGCCATTCTAGCCCTTGCCAGCAACCTGAGCGATTTACGCCAGCGTATCGGCCGTGTCGTACTGGCTTATGATCTCGATGGGCAGCCCGTGACTGCAGAAGATTTGCAAGTCGCCGGCGCAATGGCGGTGTGTATGAAAGACGCCATCGAACCCACGTTAATGCAAACGCTCGAAGGTGTGCCGACCTTGATCCACGCTGGGCCTTTCGCCAATATTGCTCACGGTAACTCTTCCATCATCGCAGACAATATCGCCACCAAGTTAGCCGATTTCACGGTCACCGAAGGCGGTTTTGGCTCAGACATGGGCTTTGAAAAAGCGTGCAACATCAAAGCACAATTCTCTGGCAAAGCGCCTGATTGCGCCGTCATTGTGGCAACGTTGCGCGGACTTAAAGCCAACTCTGGCTGTTACGACTTAAAGCCAGGCCAAGCCTTGCCCGACGCCCTATTCCATGATGATAAAAACGCGCTGCACGCTGGATTTGAAAACCTAAAATGGCACATCGACAATGTCAACAAGTACGGCGTGCCGGCGGTTGTGGCCATCAACCGATTCCCGCAAGACAGCGAACAAGAGCTCGCTGAGCTGAAGGCGCTGATCGAAGCTCTGCCAAACAATGTCGCCGTTTCTATCAGCGAAGGCTTTGCCCTTGGTGGTGAAGGCACTCGTGAGCTTGCCGCCAAGGTGGTGGAACAAACGCAGACGAACGCGAGCTTTAAGCCACTGTATAAACTCTCCCAATCACTGGAAGAGAAACTGATGGCGGTGACAGAAACAGGCTATGGCGCGGCGTCCATAACGCTCAGTGAGCTGGCGAAAGCGCAACTGGCCCAGTTCAAGCAGCAGGGCTTTGATCACCTTGCCGTCTGTATGGCAAAAACGCCCATGTCCATCTCAACTGATGGCGCAGTCAAAGGGGCGCCTAGTCACTTTGATGTGCCAGTACGGGAACTCAAGCTGTGTGCAGGTGCCGGTTTTATCTA
This sequence comes from Vibrio sp. R15-SG3-ISO1A, assembly GCF_059833955.1. Lineage (NCBI taxonomy): Bacteria > Pseudomonadati > Pseudomonadota > Gammaproteobacteria > Vibrionales > Vibrionaceae > Vibrio > Vibrio sp. R15-SG3-ISO1A. The sequence goes on from NZ_JCBDGH010000030.1 coordinate 223,582, forward strand.
CGCCCTGTGTGGCAATGTGATGACGATGCCTGGTCTCCCTGATAAACCGGCGTTTATGAATCTTGATCTCGACGATGACGGCAACATCATCGGGCTGAGCTAAACCTTAGCGAGTTAGAGTTTCATTTTAGTTGTAACCAGGCTTAGGCACTGTGCCTAAGCCTTTATTTTTTAAGCCACTGCGCCACTTTCCACCCTAGATGTTGTACCATTGACATTCAGTCAGCCAACAGTGGATCCCGTCATGGAAGCCGAACTACTCGAAATCAAAAACTTCCTCGCCCAACACCCGCCTTTCGATGAACTCGAGGATGAGGTGCTCAACACCGTCACGAAAAGCATAGAAATCTCCTATTTTCGTGAAGATACACCCGTCATCCACTTTGGCGATGAGATTCACGATCTGTATATGATTCGCAGTGGCGTCATTGAAGTCTACCGCCGCAAAGGGGAGCTCTATAACCGAATCGATGAGGGCGCCTTATTTGGCCAAATGGGGCTACTAACCAACAACAAAGTCCGCTTCCCGGCGAAAGCGATCACCGACACCCTACTCTATTGCATTCCTGAAGCGGTGTTCCAGCACCTCTACGACAACTACGAATCCTTTGCCGATTTTGTTGAAGTGCAAGACAGTGCGCGTCTGCGCCATGCGATTTCCACCTCAACCGAGCAAAACGATCTCACCACATCCAAAGTGCGCACCTTGCTGACCGGTGAAGCACCGTACATCTACAAAACCGAGTCGATTCAAAATGCGGCAATCAAGATGGCCGATGAGAATGTCTCTTCATTGTTGATTTATGATGCTGATATCGTCGAGAGCGATGAAGAAGACACCAACCCATTAGTCGGGATCATTACCGACCGCGATTTGTGCACACGGGTGCTCGCGCAGGGTCTTAACCCCGCAGACCAAGTGGCGGAAGTGATGACCACCGAACTCATCTCCCTTGATCACAACGCCTACGTTTATGAAGCCATGCTCACCATGCTGCGCTACAACGTGCACCATTTACCTGTGCTAAAAGACAAAAAACCGATAGGCATCATTGAGGCTACCGATATCGTTCGCTACGAGTCGCAAAACTCTCTGCTACTGGTGAGCACCATCTTCCAGCAACAAAGCATTGATGAATTGGCGGTGTTGTCCCAACAAGTGAAGGACAGTTTCGTCCGTCTGGTGAACGAAGACGCCAACTCGCACATGGTCGGCAGCGCGATGTCGGTGATTGGTCGCAGCTTTAAGCAGCGTATCATCGAGTTGGCGGAAGAAGAGCTCGGCGAAGCACCCATTCCCTACTGCTTTGTCGCACTGGGATCGATGGGGCGGGATGAGCAGCTATTAGTTACCGACCAAGACAACGCCATTATTCTCGATAACAGTTTCGATAAAAATCTGCACGATGACTATTTTGCACAGCTCGCCAAACGGGTCTGTAATGGACTTGATCGCTGCGGCTACCAATACTGCACCGGCGACATTATGGCGACAAACCCTGACTGGCGAATGACACGCACCGAATGGGAAGAGTGTTTTGCCGATTGGATTGACGATCCAAACCCTAAGGCGCTGCTCAATGCCTCTATTTTCTTTGACTTAGATGGCGTGTATGGCAGGCTCAAGTTCGCTGAGCAGCTCAATGGTTTTATCGTCCGCCGCGCCCGTAAGAACAACCGTTTTCTCGCGTGTTTGGCGCGCAATGCCATGAACCGCACCCCACCACTTGGCTTTTTTAAAGATTTTGTGATGGAAAAAGACGGTCAGCACAAAAACTCGATCAACTTAAAACGTCGTGGCACCGCGCCACTCGCTGACCTTATCCGTGTGCATGCACTGGCCGTTGGCTCTCGCTCAAGAAATTCATTCGAACGTCTTGATGACATTCAAGAAGCGGGTATTTTGCCAAAAGGCAAAGCGCGAGATTTGCGTGACGCGTTGGAATTTATCTCCATGGTACGTATCCGCCACCAAGCCTATGATGTGGAAAATGAGATTGAACCAGACAACAACATCGAGCCTGAGCACTTGTCTGATTTTGAACGACGCAACCTAAAAGATGCGTTTCAGATATTGAGTAATGCGCAGAACTTCCTCAAGTTCCGCTATCAAGCGAGCAACAACTTTAAGTAGGCGACACTATGCTAAATCGACTCAAATTCGCTGGCAGTATAGACTGGCCGAACAAGTTCCAACAAAAGCTCGCACTGACTCAAGATGAGCGACTGCTGCGCTACTACCAAGCGGGTGTGCCTGCGCTCGACACCCCAATTAGCGAGGTGAAGTTTCTTGCGATGGATTTTGAAACCACCGGCCTTGATGCCAATCAAGATGACATCATCACCATAGGGACTGTGCCCTTTGATTCTAATCGAATCTACATGAATCAGGCCAAACACTGGACCGTTCGCCCCCGTCAGCAGTTAGCGGAAGAGTCGGTGGTCATTCATGGCATTACCCACTCAGATGTGCTGGACGCTCCGGATTTGTCTGCTGTGTTTGATCAAGTATTAGAGCAAATGGCGGGTAAGATCACCGTGGTTCACTATCAAAAAATCGAACGTGAGTTTTTCGATCAAGCGCTGCGCACTCGCATCAATGAAGGCATTGAGTTTCCAGTGGTCGATACCATGCAACTTGAAATCGAATGGCAGAAGAAACAGACCCAGGGCATCATTAATCGGATTAAAGGCAAAAAACCACAATCGGTCCGTTTAGCGGCCAGTCGCACACGTTACGGTCTGCCACAATACACGCCACATCATGCCCTGACCGATGCGATCGCAACTGCTGAGCTTCTTCAAGCGCAAATCGCCTATCGCTTTGCACCTTCAACGCCCATTGGCAAACTGTGGATTTAATTGGCTTTAAGTCGTGGATTTCGATTTTAGCGAGGCATAAAAAACGGGAGACCTTCGAGTCTCCCGTTTTATTTTCACTTATTGATGGAATAAGTTACTGGTTGTATTTCTCAGTACGCATACCGAGTATCAAGCTGACACACATCAACAGCAGGACAATCGTGAACGGCAGCGCGGTTGAAATCGCACCCGCTTGGAGCGCTTGAATCGCTTCCGTACCACCAATCCAGAGTAGCGCAACCGCAATCGCCCCTTCCATGAAGGCCCAGAATACACGTTGCAGGACAGGCGCATCCACTTTACCACCAGCGGTAATGCTGTCGATAACCAGTGAGCCTGAGTCCGATGAGGTGATAAAGAACACCAAGACCAGTACCACTGCAATCACAGAGAGCATCGTGCCCATTGGCAGCACATCAAACATCTGGAACATCGCTAGCGACACATCCGTCAAGCCGTTGGCACCCAGCTCACCAATGTTGTTGACCACTTGATCAATCGCAATGCCACCGAAGACCGACATCCAAAGCAAGGTAACGGCGGTAGGGACAAGCAATACTGCGGTCATGAACTCGCGCACAGTACGACCTTTAGAAACGCGAGCAATGAACATACCGACAAATGGCGACCATGAAATCCACCAAGCCCAGTAGAAAACAGTCCAACCTTGGAACCAAGCAACGTCTTCACGACCATGCGGGTTACTTAACGGGATTATGTTTTCAACGTACGCCATCAGCGTTGTGCCGATGTTGCCAAACGTAACCGCATAACCGATCAGAGCCACCAAAATCAGCAGCACGAACGCTACCAACATGTTGATGTTACTGATCACTTTTACGCCACCGTCGATACCACGAACAACCGATACCACCGCCAGTAATGTCACAATAGTAATCACGACAATCTGTAGCCCTAGGCCGGCATCAATACCGAAGACATGGTGAATACCACTGGCCGCTTGTTGCGCGCCAAGACCAAGAGACGTTGCCAAACCAAACAAGGTAGCCAAAACCGCGAGGATGTCCACCACGTGACCTGCCCAGCCCCAAGCGCGATCGCCCAGAAGAGGGTAGAAAATAGAGCGGATTGAGAGCGGTAAGCCTTTGTTGTACGCAAAGAACGCAAGTGACAGCGCCACCACGCCATAGATAGCCCATGGGTGCAGACCCCAGTGGAACATGGTTGCGCCCATAGCCAGTTTGGCGGCGGCTTCTGTGTTGGCTTCCACACCCAGTGGCGTTTCATACCATCCGGTGAAATACGCAACGGGCTCTGCCACACTCCAGAACATCAGTCCGATACCCATACCAGCAGCAAACAGCATAGAGAGCCAGGAGATGAACGAATAGTCCGCCGTCGCTTGTTGACCGCCCAGTCGGATTTTTCCAAGCGGTGAGACAATCAACGCCAGGCAGAAGATCACGAAAATGTTGCCCGACCAAATGAATAGCCAATCAAAGCTGCCAATGATTTGCCATTTTAGGCCATCTAACGCAGATTTAGCCGACTCCGCATCAAGCACTAGCGTCGCTACCAAGAACAACGCGATCAAACCCGCGCTGATCCCAAAAACAGGGTTGTGAACATCAAACCCCCATTTTTGCACATTATCTTGCCCGACGGTGTAGTCGGTGCTATCGATACTGTACTTATCTATACCCTTAGTCATCGTTCCTCTCTTAGATGATTAGTGCGTGTGTTCGAGCTTGTTGACATAAAAATCATTAGTCGTAAAACTAATATCTTGCGCTTTACGACACATTCCTAACGAAGTTCAAGCTCGTCGCGAACGCACATATTGTACTCACCCATATAAAATGTTCCATTAAACCTCGGTTAAACGTTCACTTTTCACCCAAAAAGGTTAGCAGAAGTTCAATTTTTAAACAAAACCCTCACTCAACGCTGACATGGTTTTGTTTGAATTCTAAACATTTGAACTCTACTAAATTCATCACTACACTTCTTCTTAATGATAATTTACACGATGGGTGGTCAGTCAAACGCCTGAAAGAACGTTGATCTTTACACTTCAAATGATTCACTAATTAAGGTATTTTCCCCGCTCCATCGCGACGTTAATAGAGGTATCAAGTTGGATAAGCACGAAGAAGTCTTGGTTTCACTCCGCCAAATCATGCGCGCTATTGATTTGCACTCGAAGAAACTGAGTAAAGAGTCAGGCCTAACCGGGCCACAATTAATACTCATGCGCTCTATTCGAGAACTCGGTGAAGTGACCATTCGTGAGCTATCTAACCACACCAACATGAGTCAGGCGACGGCCACCACCATCCTTGACCGCCTCGAGCGAAATGATCTGGTTAAGCGCGTGCGCAGCGTGCAAGACAAACGCAAGGTACACGCTCATTTAACTGACAAAGGCCGTCAAGTGCTTAGCGAAGCACCAATGCCACTGCAGCAAAGCTTCATCAATAAGTTTCAAAAGCTCGAGGAGTGGGAACAGTCGTTGTTACTCTCGTCCGTCCAACGCATTTCCGCAATGATGAATGCCGAAGACATCGAAGCGGCGCCAGTGCTAGAGCTGGGTAGCATCATCAAGCCAGAATAATTCGCCGCGTTGCTTACCGTGATCAAGGTGAGTGGCTAACGGTAGATTGGCCACTCACTCGATGCTTTCACTTGGCGAATCGATAAATGGGTGTGAATGTCTTTCACATGATTGAGAGTCTGTAACTTGCGTGTAAATGCTTCATAGCCACTCAAATCGCGCGCCGCGACCTCAAGTAGATAATCGTACGCCCCTGACACCACATGACAGCTCACCACCTCTTCCATCTCAATCACATCTTGTTCGAAACTGGAGATAGAACTCGCCTGATGGTTGTTTAAGCTCACTTCGACAAATACTGTCATTCCAACCCCAATATGCCCCGTGTCTAACTTTGCATGATAGCCGCTGATCACCCCACTCTCCTCTAAGCGTTTAATTCGCCTCGCACAAGGTGACGGTGACAGTCCGACTTTCTCCGCTATTTGCGCCGCAGATTGACGCGAATCTCGCTGCAATAGCGAGAGAATGTGTTTATCAATTCGATCCATACTACGTTACCTATATCACTCAAAAAATGGTTTATCATTAGCAAAATCTGGCACACATTAAGTAGATTCCCACTCACTTTGCCATCTTTAACCCCATCATACGATTCATACTTAGCAAATGATAATTAAATGTTAAAGCATTATGTTCACAGGCTATCTTGCCATGCTGGCAACCCTCCTGATGTGGTCAGGCTTTTTTCTTTCGCTACGTATGGGCGCTCAATCTACATTGACTCTGGCTGATATTGCGCTGCTGCGTTTTATGCTGCCCGCAATTGTCCTATTGCCCTTTGTCATCAAACACAGAGCGGCAATTCGACATACGCCTTGGAGGCTGAAACTAGGCTTGTTGATCGGTTGCGGCCTTCCCTATCTATGGGTCGCAGGTAATGGAATGCAGCTTGCGCCGGTTTCCGATGGCAGTGCACTTATCCCAGGCACCTTACCTCTGTTTGTCACGGCGCTTGCGGTGTTGGTTTATCGTCAATCACTGAGCTACCATAGAGTGATAGGCTTATGCCTGATTGTGGTTGGCATCGCGATATTTCTGCATTATGGGGCCAGTGCGGGCCACCATCAGCTTAATGGTTACCTTGTCTTGCTTGTGGCGAGTTTCATGTGGAGTGTGTTTACGATTTGCGCCAGAGTCGCCGCGCTCAATGCCTTAGCCGCCGCCGGATGGGTATCATTGCTTTCAAGCTTTACGTTAGCACTCTTGATAGGGACTGGCGTCGTGCCGAACACCTTAGCCAGTGTCGACGTCACCCTGTGGCCGTACGATGAATTACTCCGCCACCTTTTACTGCAAGGCGTTGGAGCGGGCATTATTGCCGCCTTTACCTACCTTCATGCCATTGCTCACCTTGGCGCAGAACGCAGCGCGGCGTTTGCAGCGACGACACCTGTTATCGCGACGCTCTTAGCTTGGTTTTTCTTGCAAGAAAGTGCCAACGCGGTGAGCTTGCTCGCCCTCGGCTGTATATCGCTTGGCAGTATTATCGCCAGCAATGTCTTTTTAAAAAATGATCAGTCGGTCGCTTTTACTGTCAAACCCTATACTGTCAAACCGAAGGCAGCGAACGCCAAACAACCTTAATGCACCTTAGTGGACAAGCGTTAGACAGAAAGTTTGATAAACGCGGCGGGAATGACCACGCACAGCCCATAGACCCATAAAGGGATCCAACGACCTTTTTGATGAATGAGTACGGGTGAGCATACAAACAGGCCAATCAGTACCAACAAGGCGCTGCCCGGTGCCCATTGCTCAACTAAAGCGATAACCACCAAATAGCCGATAATAAACCATTGCGGTAAGTGCAATTTTAACCCGAGCGCGAGTGAGAAAAGTAGAGCAGCAAACAAAGACAACATAAGTGACTCTTTATTATGATTTGGCTTAAATATTAATGAGAACCATTATCAAAAACAAGTCATTTTTACGCGCGATTCGAACGTGTTATCCTCTGCGCACCTATCTTCTTACACCTAGCGATTTATGAAAACACCCTGCATTGCAGCATGTAAAAACAATGGCGGAATCTGTAGCGGTTGTCACCGTACTATGGACGAAATAGTTCAGTGGTCTCAGCACTCTGATGAACAACGTGATCACATCATGGACTCAATCAGCGGGCAACAGAGTACACACACGTGTCCTCAGTGTGCTAGCCCTACTCAGTGTGACATTAGCCTAGGAAAATCAACATGTTGGTGCTTTTCGCTCGAAGAACGAGACAAATCGACGCTCAATGACGATACTTCTCGTAATCTTTGCTTATGTCGCCGCTGCCTTAGCGCACTGCCGTTGGCCTAAAAAGCTCACCACCTTAGCGGTAAGATAAAAAATCGACCTATCGAACAAAAAAGTTGTAACCAAGCTTGTCATTCACGACGTAAATAAATCCACACACTATTAAACAACTTGCACTGAGTTCACAAAAACCGCGTCAATGTATATGAAATTCATCTAAAAGCCTTCAGTCATATTTATTGTCACCATTGATCGATAAATAGACAGCAAACTATGTCAAATTGCTATTTTTTCGTCATTTGAGTCGCTGATTCGCACGCGCTAGGATGACTAAAATGACGACATAATGAGGGCTTACCTATGGAAAAACTCTTCGCTTCAGCACTGGAACTCAAACAGCGTACCCAAGTGACAAGTCTATTTGCCATGAACGGTTTCAAGATTATCAACACCGACTTCGACCAAGTGGTCTTCGAACGCTTGGGCACAAAAATTCAAGTCCATTTTGATCGCTCAGCTAACGCGCGCGCACTCGCGGTACTCGATAGTTAACCACTTCAGAGCTCTCCTACCTCCGCCAACGTGTTGACCTTCCCTAAGTGAGCACTCAAGATCAAAAAGTCACGGCATAGGCCGCGACTTTTTCATTTCATATCGCCTCTAATTAGTTAACCATTTCAAAATCCGGCATAACGAAAGTGCGATTGTTGAACTCATCAGTAGGTCCGTAGAATCGGAATGTCGGCATAGGACGTTTACCCGCCGTAGGAATCCAGTTGCTCTCAAATCCTTTCGGTGCACTAGGGCCGACATAAAGTGGGATAGTACCATCTGCATTCTTTTTCAGAGTGGCTAGATCATAGCTAGACAATGTCGTTCTATCAGAATCGGTGTAAATAAAGCCAAACGTCGCGTGATCATAGACGGTCAATGCCCAAAACTGCTTCACTGGCATCTGAGCTGGAACGTCAACGCGATACGTTTTTCCTGCTTGCATCAGATTGCCTTTGCTATCCCCTAATGCCACCGCATACTGAGTCGCCGGATTGTCTGTTAACTCTTTGGGTACGTAGGTACACCAAAGGTACTGCATTGCTCTGGCATCAATATCGATCTTATCTTCGTACTCATACGTAAAGCGATTATTGTCGTCCGCTAAGAGTAAGGGAAAGTAATGACGATTTGGCCACAAACGTTTTTCTTGGGGTAACTGGTCAAACTTACCCTGTAAGTAATACCAAGCATCAATCGCCGCGTTTCTCATTGCCTTTTGTGTGACGGGATCTGGGTCATACGGTTTGCCCTTTTCAATGCCTAACGTGGCGAGCAACCCAAGCATATGCTTGTCAATGTCTCTTGTTGGCTCAACAGTGGCGATATGGTAAATGTCCTCAAAGTGACGTTCATCGAAGAACGGTATGGTGGCATAGCGATCATCGACGGGATCAACAAAGCGCTGTTTTGGTGGCGCATCTTTCTCAGACAGATAGTATAAGCGCAGTTTTTGTGCGTAATTAAAAGCGTCTTGTTGCGTCTTTCCAGGCGCTACAATAGAGCGAAAAGCCAACGCGATACGGTAGTTCGGCGAGGCGACATGAATGTACTCTTTCGGGATTTCGCCCTCATAACCAGGAGGCGTAAAAAGGTACTTGCTCGCTTTTCCTTTATCGAGGCCAGATGGCCCCACATCCGCGATGGTAAACTGCCAAGCGTCCACAACTTGCCCGTATAAACTGCCTGCTTCACCTGCCTCCGGCACTTCCAACACTGCGGGCCCGTTGCGCAGATCGGTGTAAGCAGCAATGTATGGGGTACTGCTGTTTGCAGTGATCGCTTCTAGGTTGGGCTTAGCCGTTTGCGAATAGGTAATGATGTCGTTGTCTTTCATCCCCAGATCATCCATCGCTGCCGCTCGGAAACGATAGATAGCAACGGCAGGCATGCCCCACAATACTGCTTCAAACGCTCGCTGATACTTCATCTGGTAGTCGAAATCTTCAACCGATTGACGACTTCCCGGTGGTGGCTGGCCACCCAAAGGCTCCATTCCATCTTTTGCTAGCCCTTGAGCTGATGTAGCACTTAACGCCACCATCAACAGCAATGAACGACATAACGTCTGTTGTCTCATAATGTGCATCCTTTTCAATGACACGAAACCGCGCCGAAAATATGAACTCGCTTTCATCCTAAGTTAGACGTAAATGTTTTGTTGTGAAAGGTATCTCTTTCAGTAACTTGGCCTTACTATCAGAAATAAGAATATCGAACGCCTGACAAACGTTCAGATGAGCAATGACTGACCAGAATTTAGGGCTTTTCGAGGTGAACAGCTCGCTAGCCATAACGCTAAGAAGAATAAAGTGGTAACATCGCGCCAATAGATAAGTGTGTATTGAGCAAGCAGACACATCGCTAGCCCGCGGTATCAGCGGCAAAGTTAAGATTAATGGGGTGACTCATTTCTCATCTGGCTCAAGCACAAAAGAGTAATTACAAGGTATTCAAATGGTTAACAACACAATTCAATGGTTTCCTGGCCACATGCACAAAGCGCGCAAGGAGATCGAAGAAGCCATTCCGCAAGTGGATGTCATTATTGAGGTGCTCGATGCTCGTATCCCGTTTAGCAGCGAGAACCCGATGATCTCTCAACTACGCGGAGAGAAACCTGTGGTTAAAGTGCTCAACAAGCGCGATCTTGCCGATCCTGAGCTCACTCAATTGTGGATCGAGCACTTTGAGAAAGAGCACAACGTGAAGGCGATGGCCATCACCACACAAAATCCCCAAGAAGTACATAAAATCCTCGAGCTTTGTCGTAAGCTGGCGCCGCATCGTGAAGAGATCGGCAAAAACGTTCGCACCATGATCATGGGCATTCCCAACGTCGGTAAATCGACCATCATTAACACACTGGCTGGTCGTGTTATTGCGCAAACCGGCAACCAGCCTGCCGTCACTCGACGCCAACAACGCATCAACTTGCAAAATGGCATCGTACTGTCTGACACGCCGGGAATTTTGTGGCCAAAAGTTGAAAACCCGCACAGTGGGTTCCGACTCGCCGCAACGGGCGCTGTGAAAGACACGGCAATGGAATACGATGAAGTCGCATTCTACACCGTTGAGTACTTAGCCAAAGCGTACCCAGAGCGCTTAAAAGAGCGTTACCAAATTGAAGAGTTACCAGAAACCGATATTGAGCTGATGGAAGAGATCGGTCGACGCCGCGGCGCATTGCGCACAGGTGGGCGCGTGGATCTGCACAAATGCTCAGAAATCCTTTTGCATGAGCTGCGCGGCGGAACACTGGGTCAATTGACTCTGGAGCGCCCAGAGATGATCACTCAAGAGTTGATCGAAGTCGAAATCGAAGCGGCCCGCAAAGCAGAAGAAAAAGCGAAGAAGAAAGAAGAGCGTCGTAAGCGTTACCTGAAAAACAAACGCTAAGGCGTTTAGGAGAGTATCGATGAGAGTTCCCACGAATATTATTACCGGTTTTTTGGGTACAGGAAAAACCACCGCCATTTTGAATCTGCTCAAAGAGAAACCGGCAAACGAGCATTGGGCGGTATTGGTCAATGAATTTGGCGAGATAGGGATTGATGGCGCACTACTCACAGACCAGGGCGCACTTATCAAAGAAGTACCCGGCGGCTGCATGTGCTGTGCCGCTGGCGTGCCGATGTCAGTGGCGGTCACGGCACTGTTGCGTACCCAACCAGATAGGCTGATTGTCGAGCCTACGGGCCTAGGCCACGCACATAAAGTACTGGCTACCCTCACCTCTGCGCAGTTCGCTGACTATATCGATTTGAAAGCAACCATCGGGCTGGTCGATCCGCGCAATCTCTCTAAGGATAAATACACCAGTAACCAGAACTTTATTGATCAACTGGCCATTTCCGACATCATTATTGGCAACAAGGTTGATCAATGTCAGGTCAGTGATGTGGATGCCTTCAACGATTGGGTCACGGTTCAGACACCACCAAAAATCTACAGTCAGTTGGTGAAACAAGGTCGCTTCCCTATTGAGTTACTCGATAGCCAGCGCCGCAATAAAGCACCGTCGAGCGCGCCAATGGACGCTCATCACCATGAACATGCCGAGCAAGAGCCTCAATTCGCCCTTGCCCCCGATCAAGTGATGACTCGCAAAGAAAACCAAGGCCAAGGTTACTACAGCTGCGGCTGGATTTTCGGTGCTGAAGTCACCTTTAATTTTGATGACCTCTTTTCAGTGCTGTCAGATCTCACCGCAGAGCGCGTCAAAGGCGTGTTGAATACCAACAATGGTAGCTTCGCGTTTAACGTCAGCAATGGCGTGGTTTCCGTCAATCAAGTCAGTTTGGACGGATTTGAAAGCCGCCTAGAAGTCATCGACAGCCAGTTATTGCCTTGGCAACAACTTGAAGACGTCTTGGTTAGTATCTCTAGCCTCAAAGCATAACGAGTCGCTGCCAGTGGTAGCGCTGGTGGCCTCTTCTCGCCTTTTTCTCATCCTAGAATAAACCTCTTGACCCTGTAGCCAACTACAGGGTTTATAATCACGCCATGATTTCTTCAACATGGCTTATCAACATGGAACGGTTAACCCGCGGTCAGTTGGCCAAACAACTGAACATCACCATTGAAGCAATACGATTTTATGAGCAGCAAGGGCTACTAAACCCACAACGTGCCGCCAACGGCTATCGTCAATACGATAGTGACTGCGTCGCCAAGCTCTCGTTTATTCTGCACGCAAAAGAGTTGGGGTTCACACTAGAGGACATCCAAGAGCTGCTCTCCATCCATATCAAGCCTGAGCAACATACCTGCCAAGAGGTAAAGAGTATTACGGAAGCTAAGCTGGACGATATTGAACAAAAGATACAGCGCCTGCAACACATGCACGATGCGCTCCAAGTGATCAATCAGCGTTGCTGTGGCGGCGCCCATGCTGCAACACACTGCACCATACTCACAGCGCTTGCGCATACAAAGCCCGAGGAGAAATAGCATGAGCCGAATTGATACCTTTTTCATGACGTTGCTTGATTTATGGCTCGACTCCGCCTTTTGGATTGTTGTCGGCCTCATCGTCGCGGGCATCCTAAAAAGCTTGATAAACACAGACAAATTGGGGCTGCTATTCAGAGGTTCCGGCTTGTGGCCTGCGGTAAAAGCGACAGTATTAGGCGCGCCATTGCCTCTGTGCTCATGCGGCGTGATCCCCGCGGCTTTGGGCCTTCGACGCGCTGGCGCCTCCAAAAGCTCGACGGTCGCTTTTTTGATCTCGACACCAGAAACGGGCGTTGACTCCATCTCCATCTCATACGCGTTACTTGGGCCATTTATGGCCACTATCCGCCCTATTGCCGCAATGAGTTCTGCTTTAGTCGCAGCGATACTCGTGCTAGTGACAGACAAAGAAACGGAACCCGCGACACCCTCTCAGCCAAGTAACAACCATTGCTCATCAAGCTGCTGTAGCAGTAAGCCAGTGGAGAGCAGCCCTACCTCATGGACAACACGGTTATGGCAAGGTCAGCGATTTGCCTTTACCGACTTGATTTCCGATCTCTCTATCTGGTTAATTATAGGGCTAACAATGTCCGCGTTAGTCGTGACTTTTATTCCTCCTGAATCTCTCGGTGAACTTAGCCGCGGCCCTTGGGCGATGCTGGTTATGGCTCTGATTGGCGTCCCTATGTATATCTGCGCGTCAGCCTCAACACCTCTCGCAGCAGGCTTTATGCTTGCGGGTGTCTCCCCTGGCGCCGTGCTTGTCTTTTTACTTGCAGGCCCCGCCACCAACATGGCGACATTGGGTGTGGTTTATCACCAGCTAGGCAAGCGCGTTCTAGTGAGCTACCTGATCGGTGTTGTGGGCGTGGCAATGGTGTTTGGATATATGACAAACGCGTTAGTGGATACACTCACTATCGACATCCAAGCGCAACTCGACAGCAGCAGTCAGCTTATCCCAGAGAGCCTCGTTTGGTTAAGCGCCATCGTATTATTGATTGCGATCTTCAGAGACATCTACAGGCGGTTTCAGCCGTTAAATAAACGCTCGGCCTAATCCACAACCAAACATCCTTTTCGGGTCGTTAGAAGGGCAAATAGTGCACATAAAAAGGCCGCGAAAGCGATAATGGTGAGTGACAATGACCAGGTTTGAGTCTGAGAGTAAATCATACCAACTATGGCGGGGCCAACAGCCGCGAGAGCATAACCTATTGATTGGGCCATCCCTGACAACGTAGCCGCTTGTGCTGAGTTCCCGGATATCTGCCCCAAAATCGACAAAGCGAGAATAAAGGTAGAACAGTTGCCTAAACCAAACACACCAACCCAGAAGATCGCCCACTGAGGAAATAGCATTAGACCAGTCACACCTACCCCGTTTAAAAGCGCAGCACCGACAAATAAAGGCGCAATACTTTTGCTTCTAGCCATGATAGGAATCAGCAGCAACCCCGGAACCATAGTCGAAAACTGCAAAAAGCCATACACATACCCCGCTTCTAACTCGCTATAGCCCAAAGCCGCGAGAATTTTTGGCAGCCAGCCTGCAAACGTGTAAAAAATAAAAGAGTTCAAGCCAAGCGCAAACGTGAAGTACCAAGCAATAGGCTGGCGCACAAGCTTGTTTAATGGGTAGTAATCTTTGCTACTCGCAGTGCTGCGAGTTTTGCTTTCCGCTAACCTTGGCAACCAAAAAGCCAAAGCGAGCACAGGAAAAATCAAATTCCCCGCCAATGCGACTCGCCAACCGATAGAGATGTCATCAATAACGTTGGTGACAGGTACCATGACTGAAGCGCTCAGTGTCGAGCCAATACCCATCGATATACCATACAGTGCAGTCACTGTCGCAATTCGGCCGGGAAATGACGCCTTGATGATTGCCGGAGCCAACACATTGCCGATTGCAATGCCAAGGCCGATAAGCGTTGTTCCAATGAATAACCAGTAAAAGTGCCCAAAAGAGCGGGATACTACCCCAACCGCGATCAAAACTAACGCAAAACAAATCGACTTCTCTAAACCCAGTTTGCTGCCAAGCTTGGGGCACCAAGGAGACGCCAACGCAAACATGATCAGCGGCGTTGACGTAATCACACCCATACTGACCGCTGAAATCTGTAACGAGTCCATAATTTGCGAAATGAGCGGAGCTAAGCTGGTGAACGGTGCGCGTAAATTGATAGAAAGCAGCAGCACGCTAATCATCAACAAAGTCGTGGTTTTTGATTTGAACATCGGTTTCAAACTTTTTAGCAGGAGAGATAACGTTGAAATGTCTTATCTTACGCTTTTAACTGGCAATAGCCAGAAGGCGAACAAAATGCGCGTCGAGAATGGCAGCGCACCCTAGATAAAAACTCAAGCCGGAAAGATGGGTCTTCGAAAATGATACTTGTGGTAATGTGCGGCCGATAAACTGGGAAATGGATATTCTGAGAAATGTCTAATAATGCATTGCTCAGAATAAAAAACCATACCTGTAGCAAACATCGTTAAGTGTTGTACACTTTATAAAACGTTTGAAGGTATGGTTGTCTCTATCTCAACGTATGCTTTCGTAAAATCAATATAGGGTTGTTTTTACAATCTATTTCAAAGTGCTTAAATCACTCTTTGCCGAATACGTTATTCTCTTGCTCTTGTACACGAATAAACGTCGTGCGCTTCGTTAGCTCTTTAAGCTTTGCTGCGCCTACGTAGGTACACGTCGATCGGACACCGCCGAGGATGTCAGAGATGGTGCCGTGAACACTGCCGCGGAATGGTAGAAGTACGGTTTTTCCTTCCGCTGCGCGGTACTGCGCAACGCCGCCTGAGTGCTTATCCATGGCAGACTGAGAAGACATGCCGTAGAACTTCATGAAGGTTTTGCCGTCTTTTTCTACCAACTCACCACCAGATTCTTCATGACCCGCGAGCATACCGCCGAGCATGACAAAATCAGCACCGCCGCCGAACGCTTTGGCTACGTCACCTGCACAAGAACAGCCACCGTCACCGATGATCATGCCGCCAAGGCCGTGCGCTGCATCCGCACATTCGATGATGGCGGAAAGCTGCGGGTAACCCACCCCCGTTTTCACACGAGTAGTACACACCGAACCCGGGCCAATACCCACTTTGACGATGTCGGCACCGGCTAGAATCAACTCTTCACACATGTCGCCTGTAACGACGTTACCCGCAGAGATGGTCTTCGTTGGGAATGCTTGGCGCACTTGCTGGACAAACTCCACCAAATGCTCAGAGTAGCCATTTGCGATGTCAATACAGATAAATTCCAAGTCATCGCTGAGGGCGAGAATTTGCTGCGTCTTTTCGAAATCACGCTGTGAAGTACCCGTTGAAACAAACACTTTATTGAGCGTTTCTGGTGTGGCATTGGCGACAAACTCAGCCCACTGCTCAACAGAGTAGTGCTTGTGCATTGCCGTCATCACGCCGTGCTCAGCAAGTGCGGTTGCCATTTCAAAGCTGCCGACAGAGTCCATATTGGCAGCGATCACAGGCACGCCAGACCATTGACGGCCACTATGCTTGAATGTAAAATCGCGGGTTAAATTTACTTGAGAACGACTTTTTAGGGTAGAACGTTTCGGGCGAAACAGGACATCTTTAAAGCCTAACTTAAGTTCTTGTTCGATACGCATGGATTACCATTCCTTTCTCTTCAAATCGGAGTGTCGGTGCGTTTTCGGTACGCTTTGGCAGAAGCGTGACTGAGTTTCGGACACAAAAAAACCGGAGCGTTGGCAGACGCTCCGGTTTTCAGCATTATAGGTTGTGATTTGTTTCCTGCAAGACTGATATTGTTAGATTTTTTGTGATACAGTTCGGTTAAGTTGCATACCTAAATTCCCTACCTTTCAAATCTTCTCTTAATTTCTTTTTAACAATCAGATGGTTACCAATGACCAACTAAACGTTTGCTTTTATCACTCGCTCATTACCAGCGCACTCATCTAGGTTATTTCACCTTATCCACTCACACCCTGAGCCACGGATATTCTAAAAAGACGGCGTTTTCCGCTCAAATTTCAGGCAAAAAAATGGCCAAGCACGAAGCTTGACCAAATGGGTAGACAAAACTGACGTTGTTTTGTGATTAGAAATCGTAACGCGCGCCTAGACGAAGTGTATCTTCACCCGCGGTAACCAGGCCACCGATTTTCTCTTCGCTGATGCCATTGATGAAGTAAGAAACGTAAGTGCGGAAGTTGCTGTTAAATTTGTAGTAACCAGCAATTTCTACGCCATCGGTCTCGTCGGCTTTTGTACCATCAGACGCTTCGTTCTCTTGATAAGTGTACAGAACCGCCGCAGAGAATTGCTTGGTAAACTTGTATTGCGCCGCGAGTTCGTAGGCCGTGAATTCAGAGCCAGCACCTTCCTCAGTTTCGTTGTCACCTTTTGAGTAGGTGCCCGCTAAGTACAGGTTATCCAGGGTGTAACCCAAACCAACAAGCACTTGCGAATCATCTAAATTGCCGCTTTCCGCCGCCGAGTACGCTAAACCGATGTCTAGGCCCATAGGTGCAGAATACAAACCTGCTAGGCTGTAGCCGTCTGCGTCTTTTTCGCTGTTCGCTTGGTAGGTAACTTCAAGTTGTAGTGAATCAAAGCCACCACGGTAGGCGATCACACTGCTCGCTTTATCACTAGACGCATCAATCGCTTGTTGTACGCCAGAAAACTCAGTGATATCGGTCATATCAGATACGATGACTGATGCCATGTCTTGCTTACCAACGGAGAAAGCTTGCCCATCAAAGTCGACACCAGCGTACATGTAGCGATTTTTGAAGTCAGAATCTACTTTTTGTTCTGCTTCATAGACAGCAAACGCCGTCATACCGTCTTGAATTTCACTTTTGCCTTTAAGATTAAGGCGAGCACGTGAAGAATCTTCCATAGTACCTGGAATCTCTTCACCGTCCTCGTTACCAATGAAATCACCACGAAACTCAACACGACCACCCACTTTGAATTCAGTACCGTCAGCTTTGTAAACTGTTGCCGCCAATGCGGAACCAGAGGTGAGAACCGCCAACACTGCTGATGCTAGAACTGCTTTATTCATCTTACTTACCTTTTTTAATCAAAGAGCTTCATTGCTCAAACCAATTCAATGGCGACTAAGTTAGTCAGACTCTATGAAGGTTTCATGGCTCGTTGATGACACTTTGGTGGCAGTTCTATGTAATGATGATGACAAAACCTTATTTAAAATCAGTCAATTAATTAATGTTAAATAGAAAAATGTAGATTTAGGCTGAAAAATAGCCACTATCGTTCATCTTTAGGAGAGTCCATCACCACCATGGTGGATATGGAATTGACTTGTCGGCACTCACCCAGTACATCCGCGTGAAATTGTTTGTAACTGGGCAGATCTTTCGCCTCGACTCTAAGCAGATATTCGTTCGATCCTGTGATGTTGTGGCACTCCACCACTTCATCAACAAACCTGACATGATCTTCAAATTCCAACTGGGCTTGCTTGCGATGACTGGCTAGCCCAATCGACACGTAGGCGACAAAGCCAACACCCAACTGCCCATTATCGAGCACCGCGCGATACCCTTTGATCACCCCTCTTTTTTCCAACTCTTGCACACGTCGCAAGGTTGCTGAGGCTGAGAGCCCAATTCGCTCAGATAGCTCTACATTGGATATTCTTCCGTCATTCTTTAACTCACGCAATATTCTGTCGTCGTATTTATCCATCTTGATAATTCATGTCTTTTGGTGGCGAATTTACACAAATAAAAACACACAATTGCTCGCACGACAACATACGATAAGGATTCATTTCTCGATTAAGGATTGCATCATGTTACTGGATCAAGTGACTGCGCTGACTCTGTTCGCGTTCGTTTCTACCTTTACCCCGGGGCCCAACAACGTCATGTTAATGACCAGTGGCGCCAACGTCGGCTATCTAAGAACCCTGCCGCATATCGCAGGTGTGGTGTTCGGCTTTGCGTTTATGGTGCTACTAGTTGGGCTCGGGTTGACGCAAGTTTTCATCACCTATCCAGCGCTTCATCAAGGGTTAAAGTGGCTCAGCTTACTCTACCTTGGTTACCTCGCGGTAAAAATTGCATTGAGCGGACAAGTCTCCAGTCAAGAGGCGTATAAACCGCTGACTTTTCTCAATGCCGCCGGGTTTCAGTGGGTCAATCCCAAAGGTTGGTCAATGGCACTGACAGCGGTCACCCTCTATAGTAATGGAGGAGGTGTATGGGAACTGTTGGTGATCTCCAGCGCATTTATGCTCGTGAATTTCCCCTCTTGCTCCTTCTGGGTATTGGCAGGCAAAGAGATGCAACGTTGGTTAACCAATACCACTCGCGTGCGCGTGTTTAACATCACGATGGCACTGCTGTTGATCGCATCTACCCTACCGATGCTGTGATTCATCTCAACGCTGTTGGTTCGGATGTGCTTTTGGCTAATTTACATCTTTCGAATGTAAATTTAGTTAAAGAGACTGACATTAACGAGGTTGAGCTGTTAATCTTAAATGCGAAAAAGAATAATTATCGACAACAACTGTCGAGCTCAACCTGATTGTAAGAGTCCTCATTATGAAGAAGCCTTCACCAAAACTGCTTACTGTTGTATCAACAGAGACCATCACGCCCAATATGCAGCGCATCGTATTACACGGTCACGCCTTAAGTGACTTTCCCCATGACTGCGATGGCGGTTACATTAAACTACTGTTTAACGCAGAAGGTGGCACCGATCTCACTTCACAACAAGAAGGTCAGCGCCCCATCATGCGTACCTACACCATTCGTCACTTTGACGCGGCCGCACGCACTCTTGAGGTGGATTTTGTTCGTCACGAAACTCGCGACTTAAGTTGCGGCTTTGCGGCGCGTTGGGCGATGTCCGCTCAGGTGGGCGATACCATCTCAATTGCCGGCCCTGGCACCATTGCGCCCATTAACACAGATGCCGACTGGTTTTTTATGGTCGCCGATATGACTGCGCTCCCTGCTCTGTCCGCCAAAATCAAACAACTGCCTGAAGACGCACGCGGTTATGCGGTGATTCAGGTTCAATCCGAGCAAGATAAACAAGCCTTAACGATACCCAGTCACTTTGAGGTACTTTGGGTCACCGAAGGCAAGCCTTTGGCAGAACATGTCAAAGCGCAACCTTGGTTAGCAGGTCAAGCGTCCATTTGGTGTGCCTGCGAGTTTGATTCGATGCGCCAACTGCGCCAGTATTTTAGAAATGAGAAAGAGGTGGACCGCGACTTCATCTACATCAGCAGTTATTGGAAGCAAGGTGTCTCAGAAGATGGCCACAAGCAAATTAAAAAGCAAGACGCCGATAGCCTCGCCTAGTTACTCACTAACCGGCTCGCGCTGTGCGAGCCTCTCTGCCAGAAAATCAATCACAAGGCGAACCTTGGGCGACAAATTTCGATTGTGGGGATACAGCGCCCAAATGCCTTCTCGGTCAACGCGGTAATCGGTGAGCACTTCGACCAATTGGCCCGATTCTAAATCCTGTTTGACGTAGTAGTCGGGCAGTTGAATCAAACCAAGGCCGCGCTTTGCCGCGCTGCGCAGCGCAAAACCAGAGTTACAGCGTACGCGACCCGAGACTTTAATCGCTCGCTCTCGCGCCCCTTCGACAAACCGCCAATGATCCAGTGACCCAACCAAGCAACTGTGATTCACCAGTTCAGACAAGGTATGTGGCTCGCCATAACGCGCCAAATAAGCCGGCGAGGCACAAACATGAATTTGCCGAGATGACAGCCGCTTGGCAATCAAACTGGAGTCTTGTAAGCGGCCAAGGCGCACGGCGATATCAACACCTGATTCAATCAAATCCAACGTTTGATTGGTGAGATTTAAGTCCAGATCTACTTGCGGATAGTGCTCCAAAAATTCATTGAGGATCGGCGCGACATGCGACTCACCATAAGCCACTGGCGCAGTGATTTTCACCATACCTTTGGGGCTCGATTGCATTTGCGTCACAGAGAGCTCTGCCAACTCAAGCCCTTCGACCAGATGCTTGCAGCGTTGAAAGTACAATTGCCCCGCTTCGGTGAGCGAGACTTTACGCGTAGTGCGGTTAAGCAGTTTAACCGCTAGCCGCTCTTCAAGCGCAGCGACCTTACGGCTGACTTGCGCCACAGAGGTATTCAATTTTTTGGCCGCGACAGTAAACGATTGATGATGACCCACTGCGACAAACTCGTTCACCCCTTCCCAATTCGCCATGACTCTCTCCTCATTTAAACTCGCCAATTATTACATATACGTAAAAATAATTTGCAAATCCACCTCATTATCAACAAAAGCGAAACAGTATAAGGTAGTAATGAAATAGGACGCTGCAGCTTTCGCTATTGTTGCTAGGCTTAGAGCGTCTGCCCACTGCTAAAAAAGAGGAATACCCGATGGCACTTGATATTAAACCCGGTCAGGAATTCATTAAGTCTAAAGCCGCTGTGGCTTGGGCGGCTGGCGAGCCACTGAAAATGGAAGAAGTAGATGTCCAACTGCCGAAAAAAGGCGAAGTGTTGGTGCGTATCGTGGCGACGGGCGTATGCCACACCGATGCTTACACGCTCTCAGGTGACGATCCAGAGGGGGTATTCCCCGCGATTCTCGGTCATGAAGGCGGCGGCATTGTCGAAATGGTTGGCGAAGGCGTAACGAGTGTTTCCGTCGGCGATCACGTCATTCCACTCTACACCGCAGAATGTGGTGAGTGTAAGTTCTGTACCTCGGGTAAAACCAACTTGTGCCAAGCGGTACGTGAAACACAAGGCAAAGGTTTGATGCCTGATGGCACCACGCGCTTTTACAAAGATGGCCAGCCTATTTTCCACTACATGGGCTGCTCAACCTTCTCTGAATACACTGTGCTTCCAGAGATTTCACTGGCGAAAGTCAACAAAGAAGCGCCGCTTGAAGAGGTGTGCTTGCTCGGCTGTGGCGTCACCACAGGTATGGGCGCGGTTTTAAATACGGCGAAAGTACAAAAAGGCGATACCGTCGCGATTTTTGGCCTCGGTGGTATTGGTCTTTCGGCAATCATCGGTGCACGCATGGCGGGCGCGGGTCGTATCATTGGTATCGACATCAACGAGAGCAAATTTGATTTGGCCAAGCAACTGGGTGCGACGGATGTCATCAATCCACAATCCTTTGATCGCCCCATTCAGGAAGTGATCGTCGAAATGACGGATGGCGGTGTCGACTTCTCTTTTGAGTGCATTGGTAACGTCAATGTGATGCGCTCTGCACTCGAGTGTTGCCACAAAGGTTGGGGGGAGTCAGTGATCATTGGTGTGGCCGGTGCAGGCCAAGAGATCTCAACCCGTCCATTCCAATTGGTGACAGGTCGTGTATGGCGCGGCAGTGCCTTTGGTGGCGTTAAAGGCCGCTCTGAGCTTCCCGACATTGTTGAGCGCTACCTAGCGGGTGAATTTGGCTTGCAAGAGTTCATCACGCACACCATGGGCCTTGATGAGGTCAACCACGCGTTTGATCTGATGCATGAAGGTAAGAGCATTCGCTCTGTCATCCACATGGATAAATAACCCGCCCGCACACTCATCATTCGTCTGCCGTCACACTGTGGCGGCAGCCAACGTTAGGAGCATACGATGACCTTAACTAACCTATCGCAAGCCAAAGTGGCACAAGGCTGGCACAAGCAATATAGCCATGACTCTGAGGTGCTAAACTGCACCATGCGTTTTGCGCTGTTTTTGCCGCCCAATGCCAGTGCCACCTCGCCTGTCCCCGCTTTGTATTGGCTATCTGGCCTCACCTGTACTGACGAAAACTTCATGCAAAAAGCTGGTGCGTTCAAAAAAGCGGCCGAACTTGGCCTAGCAATCATCGCACCCGATACCAGCCCAAGAGGTGACGAGGTCGCCGATGACCCAGAGTACGACCTAGGGAAAGGCGCCGGATTCTACCTCAACGCCACACAGCCACCGTGGAAAAAGCACTATCAGATGTACAGCTACATCACCGAAGAGTTACCGACCCTGATTGAATCGCACTTTCCCATCTCCTCGCTGCGCTCCATCTCTGGCCACAGCATGGGCGGACACGGCGCGTTGACGATTGGCCTGAAAAATCCGCATCTGTACCAGTCGATTTCCGCTTTTAGTCCGATTTGTCATCCGATTCATGTCCCCTGGGGACAAAAAGCGTTTCAGGCGTATCTCGGTTCAGATGTCGAAACATGGAAGCCATACGATGCGTGTGAGCTATTGAAATCTGGGCCATCACCTTTGCCTATCCTTGTCGACCAAGGTGATGCGGACAACTTTTTAAACGATCAACTCAAACCAGAGATGCTGTTTGCCGCGGCAAAAGCCCATGACAGCCATTTGGAACTGCGCATGCAAAGTGGCTATGACCACAGCTACTTCTTCATCTCGAGCTTTATTGATGATCATCTCGAGTTTCACGCTAAGCACCTCGCTTTGATTGACGCGTAACACGCTCTCGCTGGCATTCAAACGCTAATTCGGTACAATCGGCGCCAGATTGAATCAAGAATGAATGCCAGCCATGCACCAACCGGACTCGCTGTTTACTCGCTTTGAACCAGCGATAGATACCCGCACACTACCTGAGAAGTTCACGTTCCCCTTCTACTACCAGCCGCATCCGCTGTGCGTGGCAGCAGCTGCGCAGTTGCAGCAACACTTGATGAGCCAAACCCAGTGGCAGCATGACTTTGGTGTTTCGCCAAACGGCGCTCTGAAGAGTGACTCTGCGGCCGTGCAACACTCTAGTGGAAAAATGTTTGGTGTGCTGTTAGTACGCTCACCGCAAGGTGAGATTGGTTTCTTTTCTGCTTTTTCAGGCAAAATTGCTGACCAAAACCTTCTGCCCGGTTTTGTCCCGCCCGTCTTTGATATGCTCGCGGAAGAGAGCTTTTTCCGCCGAGAATTAGCGCAAATCACCGACATTAATGCGCAAGTCACCGCTTGGCAGCAAAACCACGATCTGACACCGCTCATCGAGGCGCTCACCACGCTCAATCAAACGTTCGCCAAAGAGGAGCACGCTCTGAGACAAACCATGATCTCGCGCCGTGCTGAGCGTAAAGCAGAGCGTCAAACCCTACAAAGCGAGCCACACAGCGCCGAGCAACAAGCGCGCCTCGATGAATTAGCAAAACAGAGTGTTGCGGATAAAAACCGCCTCAAGTATCTAAAACTGGAGTGGGAAGAGAAAGCGACAGCATTACAGCGACGCATTGACGAACAACAAGCGCAGTTGAATGCGTTAAAACAAAAGCGCAAAACGCTCTCAAACCAACTGCAACACAAGTTGTTTGACCACTATCAGTTTCTCAATGCGCGCGGTGAATCGCGCTCACTCAATGCGATTTTCGCCCCAACCACCACCCCGACGCCCGCTGCTGGCGCAGGCGAATGCGCAGCGCCGAAATTGCTCCACTACGCGTATCAGCATGGTTATACGCCACTGGCTATGGCGGAGTTTTGGTGGGGAGTGTCACCCAAATCGGAAATTCGCCAGCATCGTCATTTTTATCCATCGTGCAATAGTAAGTGTCAACCGATTCTCGGCCACATGCTGCAAGGGCTAGAGGTGGATGACAATCCACTTGAGCAAAACTGGGCCGAAAACCTGCCCCTCGACATTATCTATGAAGATGACGCCATGGTGGTGGTCAATAAGCCTTCAGGCCTACTTTCAGTGCCAGGAAAAACCATCACAGATTCCGCCTACACGCGTTTGACTGAGCGCTACCCTGAGTGTGAAGGGCCGTTTGTTATTCATCGATTAGATATGGCGACCTCTGGACTTTTGGTGTTCGCTCTCACGCGCCGTGCGAACAAAAGCCTGCAGAAACAGTTTATCTCTCGCCAAGTACAAAAACGCTACATCGCGCTAATCGATGGCCAAGTGCCTGGCAATGAAGGGGAGATTTCGCTGCCGCTACGAGGCGACCCAGAAGATAGACCACGCCAACTGGTTTGCTTTGAACACGGCAAACCGGCGTTAACCCATTGGCAATTGATTGAACAACGCGACGGGCGCAGCAAGTTACGGCTTTACCCAAGAACAGGACGCACCCATCAATTGCGCGTCCACTGTGCCCACCACCTTGGCCTCGCCATCCCGATTGTCGGTGATGCGCTCTACGGCCATAAAGCTGATCGCCTGCACTTGCATGCCGAGCGATTGGAGTTTGAGCACCCTTACACTAAAGAGCCGCTCATCTTCGAAGCGCCGTGTGAGTTTTAAGTAAAAAGCCGCATAGCGTTGATGCTATGCGGCTTATGAACTCACGCTATAGCGGTGAGAATGAAGGTGCCAAACGCCCACTTAAACGCTTGCCGTAATCTCCATCACCACTGCTTGATACGGCGCTAAGGTTAATCCATCAAGGTTAAATTCCGCTTGCGGATAGTTGTTGATCAGCACTTGTTTGGCTTGATACGGATAGCGGCGCTCTAAGGTTTGATCAGTAAAGTTCGCCACAACCAACAGAGCGCGGCCGCTTTGCTCATCTTGCCTCACATAGGCGTACACTTCACTGTCTTGCGGGTCGAGCAATGTGTGACGGCCATACACCACCACATCACCAAACTTTTCACTTTTACGCAGCGCAATCAGGGCTCGGTAGTGATGGTAAATCGAGTTAGGATCAAGCACCGCTTGCGCCACATTGATCTCTGGATAATTGTCATTGACCGGCAACCACGGTGTCCCGGTGGTGAATCCCGCATTGGCCGCATCTTCCCACTGCACAGGCACTCGGGCATGATCGCGTGAAAAGTCGTTGAGAAACGCCAATGCATCTTGCTCGGTCATGCCACGCTCCATCATTTTTTGATAATGGAACTTGGCCATCAAATCGTTAAATTCCTCGATACTGGCAAAGTGCTTGTTGGTCATACCAATTTCTTCGCCTTGATAGATGTAGGGCGTGCCGCTCATCATGTGCAGCACTGTACCGAGCATTTTCGCACTGATGACTCGATATTGCGGCGAATCACAACCGTAGCGAGAGACAGTACGCGGCTGATCATGGTTACTCCAGTAGACGCTGTTCCAGCCTTTTTGGTACAAATCGTCTTGCCAACGTGTCATGATCTCCTTGTACTGCACCAGATCGAACGGCTTTTTCACTGCGTTATGCTCTTCGCGATCAATACTGACGTGCTCAAATTGGAAAATCATGCTGATTTCTTTGCGATCAGGGTGCGAATAGTAGCGGCCATCTAAGGTCGTCGTGAATGGCGTTTCGCCTACCGTCAACACATCGTAATGCTGAAGTACCTTCTCATGCATTTCACGCAAGTACTGGTGCACCAACAGGTTATTGGACCAATGTTCCCAGCCTGCGACACCGGCATCAAAAATGGTCGCATCGGGAAAATCAGATGGCTTACCAATCATGTTGATCACATCCATGCGAAACCCGCCAAGCCCCTTTTTAAGCCAAAAATGCATCATCTCATACACGGCTTCACGCACTTCTGGATTGGCCCAGTTGAGATCCGGCTGGCGATTACTAAACAGGTGCAAGTAATACTGGCCAGTATTCTCATCCAGTGTCCACGCTTTGGGCTTAAAGAAAGACTCCCAGTTGTTGGGCTCACTGCCATCGGGTTTGGGATCTTTCCAGATGTACCAATCGCGCTTAGGGTTATCCTTGCTGCTTTTCGATTCAATGAACCAAGGATGTTCATCAGAGGTGTGGTTCACCACCAGATCCATCACAATCTTGATGCCGCGTTTGTCCGCTTCTGCCAACAACCTGTCCATGTCCGCCATGGTGCCAAATTCTGGTGCGATCTGCTGATAGTCTGAAATGTCGTATCCGTTGTCATCCATCGGTGACTTGTAGACAGGACTGAGCCAAATCACATTGGCTCCGAGCTCTTGAATGTAATCCAGTTTGTCGATGATGCCCGGAATATCGCCAATACCGTCCCCATTAGAATCATTAAAGCTTCTTGGGTAGATTTGGTACACCACGGCATCGTGCCACCAGCGTTTTTCCAGTTGTCCCGTCGTCATGGGAGACTCCTTAGCAAGTTAACTGCTGGTGCCAACCACCAGCTCTGTGTCCAGTTGGACGGTTTCGTAAGGGATGTGTCCAAGCGCCATTTGCGCGGCCACTTGGCCCTTTTTCATAATCGGTTGAGCAATCGTTGTCAGGCCCGCTTGCGCCGCTTTCGGAATGCCATCAAAGCCGACAACGCGCAGTGTATCGGGCATAGAAAGACCAAGTTCATTGGCCACATCCAGCGCGGCGAGCGCGATTTTGTCACTCATACAGAGCAGCACATCGACTTTTTTCGGGTTGGCCAACGCACCGCGCAACATGGTTTTCAGGCTGGCTTCGTCAAGGTCGTGAATCTGCCAGACGTTCTCGTAGGCCAAATCAATCCCGCTTTCTGCCAAGGCTTTTTTGTAACCTTCAAATCGGCAACGCGAAACGGACTCTTCACTGGTATACAGTGAGCTCAGGTTCGCCAGCGACATAGACGTCGACGGCTCTAGACGCAAGCCAAGAATCAACACATTGTCATTCGGGCTACGGATGGCGTGTTTGGCGATGTCATAGCAAGCAGTAAAGTTATCTACGTTCACGGAAGGAATATCAGGAAGGTAAAAATCCACCGACACCACCGGCTTGTGTTGGCGCAAAATCAAATTGATCACGCTCGGGTCCATCGGCTTACCATAGACGATAAAGCTATCTGGAATGGTTTCCACCTGCGTATTTTGGTAGTTCTCGTGATTGGAGGGCAGCAGCAGCATATTGACGTGTGCTGCGTCCAAGGTTTTTGATATTCCCGCGAGAAATTCGGTCGCCACCGGATCGGTAAAGTTGTACGCCAGGCTGTCTGCCAGCAATACACCAATCACCCCTGTTTTCCCCGTTCTTAAACTGCGCGCCGTAATGCTTGGCCCCGTGTAACCAAGCGTTTCACACTCCGCCAAAATTTTCTCACGCAGAGACTGGGAGAGTTGGTTGGGACGATTGAAAGCGTTCGACACCGTCGCGGTCGAGACCCCAAGATGGGCCGCCACGGTTTTCAACGTCGGTTTTCGCCTTTCACTGCTCATCGCACTACCACTCCTTCACTGACTCCCTGAGTGAACCACACCAACGGCGTCGATAGATCAGGGTTATATTTCACAATTCTAAATCGATTAAGAAGAAATAAGGAACTCACTTAATCACTAAAAATTGATTAGTTTGACAGCGGTCATAGAGTGAGCAGCAAACCAGAGAAAAACTTGATCAAAAGCACAAGATTGAGCAGAAAAACAGGCGAATTTGAAATAACGTCTTATGTTGTTTATTGATAGCTTAATCGATTAAGAAATTACTGGTCTTTATAGAAGTTATAGAATCTTGATGGGTTAAGTCTAGGGAATAACATCAATTATAACAATGAAACAAAGTATCTGAACCCACCCTAACCCATTGAAGGTAAAGGGTATCGAATACATGGAGTCTTACTGATGAAAACCTCTCTACTTGCTGGTGCAATCGCGGTCGCGATTTCTGCTACCTCCGCGTTTGCCGCCGAACTGAAGTACGCACCGGGTGAAGACGCTCGCTTTAATTGGCAGAGCTACGAAGCACTCAAAAATATGGATTTAAAAGGTGAAACCGTCACCGTATTCGGCCCTTGGTTGACCGAAGATAAGGAGCTGGTGGAAAGCGTTATCGCCTACTTCGAAGCGGCAACAGGCGCCGTGGTGAAATACTCTGGCTCAGACTCGTTTGAGCAGCAAATCGCCATCGATGTACAAGCAGGTAGTGCGCCAAACATTGCGATCTTCCCGCAGCCAGGTCTTGCGGCTGATTTGGCCTCAAAAGGCTTCCTAACGCCACTTGAGCCTTCCATGGCCGACTGGATTAATAATAACTATGCGGCAGGCTCATCCTGGGTCGACCTGGGCACATTTACCGGCAAAGATGGTAAAGAAGCGCTCTACGGCTTCTTCTATAAAGTCGATTTGAAATCACTGGTTTGGTATGTGCCTGAAAACTTTGAAGATGCAGGCTACGAAGTACCAGAAACCATGGAAGAGCTTAAAGCGCTTACCGATCAAATCGTCAAAGATGGTGAAACACCTTGGTGTGTCGGTCTAGGTTCTGGCGGCGCAACCGGCTGGCCAGCCACTGACTGGGTAGAAGACATGATGCTGCGCACCCAATCTCCCGCAGATTACGACAAATGGGTCAGCAACGAGCTGAAATTCAACGACGCGAAAGTGGTCGGCGCAATTGAAGAATTCGGTTGGTTTGTTCGCAACGACGCCTACGTGGATGGCGGTGCGCGTGCGGTCGCTGCGACTGACTTTAGGGATTCGCCAAAAGGTCTCTTTACCTCTCCGGCCAAATGTTACATGCACCGTCAAGCGTCATTCATTCCAAGCTTCTTCCCTGAAGGAACGGAACTGGGCGCGGATGCGGACTTCTTCTACTTCCCTGCTTATGAGTCGAAAGACTTAGGTAAACCGGTACTCGGTGCCGGCACCATGTGGAGCATCACCAAAGATTCCAAAGCGGCTCGCGCGTTCATGGAGTTCCTCCAATCGCCGATTGCGCATGAAATTTGGATGGCTCAGTCTGGTTTCTTAACACCGCATAAAGGCGCTAACGTGGATGCGTACGGCAACGACACCTTGAAAAAACAAGGTGAGATCTTACTTCAAGCCACAACCTTCCGCTTTGACGGCTCTGACTTGATGCCAGGTAAAATCGGCGCAGGCGCATTCTGGACAGGCATGGTCGACTACAGCGGCGGTAAATCGGCGCAAGATGTCGCCAACGACATCCAAAAAACCTGGGATGCGCTCAAATAGTTCATCTCATCCCATGCGGGCTACCCAAGGTAGCCCGCTGATGAGACTGCCGTATTGATGTTCAACCCTCGACAGTCAGCTAAGCGTTTTCTGTCGGCAAGGGTTCCAAGTTGAGGTCGTGATGGAGCAACTCTATTCCTCTTTATTTATCATGGCGCTAGGCGTTGCCAGTTGTGTGGTCTACTTTGTCGGCACCAACTGGTTACTTAGCGTGATCTTCCCGACTCGTCGGGTTTCCAATCAGACCATGGCGCAAAACCTGCGTCGCGCCGCAGCGATTCGCCCTTGGCTCTTTCTTGGCCCAGCGTTGGCGTTTTTGGGCCTCTACCTTATTTATCCCGTTTTTGAATCTGTGGTGTTATCACTGCACGATCGAAACGGCTTTGAATTTGTAGGCTTGAGTAACTACACCTGGCTGTTCAACGACCCTGAGTTTCGTGAATCCCTGTTCAACAATCTGTTGTGGCTATTGGTCGTACCGGCTGCCTCGACCTTCTTTGGCTTGGTGATCGCGGCGCTGACCGATAAAGTCAGCTGGGGCAATATTGCCAAAAGCTTGATTTTTATGCCGATGGCCATCTCCTTTATTGGTGCGTCGATCATCTGGAAGTTCGTTTATGACTATCGTGCGCCAGGCTCAGAACAAATCGGTATTTTAAACGCCATCGTCGAGCTATTCGGCGGTACGGCGCAAGCATGGATTACCCTTCCTTTCTGGAATAATTTCTTTTTGATGGTGATCTTAATTTGGATTCAAACCGGCTTTGCGATGGTGATTCTCTCAGCCGCACTGCGCGGTATTCCCGAAGAGACGGTGGAAGCGGCGGTCCTTGATGGGGCCAATGGCGTGCAAATCTTCTTCAAAATACTCATTCCACAAATTTGGGGCACCATTGCTGTGGTCTGGACCACCATCACCATCTTAGTGCTGAAAGTGTTCGATATCGTCCTTGCCATGACCAACGGTCAATGGAGTACACAGGTGCTGGCGAACATGATGTTCGACTGGATGTTTAGAGGCGGCGGTGACTTTGGCCGCGGCGCGGCGATTGCCGTGGTGATCATGGTCGCGGTTGTTCCTGTTATGGTGTGGAACATGCGCCAAGCCAGCGCTCAAATGGAGGATCGTTAATGTCTCAGCCTCAAACTACAGCACCCAATGTGAGCCAAGCCAAGTTTAGCCTGAGTAAACTTAGGCGCTCACCGCTGACCTTTCTTGTCCACTTTTCGGTGCTCGTCATCGTGATTCTTTGGACACTGCCGACCGCAGGCTTGTTCATCTCCTCATTCAGAGATAAAGATCAGCTTGCCCTGAGTGGTTGGTGGACATCCCTTACCGCATCCGAACAAAACCTCGTCGATCGCACCGGCGATCCCGACTCACAAATTCAACGAGGCGATCATTATGTGCTTGCCGGGCAACTGCTGCTTGATGGTGAGCCTGTTGATATTAAAGCATTTGGTTTCTCCTCAAGAGAGCCGACCGCTTACCAACCCGGCGACGTGGCCGAGATGAACGACGGGACATTGACCGTCACTGAAGATGGTCACTATGAAATGGTCTCAAACGAGCCGTTCAAAGGCTCACGTGGCAAACGTATTTTCTATACCGCCGTCGTGCCGCCCAAGTTTGGCTTAGATAACTACCGCGAGGTACTGACCGCAGAGGGGATTGGACGCTCATTCATTAACTCACTCACCGTGACGATTCCCGCTACCATCATCCCGATTTTGATCGCTGCGTACGCTGCGTATGCGCTCTCTTGGATGAAGATGCCCGGTCGCAACCTGCTGATTGCTATGGTCGTTGGCTTGCTTGTGGTGCCATTGCAGATGTCACTGATCCCCTTGCTGCGTCTCTACAACGACATTGGCGCCTTCTTTGGCGTGGGCGCGAAAACCTATCTCGGTATCTGGCTTGCCCACACCGGCTTTGGTCTGCCACTGGCGATTTATCTGCTGCGCAACTACATCTCTAGCCTACCAAGGGAGATCATTGAGTCCGCCAAGGTCGACGGTGCGACAGACTTTGAGATCTTTATGCGCATCGTACTGCCACTCTCCTTCCCTGCCCTTGCCTCTTTTGGCATTTTCCAATTCCTTTGGGTATGGAATGACTTACTGGTCGCGACGGTGTTCTTAGGCACAGGAGAAGAGCACATGGTGCTCACCGCCCGCTTACGCGAACTACTCGGCTCTCGTGGCGGTAACTGGGAGATCCTCACGGCCTCAGCCTTTGTCTCAATTGCTGTACCACTGACCGTATTTTTTGCCTTGCAGCGCTACTTAGTGCGCGGATTGCTTTCTGGCTCTGTGAAATAACCAGCCAAGGATTGAAGAGAATTGATAATGACAGGATTAACACTGACCAACGTAAAAAAAGCCTACGGTGACACCCAAGTCATTCACGGTGTCGATTTGGAGATTGATCAAGGCGAATTTATCGTCTTTGTCGGGCCATCAGGCTGTGGTAAATCCACCTTGCTGCGCATGATTGCGGGGTTGGAAGAGATCACCTCTGGCGATTTGTTTATTGAAGGGGCGAAAGTCAACGATTTGCCTGCGGCGATGCGCGGTATTGCGATGGTGTTTCAAACCTACGCCCTCTACCCGCATATGACGGTTTACGACAACATGGCGTTTGCGATGCGCATCGCGAAAGAGTCAAAAGAAGCGATCCATGAACGAGTAATGGAAGCCGCGCGCATGCTGCAACTAGAACCTTACCTCGACCGTTTACCGAAAGCGCTGTCCGGTGGGCAAAGACAGCGAGTGGCGATTGGCCGCGCGATTGTACGCCAACCAAAAGTCTTCCTTTTTGATGAGCCACTCTCTAACCTCGACGCGGCGCTGCGGGTACAAACGCGTATTGAGATCGCCAACTTAAAAGAGGAGCTCAAGCAAACCACGATGATCTACGTGACGCACGATCAGGTCGAAGCCATGACACTCGCCGATCGCATTGTGGTGCTTTCAGCAGGCAAGATTGAACAGGTCGGCACCCCATTGGAACTCTACACCAATCCAGCGAACGTGTTTGTTGCGCGCTTTATTGGCTCACCTGCGATGAACATTAGCCCCGTCACTCTTGAAGCAGCAGGCAGCGAGTCTCAAATCAAAGCCGAAAGCGGCCTCACCATTACTGTCCCGATCGCAGCGCAGAGCGCATTAGTTGGCGACACCTTGCAAATGGGCATTCGCCCAGAAGATTTTCGTGTCGCCGCCGAGGGGCAAGAACTGATGACGGGCACGGTGCTGTTTGTCGAATCGCTCGGTGAAGTCACGCTGCTGCACATCCAGGTGCCCAATCATGAAGAGTCCATCGTGGCCAAGCTGCCGGGTATTCTCGACTATCACAAAGGCGAGCACATTAAACTGACGGCCGAGCCCGATAAGATTCACTTGTTCAACCAACAAGGTATCTCACTGAAACATCTGTAGTGTGTCTATCGCTCACCCTGTTTGAACAAGAGAGTTTGGACAAGAGAGTGTAAAAAAAGAGAATCCGATGAAAAACCAAGTTCAGTTAATCACTTACACAGACCGCCTAACGGGTGGCGGTCTTCATGCGCTGCGCAACACACTCAGCAACACGTTGAGCGACCTCTTTGGCGGCGTGCATATTTTGCCGTTCTATTACCCAATTGATGGTAGCGACGCGGGATTTGATCCCATTGATCATGCTCAAATCGACCCAAGGCTTGGCGATTGGCCCGATCTCAACGCACTTGGCAAAGACGTTGAAATCATGGCCGACCTTATCGTCAACCATGCCTCTGGCCAATCACCCGAGTTTTTGGATGTGCTGGAGAAAGGCGAAGCCTCTGAGTATTGGTCGATGTTTCTTAAAGAGCGCGATCTGTTTCCAGATGGCATCAGTGAAGAGCAAGCTAAGCGGATCTATCGCCCTCGTCCGGGCAGTTGTTTTAGCGCAAAAACCCTCGCCAGCGGTGAATCCGTCAACTTTTGGACCACTTTCACTGACAACCAAATCGACATCAATGTGGAAACGCAAGCGGGTCAAGCCTACCTTGAGCGCGTACTGACCCTATTTGCTGATAACGGTGTAAAAATCATTCGCCTTGACGCCGCAGGCTATGCGATTAAACGCGCGGGCACCTCCTGCTTTATGATTGAGGATACCTTTGCGTTTATCGATGCCTTATCCAAGCGCGCCAACGCACTTGGCATGGAGACCGTGGCGGAAATTCATAGCCACTATAAAACCCAAATTGACGTGGCGAGCAAAGTCAATCGTGTCTACGACTTTGCTCTGCCGCCACTGGTCCTACACACCCTCTACAGCAATAATGTCGAGGCGTTGGTCAAGTGGCTGACGATCGCGCCACGAAACTGTTTAACCGTGCTCGATACGCACGATGGCATCGGTATCATCGACGCTGGCCCTGAAGGTGACAAACCGGGGTTACTCAACGCCGAACAAATCGATCGGCTCGTCGAGACGATTCATCAAAAGAGCCAAGGAGAGAGTCAGCAGGCAACAGGTAGCGCGGCGAATAATCTCGATCTCTACCAAGTCAATTGCAGCTACTATGACGCACTAGGGCGATGCGATTTTGATTATTTGGTGGCGAGAGCCATTCAGTTCTTCAGCCCCGGCGTTCCTCAAGTCTACTACGGCGGTTTGTTGGCGATGCACAACGACATGGCCCTGCTCCATCGTACTCAAGTGGGTCGAGACATCAATCGCCCTTACCTCACACCAGCGCAGCTAGCCGCTGAACGAGGTAAGCCTGTCGTCAACGCCTTGTGTGAACTGATTCGATTGCGTAATCGCAGCGCCGCGTTTGATGGTAGTTTTAGCGTGGCTGGCGAGGGTTCAAGCCTTACGATGGAATGGGTTCATTTAGACACTCGCGCAACGCTGCAACTTGATTTGGCAACTCGCAGAGCGCAGGTTCACCTTGAGGATGCAGGCAATATACGCACGTTCGATTTGCAAACGTGGCTAGACGAGCGTTAAGCATCCTGTGGCCTTCACACCGCACTCTATAAACTCATTGAACTGGCTATAACCTCAATGAACTGGCTTCTCAGCATGAGAAGCCTTTTTCTGCCTAGCATTTACATTGTAAACCGTGAACTTTCGCTCAAGCTTGATGAGCAGTTTATCATTCATATTGCTCAATATTACGAGTCACACTAGACTTAATTTATTAAGTCAGTTGTTCATTTGTTTAAAACACTGCGCAGACAGTGACGTGTATCTTCTTCAAATAAGGGGAGAGTTATGACACCACGCCACTGGGTTCACATTGCTGTTACCGCCTTGTCCATCGCGTTGCTGTTGAGTTTACCTCGCGTATTCGCGAGCGAATCACCTGAGATTACGCGCGAGCAAACCCTTATTCTTGGCACGCTTAGCTCCAACCCGAAGAAAGCTTTTAAACGTGCGCAGCCCTTTGCCGATTACTTAGCGGCGAATCTCCATCAACATGGTATTGTACAAGCCAAAGTTGTGGTGGCCAAAACTAACCTTCAGCTGGCCAATTGGGTCAAAAGTGGCCAAGTAGATATCGTGTCAGAGACGGTGTATGCCTCGGACGATCTTATCAAGTACAGCCATGCTGAGATGATTGCGCGGCGCTGGAAAAACGGCGTAGCCAACTACGCCTCACTTTTCTTCGTTCATCAAGACTCTGACATCCATACCTTGGATGATTTGGTGGGCAAAGTAATCGTCTTTGAGGATCGTAACTCCACCAGCGCGTTTCTACTTCCTGTCTCTGCGCTCATAGAACAAGGCTATCCGCTGCATGAAGTGACTTCACCCCGCGATCTGCCACCTGCAGATAAAATTGGCTACTTCTTTTCCGATGAGTTCTCATCTGCGGGGGGTGAGTCCAATATGATGAGTTGGGTACATCGTAAAGTCGTATCCGCTGCGGCGTTCAGTGATATCGACTGGGAGAAAGAAATTCCGGCACCAATCAAAGAACAGCTGCGCGTTATCTACACGAGCCCCTCTGTGCCGCGTGCGTTTATGCTCGTTCGACCTGACATGGATCCTGTTCTCAAACACGCGATAAGCCAAGTCCTATTCTTGGCAGACCAAGACCCGAACGCCGCGCTGCCACTCAAAAAATACAAGGAGACAGCAAAGTTTGATCCTATTACCGACGATATAGAACAGAGCATCGTCTGGTCTCTGCAACAGAAAGCCCTCGTTAACCAATATCTAGGCCGCTAAATAAGCAGCATCAAGGGGCAATAGGATGAAACTCAAAAGTAAACTGGTCGTTGGTAATATGCTCGCCGTGATACTCACGCTAGGGAGCTTTGCACTCTCTCAATGGCTTATCAACAGCCATTACAATGCCAAGGTACTAGAAGAAAACGGACAGCACATGGCGCAGCGTTTTATCGGCTATGCGAAAAGCCAAGCCGAACAAACGATGAGCTATCTCACTGAAGCGCTGCTTAACCCTATGTACTTTTACGATTTGGATGGGATTGAGCGGATTTTGGAACCGACGCTGCAAAACGTCTCTACGCTCGAAGTCAAGGTGTATGATTTCAATGGTACCGTCATTCACAGAGGCAGCCGTGAAGGGGATGCCTATGGCATGCCCCTGAATGATACCAATGTCGAACAAACGACACTCGGCAAACAGATGGAGTATCTGCACCATGAAGGGAATAGACTTATTATCGCCCGCCCACTGATTCTCAATCAGGAGCTGCTTGGCGGTGTGATGATGGTGTACTCATTGATCGCGATACAGCGTGACATCGCTGAAAACCAAGCGATCATTCAACAAATTAACCAAGCCAGCACAGAGCATAGCACCTTTTTAATTGTGGTGGTCACAGCGGTGATGTGTCTCGTCAGTTTTGTGATTTCAATTGTCATGGCCAACACCTTAATCAAACCCATCACAAAACTGGTGCGTCACTCTCAGCGTATCAGTCGGGGTCACTATCAAAATCTGAATAACATTGAGCGTGGTGATGAGCTTGGTGAGCTAGCCAAAGCCTTTAATGAAATGGACAATAACCTCAAAGAACGCAGTGATGCCATTCAATTTTTAGCTTACAACGACCCACTGACAAAACTACCCAATCGCACCCAGTTTTTGGGCTTTTTAGAGGGATTATTGGAGCAGCACCGCGTGAAGCCCCTGACGTTCGCGATTCTTTTCCTCGACTTGGATGAATTCAAACGCATCAATGACAACTTAGGTCATCAAGCCGGCGATGAGTTATTATGCAGCGTCGCAAGTAAAATCAGCGAGAACTTACGTCACAGTGATTTTGTCGCGAATCTACTCAGTCGTCACGCCAAAGAAAATAGCCTAATTGCCCGCGTCGGCGGGGACGAGTTTTTACTCTGTATTCCTCACATTGATCAACACGCAGCCGGTGACATCGCGCAGCGCCTGGTACACCTGTTTGAAGAACCGATATTACTCCAAGGGGTCAACGAATCCGTGGTCGTTGGCGCAAGTGTTGGTATTGCCCTCTTCCCTGCCAACGGCCAAAGTGCCGAGGAGCTGGTCAAAAACGCCGACATCGCGATGTACGCCGCCAAAACGCAAGGCAAAGGGCGTTACTGCCATTTCACCGCAGAGATGGAATATCAAGTACTCAATCGCGGCGTGATTGAACGAGAGTTGCGGGCGGCAATCATCGACTTTTCTCAGTTTGAAATCCACTACCAGCCGAAAGTGAATATGCAAACAGGTCGAGTCATCGGCGTTGAAGCGCTGATTCGCTGGAATCACCCAGCCAGAGGGTTAATCGCGCCAAGCGAGTTTATCCCCGTCGCAGAATCCACTGGGCTGATTCTACCCCTCGGACAGTGGATTATGGAAGAAGTGTGTCTGGCACTGAACAAGTGGCATCAGTTACCCCACACGGATGATTTTCATGTTGCAATCAACCTCTCTGCCAAACAGATTTATAACCAAGACATTGCCGCACGTCTAGCGGAACTGGTCGACAAACATCAGCTTCACGCCTCGCATCTGCACGTCGAGGTAACGGAAACCGCCTTGATGCTGGATATGGATAAAGCCAAAACAACGCTGGATAAAATCCGTCAATTGGGTATTGAAGTATGGTTGGATGACTTTGGGACAGGTTACGCGTCGCTCGCCTATCTGAGAGAGTTCAACGTCGATGGTTTGAAAATCGACCGTAGCTTTGTGTCTGATATTGAAGAGGATGAGAATGATCGCGCATTGTGCTCGGCCGTGATTTCAATGGCTCAGCAGATGAATATCAAAGTGGTGGCTGAAGGCATCGAAACCGCGCAGCAAGCACGCTACTTACTGAGCGAGCAATGTGAACTCGGCCAAGGGTATCTTTATTCGAAACCTGTTTACGCCGAGGCCATCAGCCGCATTCTCTACCAACAAGCGGAAGAAATGAGCGCCGGCAAGAGCGCCACGCTCTCCGTGGTTCCCCCGACGCTTCGAGATCATGGCTAACTAGCGCTGCTCAATCTCGCGAATCACGCGGCACGGGTTACCTGCGGCAACCACATTCGCCGGAACATCTTTCGTCACAACACTGCCCGCCCCGATAACCGTGTTATGACCAATGGTCACTCCTGGGCAAACAATCACACCACCGCCTAGCCAGACGTTATCACCAATGGTAATTGTGGTACCAAACTCAACGCCCTCTTCGACACGCCCTTTGACATCCAACGGGTGGCCTGCAGTGTAAAGCTGAACATTGGGAGCGAGCAACACGTTATCGCCAATGTACACCGGCGCCACATCCAAAATCACGCAGTTAAAGTTAGCGTAGAAGTTCTTACCCACATGAATATTACTGCCGTAATCACAACGAAACGGCGGCTCTAAATAGGCCTCTCCCGCATCAGGCAGCAAGCTGTCGATCGCCTCGCGCCATTCTGGGCTGTTGGGAATCGTGTTGTTGAGCTTGAGTAAGTGCTCTCTACAACGGATGCGCTCTTGGTAGAGTGTCTCGTCCCACGCATTGTACGGCTCACCAGCGAGCATTTTTTGTTTTTCGGTTTTGTTCATGATGACTCCTAGCCAAAAGTCGGTGATTTGCTGTCACTTTACGCGGGTTACTGTTTCGCTGCATAACACAACCAACGAGGTGTGATATATATCGCTCTGATTCAACAAAGAAACTCTGTTAACCTAACAGCAAGATTCACCCACATGGATGAGAGACCCAATGGCTAAGCATATCGCTACGGTGGAATGGCAAAGAGCACCCGATGAACCATTTAGTGACAATCAGTATCATCGCAGTCATCAATGGCATTTTGATGGCGGCGCTGTGATTGACGCGTCCTCCTCACCTCACGTTGTCCCTTTACCTTATTCGACAGAAGCCAACGTCGATCCTGAAGAGGCCTTTATTGCCGCTATTTCCAGTTGTCATATGCTGACGTTTCTTGGCATTGCGGCCAAACAGCGTTTCGTCGTCGACCATTACCACGATGACGCGGTGGGAAAACTGGAGGAAAACAGCCAAGGCTATAGCTCAGTGACGCAAGTAATTCTCTCTCCTCGTGTGATCTTCTCCGGTGAGAAACGGCCCACACGTCAACAGCTGGAAAAATTGCACCACTTAGCGCACCAACATTGCTTTATCGCCAACTCCGTCACCACCGAGATTATCACTCACATCGACACGGCCGAATAGGTCGTCTCGTGGCGGATTCATGTTACAATCCGCCTCAGCATTTAGGTTGCCCTGTGCGGTAGCCACCCACAACTACAGAGTATCATCATGGCGTTTTCTCACCTTGGCCTCAGCGAGCCGTTGGTTCGTGCAATCGACGAACTGGGCTACAGTAAACCGACCCAAATTCAAACCAAAGCTGTCCCTGTCATTTTACGTGGCGATGATTTAATCGCCGCGGCTCAGACCGGTACAGGTAAAACCGCCAGTTTTGTCTGGCCAATTTTGGAGCGACTCGCCCAAGGAGAGACTCAGCGTAAAAAACGTTTTCGTGCGTTAATTCTGGCGCCAACCCGCGAGTTGGCCGAGCAGATTGATGAAAAAATCCGCCACTACAGTCGCCACATGCCGCTCACCTCTGTCGCCCTGTTTGGTGGTGTG
This sequence comes from Vibrio sp. R15-SG3-ISO1A, assembly GCF_059833955.1. Taxonomy (NCBI): domain Bacteria; kingdom Pseudomonadati; phylum Pseudomonadota; class Gammaproteobacteria; order Vibrionales; family Vibrionaceae; genus Vibrio; species Vibrio sp. R15-SG3-ISO1A. The sequence goes on from NZ_JCBDGH010000030.1 coordinate 263,227, forward strand.
GATGATAAAGCGCAAAAGCAGACGTTGATCGAAGGCGTTGACATTGTGGTGGCAACACCGGGGCGCCTACTCGATTTATACGGCCAGCGCGCCGCCTATTTTGAAGAGGTCGAAGTGTTGGTGCTGGATGAAGCGGATCGCATGTTAGACATGGGTTTTATTGACGATCTGAACAAAATTCTCGACCGACTGCCAACCGATATTCAGCATCTCTTGTTTTCAGCGACCCTATCCAACAAGGTCCGAGAGCTTGCCAAGACGGCGGTTCACGATCCGTATGAAATCAGTATTGCCGCCAATCAGGCATCGAAAAAGAACATTGAGCAGTGGCTGATTACCGTTGATAAAGATAAAAAATCGGCCCTGTTGAGCCATCTCATCAAAGAGAACGACTGGGACCAAGCGCTGATTTTTATTGAGACCAAACATGGCGCGGCTAAACTCGCCGATCAGTTGGCCAAACGTGGCATTGACGCTGAAGCGTTTCATAGTGGTCGTAGTCAAGCGATAAGAAAACAGCTATTAGCGGATTTCAAAGCCGGTAAAATCCGTTACATGATCGCCACTGGCGTGGGCGCACGCGGGATCGATATTGAAGGGCTGACACGGGTGATTAACTACGACCTGCCTTTCCCTGCCGATGAGTACGTCCATCGCATAGGACGAACCGGTCGCGCCGATGCCCAAGGTGAGGCGATCTCGTTTGTCTCTAAAGACAACTTTAAGAACCTGTGCATGATTGAGAGCCGCTTAGGCCACTTGATTGAACGCCGTGAAGTGGAAGGCTTTGAGCCGCGCAAGCCGGTGCCGATTTCGATCCTCAACTATGTGCCGAAACATAAACGTCAACCTAAGGAAGAGTCATGAGTCACCCTGACATCAGTCATCCGACTAAGATGACGTTTTTCGAATTCTTGACACCACTGGTGGCACAAGGGAAAAAGACCATCACGATTCGAGATGAAGCTGAGTCCCATTATGTGCCTGGCACTGAAGTCGAGGTGTTGACACTCGAGACGCAGCAGAGCGTTTGCACCATTCGCATTCTTTCTGTGGAGCCACTGCGCTACGACGACATCAACGAATTTCACGCAGAGCAAGAGCACCTCCCGTTGCCTGAGCTGAAAACCTTGATTCGTGACATCTACCCCGATCTGGATCAACTGTTTATGATTCGTTTTGAGCGAGTGGCATAGCCTTTTTCACTCGCCCAGTGCGTGTCTGAATCAGTAGGCACGCACTGATCAACCCCAGTCCAACCCAGCCTTGAATGCTGAGCCTCTCACCTAGAAATATCACTGCCAGCAGTGCTGCCACCAAAGGCTCAAACAGAGTTAGTAGTGTCGCCGTGCGCACTTCGACCCTGCGCAATCCAAAACCAAACAGCAGGTAGCCGACAAACATCGGGATCACAGCCATATATAGAGAGACAGCGCTGTTGATTGCTGATGCAAATAGGGCACTTCCCGTCCAAAATAGTGTAGGCAGCAACAAACATGCACCAAGGCCGAAAATCGCCCCCATCGCACTTTGGGATCGTACACCTAAAGTAATAAGCTGCTTTGCTGCCAGTGAATAACCGGCATAACTCGCCGCTGCCACTAACCCCAACACAACACCGAATGTAAAACGCCCATTGTCCAAGGTGTTCACGCCATCACCTTTGGTTAGGGTTAACAGCATGACCCCAATCGCCCCAAAAGCGAAACTGATTAGCCATTGTGTCGATAGCGCTTTAACCGTGCCAAAAAGACGCTCAAAACAGACGGTAAACAGTGGCGCAGTGGCAATAGAAACCACCGTCCCTATCGCAACACCTGACCACCGCATCGAGGTATAAAACGCCAGCGGGTACAAGGTTAAAGCCAACGCGCCCAAAATCAGCGTACGAACATGTTGGCGCAAAATTGCCAGGTCTTTTATGAGTGCGGGAACAGCGATAAACGCCAAAAGTAATCCCCCCAATCCCATCGCAAAGGCACCGATCGCTAACGGGTGAATGGTCGGAGCGAGCGCCGCAGCGCTGCCAGTGGTTCCCCAAAGTAAGGAAGCGAATAGGATGGCACCAATAGATTGCCATTGTGAAGAAGAAACGTGAGCAGACATTGCCTAATCCAAGCCAGAAATACTCCATTTAGCTTACGGCAAGCCTAAGATATCCAATGTGCAGAAAGGACGGTTTATTCGGTTATTCTGATGATTATGGCGCTGTTAGAGATGACGTACTTGCTTCGGTGACAGTGAAAAGTGCACCTGAAATCGCCGCGAGAATGCCGACGCGTCTTGATAACCACACTGCTCTGCAATTCGAGCAATACTTAAGTCGGTGTGAGTCAATAGTGCATGAGCTCGTGACATACGCTCTGCCGTAATATACGCGTGAACGGTTTGTCCGGTGTGCTTTTTGAATTGCGATTTAAATTGTGTCGCACTCAAACAGGCGATTCGACTGAGAGATTCAATGCCCATCGGCGCATCGATATGAGCACTGATGTGCGCTTTTACCCTCTGAATTCGGGCATCACCACTGCGCTGCATTTCTTGTCGTGCTAGCAGCGATGTAAACAGTTCAAATGCTTGACTTTCCAAAGGCGTATCAACAGACTGCTCCAGTTGCGCTGCGAGAAACTCAATGTAGTGCTGAAGTGGTGTCGAGATTGAGAACACCGGCATCTTGGCAGTCAGTAAGGGCTCTGGCAACGTGTCGCTATCCACGACTAAAAAACGGGCGGCTTCATCGGCTCGGAAGATGTGCTCAAGTGTTTTCTTCACCACCACACACTCTCCCGGCGAAACCTTTCCACGATAGTCTTCAAGCTCAATATCAATCGCTCCGCTTAGCGGCAGAACCAATTGATGATAAGTGTGCCAATGACCGCGTTTTTGTTTGGTGTATGAGCGAACACTGATGTCCATACTGTTCCTTGTCCCACTGCAAGAGCAGCTCATTGATTGACGCACTAGACGACTGGTCTATTTTTACACTATAGTAGCGGCCATGAACGCAAAAACACAAGATACTCGTCAGCACATTCTCAATATTGGTTATCAGTTGGTGGTCAATAAGGGCTTTACCGCCGTGGGGTTGTCTGAACTGCTGAGCACCGCCCAAGTGCCGAAAGGCTCTTTTTATCACTATTTCAAATCGAAAGAGCAGTTTGGCGAGGCGCTAATTAGCGAATACATTCGTGAGTACATGGCGCGCAGCAACGCGATATTGACTCAGACCGATCTGAACGGTTTTGAACGACTCGTTCACTATTTCTCTCGCTGGCTGGAGAAAGATTCAGGCACCTGCAATGCGAACCGCTGTCTTGTGGTCAAGTTGAGTGCTGAAGTCGCCGATTTATCCGAGCCGATGCGTCAATCGCTCGCCAAAGGCGCAGAAATGGTGATAGAAAGCCTTGCTCGCTGTATTGAAGTGGGCATTGACGATGGCTCGGTCCAGGTAGTCAACGCACATGCCACGGCCACACAGTTATATCAACAATGGTTAGGTGCGAGTTTGCTCAACAAACTTGTTCAAGATGAAACCCATCTTGAGCTGTGTTTACTTAGCTCCAAAGCCTTGCTAGGTGTTCCAGCCGTCAAGTAGCGCTGGCTCATCACACTTTGCTCCCCCGTTATCGACTATGCTGGTAGCGGGATTTTTTGGCCACACAACTAGACGACTGGTCTAATAACATAACTAAGACGTACTTTATGTCATGTCTACACAGGAGAACATCATGTCAGATTCCATTAACCGACGCGTAGTGCTTGCATCTCGCCCCAATGGCGCCCCCACTGCGGATAATTTTCGTCTAGAGACAACGGACATTCCAAGCCCAGCAGAGGGCGAAGTCCTGTTGCGCAGTGTTTATCTCTCCCTTGACCCGTACATGCGCGGGCGGATGAGTGATGCAAAATCCTACGCAGACCCGGTTGCTATCGGTGACACCATGGTCGCAGGTACCGTGTGTCAGGTCATCGAATCTCGCCACGATCAGTTTAAAAACGGTGATTGGGTGCTGGCCTACAGCGGATGGCAAGATTACGCACTGTCAAATGGCGAAGGCCTAATCAACATGGGCCAAAACCCGGCGCACCCTTCCTATGCGCTCGGCGTAATGGGCATGCCTGGCTTTACCGCTTACATGGGCCTACTTGATATTGGAGCCCCCAAAGAAGGCGACACGCTGGTCGTGGCTGCCGCCACTGGCGCGGTCGGTTCTATGGTTGGCCAAATCGGTAAATTGAAAGGTTGTTACGTTGTCGGTGTAGCCGGCGGAGAAGAAAAATGCCGTTATGCGGTAGAGCAGCTTGGCTTTGATGCGTGCATCGACCATAAAGCGGACGACTTCGCTGATCAACTCGCCACGCATTGTTCAAAAGGCATTGATATCTACTTTGAAAACGTTGGCGGTAAAGTGTTTGACGCTGTTATGCCATTGCTCAACACTGGCGCGCGCGTACCATTGTGTGGCCTTATCTCACAGTACAACGCGACCTCTTTGCCACAAGGGCCAGATCGCCTGTCAATGTTGATGGGGCAATTGCTCGTTAAACGCATCAAGATGCAAGGCTTCATCATTTTTGATGACTACGGTCACCGTTATGGTGAGTTCGCTCAAGATATGAATCGTTGGCTGGCAGAAGGTAAGATTCACTACAAAGAGCACATGGTGGAAGGGCTAGACAACGCGCCTGATGCCTTTATTGGCCTGCTCGAAGGGAAAAACTTCGGTAAGCTGGTCGTTAAAACCAACGAGCCGGTATAAGGAGTCGTCATGATTACGCTGCACCACCTAAACCAATCGCGCTCTAAGCGCATCATTTGGCTACTAGAAGAGCTGAATCTTGAGTATAAAATCGCGCCTTATCAACGTGATAACGTCACGTTTCTCGCGCCACCTGAACTCAAAAGTGTTCACCCTTTGGGTAAATCGCCCGTCATTGAAGACAAAGGAGTGGTGATCGCTGAATCTGGGGCCATTACAGAGTACCTAATCCAACGTTACGGGCCACATCTCGCACCTAAAGCAGATAGCGATGACTATGTCGATTACCTGCAATGGCTGCATTTCGCTGAAAGCTCAGCGGCGCTGCCCTTGCTACTGAAGATGTTTGTCGCCAAAGATGGCGCGCAGACCAACTTCCTTGCCGGCTACGCCGATCTTGAGTTAGATAAGGTGATGAGTTACGTCAATCAACGTTTAGAAGGTAAACGTTACTTGGTCGCCGACACCCTCACCGGTGCGGATATCATGATGTCTTTCATCGTGGAAATCTTAACCAAGTTCGGACTACTGGAGCGCTACCCTCATATCGCTACCTACGCCAAGCAACTTGCGACTCACGACAAGTTCAATAAAGCGGAGCAGTTAGAAGCGCAATATGGTTAAACCGTAGGCGTTAGCACCGTTAGATATCAAAACGCCGCCCTTTTTAGTCACTAAAAGGGCGGCGTTTTCTTTGGTTATTCTGTCGCTTCGTGAATCGCTTCTTTGGTGTCCTTCCATACTTTGGAGGAGTCTTCTTTCACTCCTTCCCAGGTGTTGGAACAACCGGCGAGAAGTAAGACAAGGGTTGCAATCATGGCAGAGAGTTTCATCGTTAATCCTTTACAATTCCGCGTTCGTTTCGACAAAGTAGATTAACCAAGTTATGGATGGCAAAAAAGGGCTAAATCGCCCTTTTTGTCACACTTCTGACCGAAGCTTATCGCAAGCAAATATTCAATTTATGCCACTTGGACGGAGCCGTTCATCTATGTCAGAATGACCGCTTTCAACGTCACACAATGAACGCCCTACTATGAATTTCCAAGCCGCAATTTTTGATATGGATGGCCTATTACTCGATACCGAGCGCCTCTGTATGCAGGTGTTTGAACAAGCCTGCGCCAACGTTAACCTTCCGTTCTACCCCGATGTCTACCTCTCCATCATTGGCCAAAACGCGGTCAGCATTGATAAGACATTTCGTAAGGTGTACCACGACGATCTCGATAAGCTCGATGCAGAATGGCGTAAAAACTACAAAGCCATCGTTAATCATCAAGCCATTCCGGTCAAAGAAGGCGTGCTTGATCTGCTGAAGTGGTTAAAGGCGAACAAGATCCCAACCGCTGTTGCCACCTCATCACAACGAGAGGTTGCCACGGTGAAATTAAAACTGGCGGGATTGGATCAATACTTTGATTCTCTAACGTGCGGCTGTGAAGTGACCCAAGGCAAACCTGACCCAGAGATTTATTTACTCGCCGCTCAAAGGCTCGGCGTTGAGGCCGCGCAATGTGTGGCGTTTGAGGATTCGAACAATGGTGTGCGCAGCTCCATGGCTGCCAATATGACGACGTTTCAGATCCCTGATTTGGTCGCGCCTTGTGAGGAAGTATTGGCATTAGGCCACTACGTCGAGTCTTCGTTATCGGATGCGCTGGCGCGCCTGAAAACGGAAACAATGGTGGCCTAACACCTAGGCACTATGAATAGATTTTGCTCTCGGCGCGGCGGTTAATATGCGACGCCGAGGGTTCATCGAAATCGACCAAAATCAGTTCACTGTACTTTTTCTGTTGCAAGTTCAATGGTTTAACTTGCTGCTGGTGTTTACGACGCTTTTGGCGCGCCTTTCTAATCATCTCATCCATGGTATGACTCCCTAGCTAACTGTGGTCAAACAGTTGTTCGATTTGACCGCAGTTTCACTGTAGCAGTTCCCTCTTTTTGCTCCATTGAATTTCCTATCTGCTGTGTAAAATGATCGGATTTTGTGATCCTGTTTGAAAGCGCAGCACCGATCGCTTGCAAATAAGAAGGCTGAAATGTGCTCAAGATAGTGCCCTGCCTCTGACGAGTATCGTCGTCCCTATTACTGATTATCTCGCCTAACGCATCCGCCGATATGCCAAAGCACTCTGTGTCATAACTCAAGGTTCTATCAAACTGCTCCAAGAGCCTTTTAATTCTCTCTTGCCACCCCAACGTGTAAAGTATGCCCTATGATGTTAGGGCAAAAAGCAACGTTGGATAAGGAATTAGAATGACTAACCAATACGTACCACCTAAAGTTTGGACAATGGAAGAAGGCAACGGCGGACAATGGGCCAGCATCAACCGACCAGACTCAGGCGCGCGCCACGAAAAAGCCCTACCCGTTGGCGAGCATCCGCTACAACTGCATTCTCTGGCGACGCCAAACGGACAAAAGGTCACCATCTTACTCGAAGAACTGCTTGCACTCGGTGTGAAAGAGGCGGAGTACGACGCTTACTTGATCAAAATTGGTGACGGTGATCAGTTTGGTTCTGGCTTTGTCGAAATCAACCCAAACTCAAAAATCCCGGCCTTAGTGGACCGTTCTGGTGAAACGCCCATCAACGTCTTTGAATCTGGCCACATCCTGCTTTACCTTGCGGAGAAGTTTGGTCATTTCCTACCTAAAGATCATGCGGCGCGAACCCAAGTGATGAACTGGCTATTTTGGCTGCAAGGCTCTGCGCCTTATCTGGGCGGCGGCTTCGGTCACTTCTATGCGTATGCACCAGAGAAATTCGAGTACCCGATCAACCGATTTGCGATGGAAGCCAAGCGTCAGCTCGATGTACTCGACAAAGAACTGGCGAAGCACACCTACCTCGGTGGTGAAGAGTACAGCATCGCCGACATCGCCACCTGGCCGTGGTATGGCAATCTGGTGTTAGGTCACGCCTACAATGCCGCAGAGTTCTTAGACGTCGACAGTTATCAACACGTCAAACGCTGGGCGAAAGAGATTGAAGCGCGAGAAGCGGTGCAGCGTGGCCGCATCGTTAACCGTGCATGGGGTGAAGAGTGGGAGCAAGTGCCTGAACGCCACAGCGCGGCAGACATTGATAAAGTGCTCGCACTGAAACCTTAATTGCCCTCGACCTCCTCTACTGAATAACCCATTCAGCTCATAACCAAGGCAAAAACTGCCTTGGTTTTTTTTGCTCAATAGCCAATTTTGGTGAGAACCAACTTGTGATCGGAACCGTTGGGTGTCGAGAGACTTTCTCTGTGGCACAAACGCCGCCCAGCATTCGCCGATTGTAGCCAAAGGTGATCAATGGCAATCATGGTTGATGCAGGCGTTGCTACTTGTGCGCCCCAATTAGGCCAACTGGCCACCGGCGCGGTCTGAAAGGTGGGGAACAGCTGCGCAAAACGTCGGCTGATGGAGGATAGGTTAAAGTCTCCGACGATCAGCACTTCATCATCAGGGTATTGCTCATTCAACGACTCAATGGTTCGAATTAACGCGTTGCGACGATGCCAGAGTTCTTTGCTGCGCGGAGAAGGTGGATGCGCCACCATTAAAGTGATGGGATCTTGTTTTGGTGGATGCCATACCGCACGAATCACGCTCTGCTGATCCGGCGTGTGAAACACAGAGGCGTCCGTTAACGGAGTAGTGCTGAGAATCATTTGGCTCGACGGATAACCGATGCCCTCTTGGCCGCCATAGAAAAACGGATAGCGGTCATCGAGCAATTTAAGCTGCTCACCAATCTCAGGCGCCACTTCCTGCATAACAATCAAATCCGCCGGCTGCGCTAATAAGTAATTGATGAACTGATGGATATCTGGGTTTTCGTAGTAGAGATTGTATTGCAAGACGGTGACGGGGGTATCGCAATCAGCGACGAGTGCTTGGCTGCCTTTGGGTGTCATCAAGGCAAACGCGCCGGCAAGGACAAGGCAGACGAGCGTTTGACCATAACAGCGTGCCAGCCCCAACACAAGGGCAAGCAGTACATAGCCAAACATAAACAGCGCTGGAAACGCGACGATATTTTCTACCCACCAGAGGGACTCTTTCAGTGATAACCCTGCCCAGCACAAGGCTGGGAAATAGACAATTGCCCAAAGAATCCAACGCTTCACTCCACCTCTCCCTCAACGTTAGCGCCACTTGAGACAAAGCCCAATCGCGCGTAACAAATTAGAGTAAGTATGGTCGATGATTGACGTTTTCACCGAGTTTTTAACGGCTTAGCCCAAGGCTAAGCCGTTAAGATCGGCTAAAGTACACCACGTGATTGTCTAAAGCGGCTCCACGCGTACGGCTGCGACCTTAAATTCCGGGATCTTAGCGTGCGGATCTTTGGCCGTGGTGGTCAAACGGTTGACCGGTGACTCCACAAAATGGAACGGAATAAACACTACCCCAGGCTGCATACGCTTGGTGACAAAAGCGTCGATCTCAATCTCACCTCGCCTGGTGGAGACTTTCAGTCGTTGCCCATTGCCAATGCCTAAGCGCTCGGCATCCTGCACACTGATCATTGCTCTTGGCCCGGCAAGATTATCCAACCCTTGGGTTTTTCTCGTCATGGTACCGGTGTGAAATTGCTCCAGCACGCGGCCGGTAGTCAGCACCAATGGGAACTCCTCATCCGGTAGCTCTGCGGCATAGCGAAAAGGAATCGCCTCCATTTGCCCTTTGCCACGCGAAAACTGCGTCTGATGCATGATACGCGTCCCTTCAGGGTTATTCTTATTGCTCGGCCACTGCACGCCATTAGGCGGGATGTTGGCCCACTTTAAACCACCATATTGTGGCGTGACTCGTGCTATTTCATTGGTGATATCCGAGACCTGACGATAACGCCACTCCCCGCCCATCGCATTGGCGATTTCCTGAATGATCCACCAATCTTCTTTCGCCTCGCCCGGCGGCGCTACCGCAGGAGTAATGCGCTGCACTCGGCGCTCAGTGTTGGTAAAGTGGCCCGCCTTCTCAGCAAAGCTACACGACGGCAAGACCACATCAGCGTACTGCGCGGTTTCGGTAAGGAAGATGTCTTGCACCACCAAAAAATCCAGACTCTCAAGCCCTTCAATCACGTGGGCTTGATCCGGATCGCTCAGTACCGGATTTTCACCCATCACATACAAGCCGCGTACGCTGCGATCGCACGCGCCATCGATGATTTCTGTTAAGGTCAATCCGGGCGTAAGCGATAGATTGGGCGCATCCCAAGCGAGGGCAAATTTATCTCGCACCAAGGGGTTATAAACCTTTTGGTAGCCCGGGTAGTTATTGGGCAGCGCGCCCATATCACACGCACCTTGCACATTGGATTGACCGCGCAGAGGGTTAATACCGCCGCCTTCAATACCGATGTTGCCGCACAAGAGTTGCAAATTGGCGATGGAACGAACGTTATCATGACCGGTAGTGTGCTGAGTGATGCCCATTGAGTAATACACAGCGGTGCGTTTCGCCGTGCCTATCATGCGCGCCATAGCGAAAATATCGTCCGCCTTCACACCGGTGACCAGCTCCACGTTGTCTAACGCGTATGAGGGCGACATCACCTCTTGCATCATGGTATCAAAACCGTCTACGCGCTCTTCGATGTAGTCGCGGTCATACCAACCGTGTTTGATGATTTGCTGCATTACGCCATTAATCAGCATTACATCGGTCCCCGGACGATGCGCAAGATAGAGCTCAGCGTGATCGGCCATGGCGATGCGTTTTGGGTCGGCGACAATCAAGCGCGCGCCATGGTGACGCACCGCTTGTTTGATGTGCGAAGCGATGATCGGGTGCGCAGATGAGGTATCGGATCCTATGATAAAGATGATGTCAGAATGCTGAATGCTCGGAATATCATTGGTCATCGCGCCACTGCCAAGCGCCGCTTCAAGCCCAGTGACTGTGGATGCGTGGCACAAACGCGCACAATGATCGACGTTGTTGGTACCCAGCTCGCGACGGATGAATTTCTGAAACGCGTAGTTATCTTCGTTGGTGGTTTTCGCTGAAGAGAAACCGGCCAGCGCATCCGAACCAAAGTCGCGTTTGATGGCAGAAAACTTGTTCGCAATCAGCGTAATCGCTTCAGACCAAGACGCCGGTTGCAACCAACCATCTTTACGGATCAACGGAGTGGTGAGGCGCTCGTCACTGCCAATAAAATCAAAACCAAAGCGACCTTTGACGCACAACATACCTTCATTAACCGGAGAGGCTCCGCCTGTCACCGCCATGATACGATTGCGTGCTTCATCCACATGCAGCGTCAGCTTACAGCCAACGCCGCAGTAGGTGCATATGGTATCCACCTGTTTCAACTCAATATCCCGGCCTTGCGCTTTATTGCGCTTATCCACCATCGCCCCAGTCGGACACGCTTGCGTGCACGCACCGCACTGTACGCAGGTGGAATCGCCCATTAAGGTGCCATTGGGGCCAAAGTTAGGTCGTAAATCGGGGCGAAGTTTCGGGTGGCCTTTTTCGTCAATCATAAAGCTCAAAACGCCATGAACGGATTGCTCACGACACGCTTGTATGCATTGCCCGCAACTGATGCAACGGTTGGCATCAAAAACAATAAACTCTGAGCTGCTATCGACGCAGAATTTATGCCGCTCATCGCGCACCGCTTGCCAATCGGCTGCGGATTGAACCTTCACCGATTGCGGGTGGTGTTGCTCGGCCTGATAAGTGGTGGCGTAGTCACGCAGCGCACAATCGGTGTTGGCTTGGCAGCCACATTCTAGGCAGCGCGCAGCTTCCGCTATGGCTTGCTCGTTATCAAAGCCTAGCTCGACTTCGTCAAACGAGCATTCACGCTGCTCGGCGCTGAGCTCAGGCATGATCATCCGCTTCACCTGCTCTAACTGCTTAAACTGAGCAGGGTCGACTTTGTTTAACGACGGCTCTTTGCGCGCATTAAACGGTTTAACAGGCAGTGATGCCATGGTGCCATTGAAAAAGCGATCGATGGCTTGCGCGGCAATTCGTCCATCCGCTACCGCTTCAATGGCAGTGGCTGGGCCTCGGCGAAAATCACCGATACTGAACAAGTTACCACTACCGTGATGCATAGTAGTCTCATCCACATCAGCGGTATTCCATCGGGTGATAGGAATATCCAGTGTTTCATGACGCATGAAATCCAGATCTGGGGTTTGTGACACGGCCGCAATCACGGTATCAAACGCTTGTGTGAAATACTCGCCGGTCGGCTCTGGACGACGGCGACCTGAAGCATCGGGTGTCCCCAGCGCCATGCGCTCAAAGGTGACTTGATGCACGCGCCCTTGCTCGTCCGCATGGTTTTCCACTGGGTTAGTTAAAAAGTGGAACTTGACCCCTTCGTGTTCCGCTTCCACGATTTCATAATCTTCGGCAGGCATTTCATCGCGGGTACGACGATAAATCAGTGTAGTATCAGCGCCAGCTCGCACCGCAGTGCGCGCACAATCTATTGCGGTGTTGCCCCCACCGATCACCGCCACTTTTTTCCCGGTGGTAAAGCGCTGCTCGGTGACATAATCCTTGAGGTAATCCACTCCAAGATAGCAACCCTCAAGCGTGCTTCCCGGGTAGTGCATTTCGACCGCTTTGGACGCGCCAACCGCAAGACAAACGGCGTCATACTCTTCACTCAGCGCACTGAGCGTGTTCGCCTCACCTAACTTGCTGTTGGTATGAATCGTCATGCCGTTGCGACACAGCAGATCTATTTCTTGATCAAGAATCGATTTGGGTAAGCGATACTCAGGAATGCCATAACGCAGCCAGCCCCCGGCTTGTGGCATTGCCTCGAACACGTCCACTTGATAGCCTTCATTCGATAGGTAGTAGCCCGCTGTCAATCCGCCCGGCCCACTGCCAACAATCGCGACACGTTGTGGCTTGTCGGCTTTTTTCTCCGGTACATAGGCCTGATAGGCACGCTGATCAGCGTCGGCTGCGTGGCGTTTGAGCTGGCGAATCGCGATCGGCTCATCGACGAGCGAGCGGCGACACTCACTTTCACAAAATGCAGGACAAACGCGGCCAATCGACAATGGCATCGGCAGCGTTTTTTTAATCACTTCGACCGCTTTTTGATGATCATTTTGCGCAATATGGTAGAGATAGCTCTGAATATCGACCCCAGCGGGACACGCGGTCTGACACGGCGCTTCACAATCGGCGTAGTGATCTTCCATGATACGATTTAAGGCCCGGCGGCGATGCTCTGAAAGCGCAGGAGACTGCGTCACCACATTGAGCCCAGAGTAGACCTTCAATTCACAGGCACGTTTCATGCCGCCACTTTCCACTTCGACCACACACAAATCGCATGGGATTTTGTCGTTTGAACGGTTCAAACCACACAAAGATGGGATCTCAACGCCGCAGACGCTCGCGACCTCAAGTAACGTTTTGTCCGTCTCGACAATTCGATAAGCTCCATCAATGATTATCTCAATCACACCGCACTCCATTCTTTGCGACATTACACCTTTATTAACCATACAATATTAATGGTTAATAACCTGTGATTGATCACACATTCGTACTCTTTAGCACGTGAATTTCCGCAGTGGATTTCTTGTCAAGCCTATGCTCACCTAAGTTTCTGATATTGTTCAGCATCCATCGATAATCATACAATTAAATTAGGCATCATATTGTTAACAGAAAGGGTAATTATGTGGCACGTCACTTTCATATTTGTAATGTATAATTTCGTTTTTAACATTTAATTATAGATAACAATAATGTTACTTTAGACACCGTTGGTCACACCGATGAATCAAGAGTTTAATTGACGAAAAACGGTGTTAATGAGACACCATTCTTTCGGTATTTTTATGGTGATTACTATTGGGGTAATGACTTTGAAAATATCGCTTTAAATGGCGTTTAATAACACTCTCTACGTGTGGCAAACATTCCAAACTATCTCATTTCATACTTTGATCCGTGCGGTTTGCCCACTGCACGGTTTTTTTTCATCTTTTTTTCGAGACGTCGAATTTTGTGAAGCATCGCAATAATTATCCACTTGATTAACAGGTGAATAATTTTTCTCATGTCGAAGCGCCAGTTTGCCCCCTATAATTATCCAATTGTTTAATTGTTGATTGGAGAAGCCCGTGCAAGAGAGACCACGCCGCGCAGGTCGACCGACGCAAAACATTGATGCCCGAGACGCGCTCATCCTCCATGCGCGCGAACTGTTCATGGCGATGCCGTATGACAAGGTCTCGACACGTTTGGTTGCGCAAAAAGCGGGGGTCAACGCCGCGATGATTCGCTACTACTTCGGCAGCAAAGAGGGGCTGTTTGAGACCATGCTGAGAGAAACACTCGAGCCGATGAAACATCAGTTGCAACAGATGTTTAGTGTCGGTTCTCAGCAAAGTTTTATCGACATTATGCGCACTTACTATCAAGAGATGCACAAAACGCCGCACTTTCCCAAGCTCATTTGGCAAGTGATGAATATGCCTGAGTCGCAAACCCAGCGAAAACTCATGCAGAAAGTCTTTGATGACGTGGGCCGGCCTATGCAGTCAATGATTTTTGAGAAGCTGGCCGCCAACGGCATTATTCGCCCGAGTATGGATCCCCTGCTGTGTCGAGTCTCCTTTATCAGCTTGATGGTGTTTCCGTTTATCGCACCCGCTTCTCTTCTCTCGATTCATGGCATTGAACTGAGCGAATCTTTTTTAAACCGATTGCTTGAACACAATATTGACGTTCTTAAACATGGCTTTTTACAAGCCCAAGGCGAACACGATGAAAATTAATAAGAAACTGCTGTTTTTCCCTGCGCTTGGGGTCGGGATCCTTATCCTCGCCCTTGCGATCATGACCAAGCCGCAACTGCCCGTAAAGCCCGCGGGTGAGCGTGCCAGACTGGTCGATACCCAAACACTGGAACTCAAAGCGATGGCGCCACTGGCGATTGGTTTTGGCAAGGTTGCACCGAAAGTCGAGTGGAAAGCCATCGCGGAAGTTACGGGGAAAATTGTCTATCGACACCCGGATCTTGAAAAAGGACAAGTCCTACCTGCGGGGACGGAAATTCTGCGTATTGACCCGCTCGACTACGAACTCAAATTGGTTCAAGCCCAAGCTGATCTCAATTCTGCTCACACCTCTTTAGCTAAGCTCAACCAAGAAGAAGCCAACCTCAAACAGACGTTAGTGATTGAGTCAAATCGACTCGACATTGCCAACAAAGAACTCGCGCGCCAACAAAACCTGCGTCAAAAAGGGCTGAACTCTCAATCCGACGTTGACCAGCAGCAGCAAAGCACCTTATCGCAACGTAAACTGGTGCTCGACATCGAGAACCAAATCGGCTTGATGCCTGACGAAAAACGCGTTGCAGAGGCGCAAGTGAAAGTGGCGACCTCCAAAGTGGATGAGGCCAAGCGTTCTCTCGAGAAAACCATCATTCGCTTGCCTTACGACTTACGCATCGCCAGCGTTGATATCGAGCAAGACCAAGTGGTCAATCTACAGCAAACCATGGTGGTCGCTCATGGCATACAAGTGATGGAAGTGGAAGCGCAGCTCTCGATTCATGACATGCTGACTATCGCAGCAAGCCTAGGTGAATTTGGCCGCGACGAATCCGGCATTCCGCAACCCAATATGACGGATATTAAAGCTAACGTGCAGCTAAGCAGCGGAAACCTAAAAGCCTCGTGGCCTGCGCGTGTGGCGCGCATCAGTGAAACGGTCGATCCTAATCAAGCGACGGCGGGCGTCATCCTCGAAATCGAGCAAGACTATCGCGCACTTGCGCCGGGCGCTACGCCGCCACTGGTTAATGGCATGTTTGTGCGCGCTGAAGTCGAAGGCCAAGCCAACCCGAGTTGGGTTATCCCTGAACGCGCCCTCCATGGCAATACCATTTATCTGCTCGATAAAGAAAGCAAATTGCGCATGGTGCCGGTTGAAGTACTTTATCGCCGCGATAACCAAGTGGTGATCGAGGGGGATTTGGAGCAAGGACAAGCGCTGATTCTCAATGATCTCCTCCCTGCGATTGAAGGGATGCTGCTCAAAGATGCGCGTTCGCCACAGGAGCCGAAATCATGATTCGTTTTTTCGCCAAGCACCCAACGGCGGCCAACTTATTGATGCTCACCTTGCTACTGCTCGGCGTGACATCTCTCACCACCATCAAACGTGAGACATTCCCTGAGTTTGATCCGCCATATATCATGGCCGGCGTCGTCTACCCCGGCGCGTCGCCACAAGAGGTCGAAGAGAGCATTTGTGTGCGCATGGAAGACGCGGTGGATGGTCTGGCCAATATCGTTGAAACACGCTGTGAGGCGGTCGAAGGCTCAGCGCGTTTAGTGCTCAAACTCGACGAGAAAGCCGATATTGGCCGCATGTTGGTGGATGTGCAAACTCAAATCAACGCCATCAACGATTTTCCGCAGGAGATCGAATCCCCTATCGTTCAAGAGTTGGATTGGAACGAGCCTGTGGTTGATGTGGCTATCACCGCAGACACTACATGGCCAGAGTTAAAAGCCTACGCCGAACAGCTTAAGCGAACGTTGAAACTTGACTATGGTGTGTCGCTGGTCGATGTGGCCGGGTTTTCTGATCACCAATACCGAGTGGAACTCGACACCAGTGCCATTCGCCAACTGGGTCTGAGTGTTGGCGATATCGCGACGCAAATCGGCAAGCAGAACGTCAAACTGCCCAGTGGCAACGTGGAAACGCCTGACAAAAACTTTCTCATTCGCTTTGATGAGCGACGCGTCACACCAGAGGCACTTGAAACGATTGTGGTTGGCTCTGGGCCGAATGGTTCTCTGATTCGCTTGCGAGACGTGGCTAAAATCACCGATCGCTTTGAGCTCGATGAGCAAAAAGTGCTGTTTGATGGTCACCCATCCGCCCTGCTCAAAGTGAGCAAAAACAAAGAAGACGACGCACTGCGCATTAAAGAGCGCGTGGCTGCGTTCGTGACCGACCAACAAGCGCACGCGCCCGATGGCGTCACCCTTGAAA
The DNA here is from genome assembly GCF_059833955.1 of Vibrio sp. R15-SG3-ISO1A. Taxonomy (NCBI): domain Bacteria; kingdom Pseudomonadati; phylum Pseudomonadota; class Gammaproteobacteria; order Vibrionales; family Vibrionaceae; genus Vibrio; species Vibrio sp. R15-SG3-ISO1A. Next base: position 280,012 of record NZ_JCBDGH010000030.1, read on the forward strand.
TGACCAATGACCTCTCATCGGTGTTGTGGGACCGCCTAACCATGATGGTACGCAACGGTTGGCAAGGGATCGTGTTGGTGTTTGCCACCATGTGGCTTTTCTTTAGCTTACGCTACTCATTTTGGGTAGCCGCGGGCTTACCGGTGGCCTTTTTAGGTGGCCTGTTCTTGATGGCACAACTTGGGCTATCCATTAATATCATGTCCTTGGTCGGCTTATTGATGGCCATCGGTATCATGATGGATGATGCCATCGTTATCGCTGAGTCTATTGCCGCCCACTTAGATCGAGGCGAAGAGATCGATGACGCGGTGATCAAAGGCGTCAAAAAAGTGCTCCCTGGGGTGATCTCCTCCTTCTTAACTACGGTGTGTATCTTTGGTAGCTTGCTGTTCCTGCAAGGAGAGATGGGCGCAGTGCTCAAAGCGGTGCCGCAAGTGCTGATTTTGGTCTTAACGCTCAGCTTGGTGGAAGCGTTTTTGATTTTGCCGAATCACCTGTCGCACTCATTGCATAAGCAGAAAGTCGAAAAAGCGCCCAATCGTTGGAAGAAGCGACTGCTCGATCGATTTGAGCATTTTCGCAACACCACGTTGGTCAACGCCGTCGACAAAGTGGTGGCCTACCGTTACGCGTTTTTAGGCGCGGTGGTGGCGATGCTGTTGATCTCTGCCTCAACACTGGTGAGTGGCATTTTGAAGTTCCAACCCTTTCCTGAACTGGATGGTGATATCGCCGAGGCACGTGTGATTTTACCGCCGGGCTCTTCGCTGCGCCAAACTGAACAGGTGGTGGATCACATTGTTGCTTCAGCGCGCAAACTCGATGAAACCTGGAGTCAGGAGTTTGAGCAAGGCAGACCGCTTGTTGAGCACATCACTAGCCAGTTTAATACCAACGCGGATGCCAATGAGTCTGGCCCACACATTGCGACGGTGAGACTCGATCTGCTTGGCGCGGAAAGTCGCAACACCCTTATTGATGACTTCATTGCTGCGTGGCGTGATGATGTCGGTGAGCTCGCCGACCCCATTTCTTTGGTATTTAAGCAGCCGACAATGGGACCGGGTGGCCGCGCGATTGAAATTCGCGCCAAACACGATTCATTGGAAGAGCTCAAAGCCGCCTCCATCGAGATTCAACAATACCTCAATGAATTTGATGGCGTACATGGCGTCTTAGATGACATGCGCATGGGCAAAGAAGAGGTGCTGGTGAAGCTTCGCCCAGGCGCCGAGAGCTATGGGGTGAACGGGCAACTGATCGCTTCGCAACTCCGCGCGGCGTTCTTTGGTCAAACGGCGGATGAAATTCAAGTCGGTGTGGAGAACATTTCTATCGAGGTGAGGCTGGACAAAACGCAGGCTGGCGATCTTGGCCAGTTGGCCAACTTCCCTATCATTCTTGCAGACGGCAGCCAGATCCCACTTGCCAGTATTGCAACCTTGGATTTCCAACGCAATTACGTGCGCATTCAACGTATTGATGGGCTAAGAACCGTCAGTGTGTTTGGTGATACTGACAACACCAAAGCCAACTCCACCGCCATCATTCGTCAGTTTCAGCAGCAAGAAGCGCCAAGACTGGTCGCTAAATACCCGGGGCTGAGATTTGATTTTGAAGGCGAAGCGAAAGACGCCGCGGAAACCGGCGCCTCAATGGGTAAAGGATTTTTGCTCGGGCTGTTTGGCGTGTTCGCCATCTTAAGCTATCAGTTCCGCAGCTATCTTGAGCCGTTTGTGGTCATGCTGGCGATTCCACTGGCGTTTATCGGTGTGGTGTGGGGCCACGTGCTGCTTGGCCACCCATTGAGTATGCCGAGTATGATGGGCTTTGTATCGCTGGCGGGGATCGTGGTGAACGATTCCATCTTACTGGTGCAGTATATCCGCCACCATGTCGATGAAGGGGACAGCGTGCACGACTCCGTGGTCAAAGCGAGTCGCGAGCGTTTTCGCGCCGTCTTTCTCACCTCGATGACCACCGCCGCCGGCTTACTTCCGCTCTTGACGGAAACCAGTTTGCAAGCGCAGGTTATCCAGCCGCTGGTCATCTCGATTGTGTTCGGTATCTTCGCCTCGACACTCCTGGTGCTGTTTATGATCCCGGCTGCCTACGCCATCCTAGCGGATTTTGGCTTGGTGCATAAACACGAGGAAATCTAACAAAAAATAAGGCCAGAGAACATGCTCTGGCCTTATCTTAGAATTCTCTCATCCGAGCAATTACGCTGCTTTAGATGATTGAGCGATTTGTAGATCTTTAGCTGGGTAAGTCAACATCAATCCGTCCGCTTTAACGTGCACGTAAAAACCGCCACTGCTTAAACCGTAAACGGTCATTGGGCCGAAGTCCTTACCTTTTGTCGCTACTACCACATCACCGATTGCGTACATTTAAACCACCTCAATTAACTGGATTTTTCACTAACCTACCTTAGGTTATGCGGCGACTGTAAGGGCATTTTTATCCGGTGCCTAATCCAGTTTTTTATCGTTTCGATTAGCAATAGTTAACCATTTTCAATTAGCGCTGGATTTCTCGTAATAGATTGAAAATAATGACCAATCAACACCTTCCCATTCACCGAGGGTGCCAACGAACAAATATGGGAGAGCGGGCAATGACGCAACCAATCTATCTCTTTGATTGGGGAGATACCTTAATGGTCGATTTTCCCGACCAAAGCGGGAAAATGAGTACATGGGAAAAAGTCGAAACGGTAGAAGGCGCCGAGCAGACGTTACAAGCACTCGCAAAAGAGCATGCGGTTTACGTGGCCACCAGCGCTCAGCACTCCTCAGAAAGAGACATTGAACAAGCCTTCCAGCGAGTCGGGTTAGACAACTATCTTAATGGCTACTACTGCAAGGCGAACCTAGGGTTAGAAAAAACCAGTGTGGCGTTTTACGACGCCATCGCACAATCGCTGGAGGTTGAGCCAAGCCATCTGATCATGGTTGGAGATTCACTGGAAAAAGACATCTATCCTGCCCAGCAAGCTGGGCTCAATACGGTTTTGTACAACCCAAACAACGATGCGGTACCTGAAGGCATCACACACATCCAGTCACTGACTCAGTTGCTCGAACGCGACTAAAGTACAGGCCAGAGAACAAAAAGGCAGAGCTCAGTGGTCAATACCACCTTGGCTCTGCCCTTTTCATCTGTGACAAACTCGAAACATTAACGTCAGATTAAGCCGCCGTGGGTTTCGGCTGATACCGACCCGGTTTATGGTTCATGGCCAAGATAAGGTTAGTCGCAATCGCGCCCAGTACCGACAATAGAATCAGATGGATATCGACGATAAACAGCGACAAAATCACGATGGTACAGTCGAGACCCATTTGCACTTTACCGGCACGAATACCAAAGCGTTCCTGAAGAAACAGCGCCAAGATGTTAAAGCCACCTAAGCTCATTTTGTGACGGAATATCACCAGCATACCGACGCCGATTAATCCACCACCCAGTAACGCCGCATACACGGGTTCAATACGGGCAATCTCAATCAAGTGATGAAGATGGTCGACCGCAAACGACACTATGGTCACCGCAATAAACGTGTTGATGGTAAAACGCCAGCCCATACGAGTGACCGACAAAATATAGAAGGGTAAGTTGAGAGCGAAAAACACCTGACCAAAACTGAAATCACTCACTTTAGTGAGGAAAATCGCCAATCCCGCGGTGCCACCCGTGAGCAGCCCCACCTTGTTAAAGAAGATCACCCCAAGTGAGACCAGGGCACTACCTAAAATGAGGGCGAGTAAGTTTTCTCGCAAGCTATGTTCGTTGTCCATAATCCGGCTTCCTATCCTTTAGATTCAAAATATTCTCAGAATCAAACGGGCATAAGATGAAGTTGTTTGGCAAAAATGTCGAGATCGTCCGTGATAATGATCACATCATAAGTGTTAAAGGAAGTTTACACAGCGTTCACCAATTCAGTGCATTTAGGGCGTACCAACCCATCCCGCCGTGTTTTGAAAGAGGTGGAACGCAACTCGGTGAGCGCTGTGCCGCTTTGACCCGTACAAAGCCTTATGATTAAACAGGCACAAGCGTCATTGAGAGGAGTAAAGCAGAGGATGAAGGTTTTAATCGTGGGTGGCTCTGGCGGTATTGGCCTTGCTATGGTCAAGCAGCTTATTGAAGATGACACTATCGACACCGTTTATGCGACGTTTCGCCAACGTCAACCGTTGCTTTCGCATCCCAAGCTCAACTGGTTTTTGGTGGATGTGTGTGATGAGGCGCAGATTGAGAACTTAAGCCAAACCATGAGCCAACTCGATTGGGTCATCAATACGGTGGGCCTGTTGCATGACGACACGCATCAACCAGAAAAGCGACTTGCGCAGCTCGACAGCGCGTTTTTCCTTCGCTCAATGCAAACCAACGCACTGGCGACAGTGTTGCTCGCTAAACACTTGCAACCGCTGCTGATGAAGAGCAAACAGCCTAAATTTGCGAGCTTATCGGCTCGGGTCGGCAGTATCAGTGACAACCGTTTGGGTGGCTGGTATAGCTACCGCGCCTCAAAGGCGGCGCTCAATATGACCATCAAAACCTTGAGTATTGAGTGGTCACGGATTAAGCCGAGCAGTTGCGTATTCGCGCTGCATCCTGGGACAACCGACACGGCACTGTCAAAGCCATTTCAATCCAATGTCCCCGAAGAAAAACTGTTTTCCCCTGAGCGTGTCGCGCGTCAATTGCTGGCGATAGTGTCACAGGCCGATGAGCAGCTCAGCGGTGAGTTTCTCGCTTATGATGGGACGCGCATTGAATGGTGAATGACCGATAACAGACGATCACGCCATTGGTCACATCTTGCTCGATCAACATTATTTAGCGATAGGCTGAATCGATAAGTGGTGGGAGGCCAGTTGCCATGTTGGGCCTCTGTGGCCTTTCGCTTGGTACATCGCCAAGTCCGCCAAACGCATCAAACTGGTTCTGTCTTGCGCATGGTCTGGGAAACAACTCACCCCGATACTCACGTCTAATCTCACCGCTTCGCCCTCGAACACAATAGGTTGATTGAGGTGATGCATCAGCTCATCAATAAGAGCGTCGAGACAGGAGAAATCATCGAGTAAATCGAGACAGACGACAAATTCATCGCCACCCAGCCTGCCGACAAAATCACTGTCACGGAACGAATGGCTCAATCGATGCGCCACCGTCACCAAAATACAGTCGCCTGCGTCATGACCCAAGGTGTCATTGATCTGCTTGAATTTGTCCAAATCAATAAACAGCAACGCGAGCTTGTGGTGCTGCAAACGCGCTCGTTGCAAGGCATCGTCCAGTTTGGCATTGAAGGCACGGCGATTTTTTAGGTTGGTTAACGTGTCATGCTCAGATAAGAACGTCAGCTGCTTCTGTTTCTCTTTTAACTGCAAAGTTTGACGTTCCACTTCACGTTGTAACTCTTGCTTGGTCACCGTGGTCTCTTTGAGGTTGCTGGTCATGCGATTGAAAAAGGTCGCTATGGTTTCAAATTCTGAATCCATTTTTTTCAGCGATACCTTGGAGTCCAACTCCCCTTTGGATACCGCCACAATCGCCCTTTTGATTTCCGTTGCCCCAATGCGATAGCGAAGGAATATGTGCAAACTGATCAAACACACCACAACCGAGCCGATGATCATCCACCCGGCGGCAAACCACATCAAGGCTTTGAGTTCACGGGCGCTCTTATCCAAAACTTGGCGATGCACATACGCAAGCTCCTCAGTCATGGTTTGTACAATCATGCTGTAGCGAGATTGAAACAGCTCACGACTGCTCAAATCACTCGCCAACGGTAAGGCCGAATCTTGCGCCGAATAGATCCGACTCTCTTGCGCAATCACAGCGGAAAGGCCGTCACTCATTCTTTGCATATTGTCCAACCGGTGATCACGGTTTTCAAAAGTGCTAAGCTGCGCCGCGAGGTCTGAGTGAGCGCTGATGACGTGATGCAAACTCTGCTCATCATAAAACTGCATGAACAACCACAACTGACTTCTCAGCATATCCACCGACAGTTGCAGTTCGACCACCTGATCCAATTCGATTTTTGTTTGACGCTGCTGGGCGTTAATGTTTAGCAATAGCACCACAATCAACACGGTCAGTACGAGTGTGGTCCCAAACAATAACGAGAGTTTCTTGGTTAACGACTTCAGCATAATTAATCTCGCAGCTCCGACCATTGCTCAAACGGCTCGGTGTAGAGCAGTTGACGAAAATCTGGCATATCATTGTCAACCAAACCATTTTGCTTCGCCCAACGCGCCTGGATCTGCAGGTTGGACAGCAGAGCGTTGCCTAGGGACAATCTGAACACATAGTCATCCCACGACCACGTGATTTGTTCCGCCGGCAGCGCAAGAAACTCCGCCGCTAGCTTCTGCGCGTTCTCTGGGTTGAGGTGAATCCACTCTATCGCCTGATCGAGCGATTGAATCAGTTGCATAGGTGCATCATTAGCTTGAGCCAAATAGGGTTGAGTAGAAAGTAGATTAAAGCTCAATTGATACAGTCCGGTTAAACCGAGATGATTAATTTCACCGCCGGTTGCTTGGTGAATCTGGTAGATCATGGGCTCCCAAGCCGAAATGGCATCCACCTGCCCTTCAAGTAGCGCGGTGACAATCTCTGAAGATGCTACAAACACCTTGTTGATATCGAGATGGCTCGCCTCATGGGACAGCAAGACCGCATCCAAATAGAACTCGCTCGCACTGCCTTGAATCACGCCAATGCGTTTACCTTGCAGCTGACTCACTTGACGAATGTCCGACGAACTGAGTGAGACCAGTTTTACGTCATTGTCTGACTCGACGAAGGTGGCCAGCAGTGCCAGTTCAGGGTGATCAAAAGCGTTAAACATGGCCACCGATTCCGATGCGGTCGCCAAATCGACCTCGCCTTGCATCAGTAACTTCGCGCACTCGACCCCACCGGTGCATGGGATCATTTCAACGTATAAGCCCTGTTTGTCATACAGCCCCAACGCGTTTGCCACAATAAAGGGAGTGGAGAGTGGCGTCGTCGAGACGGCAATCCTCATCCTATTCAATTCACCTTGCTGGTCATCCTTACCTTTGGCGCCCAACCACATAAACAGTGCGACGAAAACCACACTGATCCCTACCCATAGCCACTGATTTTTTGTTGTTTTCTGCATTCATTATTCGCTTTATGTACGCAATCACGCTCGTATAAATCTAGTCAATACTTGCCTGTCTGGACAGAAAAAGAATGAATAAAGCCGAGGATTTCTCACAATTAACGCGCCTATCGAGCAATGTGCGCCTTCAATTGCGGTGCTATTCATCATAGTTAGCCTTAGTAGGCTTTGTATCTCATGCTTTAGCTCCCCAAACTGGTGCGCATGCACCCAAGCACGCACCACTAAAGTGAAATTAAATTACATAAAATGAATCTTCCGTGACATTAAAAATTAGTTGTTGATCACATTTAAACAATGAACTATGTTATTTACATACAACCATGTAATTTAACTACAACGAGGGAGTTGGGTATGTTATCAGTGATTAAAAATCTATTCGTTCACGATAGAGACTACGCAGGTCGCGACATCGACCTCGTCATCGAACGCCTGGCGGCGCAAACGAAAACCGACCGTCACGCGTGGTCTTACTTACAAGACCTGTCCGTTTACGAAAACACCACCAGCGGCATGCGCGTGTATCCGCATGAAGTGGCAAAATACGCCGCATAAACGGCGTGCTCAGTCGAACATCGACATTCACATCTCAATAGGCCTCATAGCGAGGCCTATTTTTGTTTCCCTTGTTACACAGTTTTCTTGTCAAAAGTTGACTCCTCGGACTACTCATTAAGTATCATTTCATATAGGTTGTTATCAAAGCGGCGACTCAACTTATGAGTGACTCTATCGGTGACGCGATATTACGCATAATCAGCGAGACATCGCCCTAGACAGAAGTGAACCATCGTATCTAGGACACAATCAGTGACTTGATGCGCGGTGTAATAAGAATAAAGTGGTTGTCTATGTATAGTATTTCGCTTTGTGTTCGCTCCAACACTCAGCTAGAGAAACATCTCGAAAAGCAGGAACTTGGCTTTTCTTCTGCGATTCTCATCCAGTTATTTTCCAGCCAGTCCTCTAAGACGGTTCAAGGTCTCTCTCGTACCTTGCAAAGAAAATGGCCGGATGCGGTGGTTATCGGCGCCAGTGCCCAACACGTGATCCACGATGGGGTCATAGAGCGCGGAGCGACGCAGGTCGTGATCACGCGATTTGATCACGCCACCTTGACCTATGCATCAGCGCCAAACGCCAGCGGTGAAAAAGGCGGAAAGTCACTGTCTCACTCTCTATCACTGAGTTCAGAGACCAAGGCCATACTCTGCTTCGTTGATAGACTGACGGCAAAAGGCAACTCCTTCTTCCGCTGCTTTGATAACAGCAACATCCCCGTCGCGGGCGGCGCCTCAACCATCACAGAACAAGGCCGCTGGGTGCTGATCAATGGCGAATGTTACCAAGAATGCAGCGTCGCGGTCGCGATTCACAGCCCTGAGCTTCACGTTTGGCGCTCAGCATTCAGTGAGTGGAACGCCATAGGGCAAAGATTTAAAGTCACCCAAACTTCCGACAACACCGTCTATACGCTCAACCATCAAAACATTACCGAGTTGTACCAGCGCTACTTAGCCGATGGGCAGCAGCTGCCGCAGCAAAAGCTGATTGATTTCCCTCTCATCAAAGGCGACCCAACCCATCAAGATGTTTATCTGCCGCAGTATGTGGATGAGAATTCGGGTTTGGTGTTTGATAAAGCCCTCAGCGTTGGTGATGAGGTTCAGTTTTGCTATGTGCACCCCGAGCTCACCATTCACCAAGTCCAAGACAGCGCTTACCACCTGGCTCAGCAGCAACCCGATGCGATCTTTGTCTTTAACTGTACGTCTCGACTGGACTTTATCGAGGGCAATCAAGAGTTAGCGCCACTGCAACAAGTAGCGCCGACGTATGGATTTTATTGTATGGGCGAGCTCTACAAAGAGGAGTCCACTCAAGAGATTTTGCACCACAGCATGACCTACCTTGCCATGCGAGAAGGTGACGCCAGCGGCCCGGTACCGTCGCTCACACTCGATAACACCTCCAGTGTATCGCCGCTGTTTTCGATGATCCGCAACGCGTTTGCTGATTTGGACACGCGCCATCTGCAAATGCAGCACAAAATCCAATCCCAAGCCGAGGAGTTGGCATCGAGTTATCGCATTGACCACACCACAGGATTGCCGAACCGCTCTGTTCTTCGTCAACAACTGGCAAAAATTAGCGACGACAAAGCCCTGTTTACACTCAAATTAGCTAATCTCCCCGAAATCAATGAGAAATATGGCTACGCCATTGGTGACCGTCTGCTGATGCTGCTGACCTCTTTTTTCATCGACAATCTGGATGATGTCTTTGCGGACAAGGCCACCTTGTATAGCCTTGGCGTGGGTGAATGGGCGACGATTTTTACCCTTGATAAACAGCTAGACAGCGTACGCGAGCGCTATTACCGTGCCATCAAACAAATAGAACATTTCGATCTGGATCACCTCGGCATTGTGGAGACCGACCACATCGCCGTGTCCATCTGCGCAGGCGTGGTGTATCGCCGAGACTTCCCACATTGCAGCCCGGATGAGCTGTTGTTTAAATCGGTCGATGCGCGTCGCTACGCAATTAAACATCACCGCTATTTGTATAACGCCAGCAACTTGATTTCTCAAGACCAAGAGCGTCAGGTCCGGTTGAAGCAATTATCTGTGGCGAACAGCGCCATCAATCAACATCAAGTAGTGCCGTTTGTCCAACCGATCTTTGATGCCAAAACCCGTGAAACCGCGTTCTATGAGTGCTTAGTACGCTTGCAGCATCAAGGTGAGATTGTCTCTCCGGGCTTGTTCTTACCGCATATTCAAGGCACGCGTCTCTACACCAAGATGAGTCGTCAAATGATCAAGCACACCTTTGCTAAAATGCGCTTGAATAATGATATCTTCTCATTGAACCTCTCTCCGCAAGATCTCCTCGACGACCGAACGCTGGCCCTGTTAGAACAAGAGGTGCATAGCCTTGCTGACCCGAGCCGAGCCGGCATTGAGATCGTCGAGTCCGAGCAGATCCGCAACTTTGCACGCATGCGTGAAGTGTGTGACCATTTTCGCGCCATGGGCGTTGCGATCATTGTGGACGATTTTGGCTCTGGTTATTCCAATTTGGATGAGATCATTAAGCTCGAGCCGTCAGTCATCAAACTCGACGGCAGTTTGATTCGCACCATAGACCAAGACGCCAAACAGCGAAAAATCGCCTCGCAGCTGGTCCGATTGTGTGAAGTTTTTGACGCCAAAACCGTCGCAGAGTTTGTGCACAATGAGCAGGTATGCCAAATCGCCACGGACATTGGCATCGATTATCTGCAAGGGTTTCATTTAGGTGAGCCAAGAGCGCTGGATTAAAAGGCGCTCAATAAACACACCAACGCGCACCAAGTGATTAACTTGGTGCGCGTCTATTCAAGGGTCTTTTACTGCTGCTCAGCGCGAATTCGTAGTACTTGTGCGTAGGTACAATCTCCGAGCATATCGTAGGCATGGAGCGCCGCCTGCCCCATGACGAAGGGATGAGGCTCGTTAGCCTGACGATTCGGTAAATCTCGCAACATTTTTTCCGACGAGCCATCACGTGTAGGGTGATTGGACAGGTAAATATCCACGCCAGCCTCTTTTGCAATCTGTTTAAAACGCTGAGCGGCCTGACTGTAGGCAAGGATTCTCTCTTCATCAGGACCATAATTGAGCCCTGTTCCGCCCCACAAACTGACGATGTGTTGTTCACCGTTGTCGTATACCGGGAAAATTAGCGACATCGTACCCGGCGTGTGACCCGGAGTCAGATAAATGCTCACTGTCGTCTCACCTAAGGAGATGGATTCACCGTCGGCTACTGTGATGTCACGTGATGGTTTCTTACCCCAACGAGGACTGGCAAAGTCTTGCACTGGCTGCTCCAGACGCGTCCACTCGACATCGGTCATCACCAAGCGTGGCTGGTAGTGCTCGACGAGGTATTCTTGTCCACCATAGTGATCGCCATGACCGTGCGTAATCAGCAAATACTTGATTGAATTGGGATCCAAACCCAACTCAATCAACCCCGCTTCAATATATTGCTTAGCTTGCGCGTTGTTATTTAACGCATCGACTAAGATAATGCCGTCACTGGTTGTAATGGCCCAACTGGATACGCCCCCCGTGCCGATGTAGTAGAGGTTATCAAACACCTGTGTCGGTGGGATGGGTTCAGAACGCCCCTTGCCGCTTTTCTTTTCTTTGCGCTTCTGTTCGCTGTTCACTGTGCGAATCGCCATATTTCGAATCGGCGACTCAAGATCGCAAATATTGGTCAAACCTGGAAACAAGTCGGCGTATTGCATGCCTTTTTGCGCATACTCTTGCGCGGTGGGTTCACTGGCATGGGCGCAACATGCCAATGCCATTAGAACAGTCGATGCGAGTACTTTCATTGGTTGCTCTTATCCTATTAAAAAGTGGTGTTAACCGCTAACCAGTAACGACGCCCGTCTTCAACATAACCATACTCATCCACCGTTGTTTCTTGATCAAACAGGTTGTAAATGCCTGCCATCAACTTAACGTTGTCTGTCACTCGCCAATTTGCTCCGAGATCAACATAGGTGATAGACGGTGCTAGTGTGCGCGTGCTTGTGCTGGTAATGTTGTCTTTCTCACGGCTTTGATAATTGACACGCAACCATGAGTTAACGTCATCGCGAATCGCCCAATCACCATTGGCAGAAATTAGATGCTCAGGTGACTGCACAAGCGGCAATCCGTTGTCCTCGTCATCGGTCTTTTTCTCACTGTGAGTATAGGTGTAACTCGCGCTGACTTTAATCGTGCGCGTCAAGCTTTTCGCCACAGAACTTTCTACACCGTAAGTGTTAGCCTCATCAATATTGACGTAGGTGCGATCGCAGCGTCTGCGGTCGGTACAACTCGGGTCGACAAAGTCGTTTTCAATTTTGTCTTTGAACTCGCTATAAAACAGAGTGACATTCGCCGATAAATCCGCAGTATCAACAAAATAGAGGCCCACCTCGGTATTCACCGAGGTCTCAGGCGATAGGTCTGCATTACCATACACATCGCAACGACCGTTACAACTAGGCTGCGCCCACTCTTCATCCATTTCTGTGAGTGTCGGCGCTCGGTAACCTGTCGATACGCCCCCTTTCAGTGTCCATTCAGGAGCCAGTGACCACACCCCATAGACTCTCGGGCTAAAGTGACCATCAAAAATATCATTTTGGTCGTAGCGAAGACCCAGCGTCAGTGCAAAGTCATCCGTTAAGTACCACTCGTCTTCGGCAAACAGTGACCACTGCTTGTTTTTAGACGCCAGTGCGTTGCTGTCGTCCGTCAACTCTTTCTGCTCAAAGGAGGCGCCCAAGGTCAAGTAATGTGCAGCAAGGGGTAAGCTCCACTGTGTGTTGAGTAAACTGTTTTCAATTTCTTTCTCAGCACCGTTGTTACGTACTGTTTCTGTGCTGATAAACGTGGTGCCACTGCCCCATTGATAATTACCCGAGTGAGTCCCAGCCAGTGATTCACGTTGATATTCACGCTCAGCGACTTGTGACTCGCGTGATACTGACTTATCAAGCGTCGTGACACGCTCTTGATCATGCTGAGTGTATTCAACCGAAAAGGTATCTTCATCAGTCGGAGTCAAATGCACCGCAGCACGGTAGTTGTCGAGCGTCTTACCCGCATAACCACCTTCTATTTCATCCTCTTTTCGCTCTTGGTAAAGACCTGTTAGCGATACGCTCAGCAGATCTGGAATCACTGGGCCCGCAAGATACAACTGACCTTGATAGCCATTGCCTGAACGAGAATTCTCTTGCAGCGTCGTCTCCACTTGCAGACTGCCGTGCCACTCTTGGTAGTCTTTACGAGTGATAATGTTGATCACACCGCCCAGTGCATCGGAGCCATATAGAGTAGACATTGGGCCACGTACCACCTCAATACGCTCAATCGCACTCAGAGGTGGAAGCCAATCTTGCTCGGTAAAGGTACTGCCGTTGGTCTGCGTTTCACGACCAGACTGCTTACGGCCATCCACTAAAATCACTGTGTATTCTGAAGGCATACCGCGGACGGAAATATCTTGACCATCACCGCCACCGGTCACGGTCACACCCGGGATGTCTTGTAATGCATCAGTAAGATCCTTATAGGCGCGATTCTCGATTTGAGCACGGTCGATGACACTAATGGAAGCCGGCGCTTGAGTCACAGTTTGCTCGTAACCTGCCGCAGTGACAACTAGGGTTTCCATAGAAGAGTTGTCATCGGCGAAGGACGGCATGGATGCCACTGCCGCACTGGCGATCGCCAACGCAACAGGACGAAGAGAAAATGGGCAAATAGACATAATGGTATTTCTTAGACATATAATTGATAATCGTTCTCAATTTAATATCTAATGAAAATGATTCGCAACTACATTATCATCAATAATGGCGAATGCCATTATCCCATTTATGCATAACGATCGGCCTTTTTATGCAGATGTGTGCTCTACGTCAAACAGATCCTTAAAGATGCCGCGAACCCAAATACACATAGGGTCGTCATGAAAACGCTTATGCCAATACAAATAGACATGTTGGAACGCCAATCTCAACTCTGGCGGTACTTCTCTCGCAATCAGACGCGCATCTTGGCATGCACGCTGCGCGTAGGGGCTTGGCAAGTGGAAAATAATATCGCTGGTCGCCGCAATATCTGGAGCAGCATGAAAGTTCGATAGTTGCACCGGAATCGACAAGCGATTCTTTTTGTCCACTAATCCAAGTTCCATAAATTTATGCTCGAAAGAGAGGGTTTTCTCGCCCTGCAACGAGATTTGACCAAAGCTACAGCCCAACAAATTTTCGGCTGTTAATGTCTCATTGGCCAGTGGATGCGATTTACTCATCAACAAGCGAAAATCTCGCTTGGAGACCAGTGCACGATAAAGATTTTGGTCGCCACTGGCGGGCTCATGTGACGAGAGTGCAAAGTGCACATCGCCAGCAATTAGAGCCTCAAAGTGACGCTGCGGCGTGGTATCCAAACTGACGATCATATTGGGTGCACGCTGGCGAATTTGTGCAATAACAGGCGGCATCAAAGTATTGATTTGCGGCTGCAAGCCAAAAAAGCGAACGGTGGTTTCGATGCTACTGGGATCAAAAGACTGCTTATGAACAAGCGTTTCCAAGCTATTGATGATGAGATTGATGTCTTGTTTAATGCTGTCGGCTTTGGTGGTTAACTCATAACCCGAATTGGTGCGCACCAACAACTCATCATCAAACAGCGTTCGCATTTTCTGCAAAGCTCGACTGACCGAAGATTGGCTGATGTTCATCGCCAAAGCAGTATTCGAAACGTGCTTCTCTTCGAGTAAGTTTTTCAAAATCAGCAGCGAGCTAATGTCGACCTGGGATACATTCATGCTTGGGCAACTCTAGAGTCAAAATTCGTCTTAGTCCGCTAGGGTAATCTTTGCTAAGAGAAATGTCAGGAATAAATTGAGCAAACCATGACAGGGACACTCGCCCTTAAGAAGTCAATACCATTAAGCCCTGCCTTAACGCAGGGCTTAATCCGTACAGGGTTCATCGCCTCGCCGGTTACTCACCAAAAACTAACAGCTCCGCCGCGTCATTCGATGGGTTGGGGGTCGATTGAGCAGCACTGTAGTGACCGTTGCTCTCTAGATTGGTTTGATTGCTATAACCGGATGTACACGCTGCCAAGGTTATACACGCCAAAATCACCGCTAATGTTTTCATCATTTGTCCCTCTTAGTGACCGTCTTTATTGCTCCTTTTTAATCTAGCTAGTCCCGGCGATAGGCGCGAGTCGTTTTACCGAACCTTACCCTGCTTGACACAAAATGACAAAGCGAGGCGAGATCTTAAGATTGGAGGGGGTTCTACCGCGCATTTTCACTCCGCTTAGCCAGCGCAATTCGCTCTGCCAGCTCAGCAAAACCAAACCCGCCGTTTGAGTCGGTGATCCACTGCGGCTGGTGATTAAGCTGACTCAGAACATGGCGAATGTTGTGCACGCCAAAGGTCGTCGATAACCACTCGAACATCCCTTCATCGTTGAGCGAGTCACCCACGTAAGCGATATTGGACAACGCCGGCAGTTGGCCATGATTGTGCGCGCGAAGATAGGCTTCACTGCTGGTGCGCTTAGTGTGCTGACCCAACCAAGCGTTGATGTGAATCGAGCTTTGTGTCGCATTGACGACTTGCCCGTCCACTTCGATAGCGCGAATGTCAGCAAGCAGTTGTTCACACAGCGCTGGAGATAACGGAGTACGCTCTTGACCTGTGTTGACTGCGACATCGCAGTAACGAAACGCTTGATCGCTGGCAAACGTTACGTCTGGGTAGTCACGCAGCCGCTCGGCAATACGCTCAATTAACGCTCTCTGCTGGCGCTTCATCTCATCCAAAGGCGTAAGCGTGTGGGTGATGAACCCACTCTCGCTGCGGCGCATCCAAAACGCGCCGTTTTCACCAATCACACCATCGAGCGGCCAGAGTTTGGCCATTTGATCGCACCATCCAGCGCAAGCACCCGTGACACCCACCACTTTCACGCCGACATCACGCAGCAGCGTTAACGCATTCAGCGTTTGCGCAGGCAGTTGTCCTTTCCAGGTTAACGTGTCGTCGACATCGGTGAGTAACCAGGTGATAGACGCGAGCGACGCGTGATTAGCGCTAAGCAACGAATCAGGCATTCACCACCTCTTGATGGCGGCCTTCGGTCAGTGAAATGCGCTTCGAGGTGTTGGCATCAAAAAGATGCAGATGCTCGGGTTTGATGTCGACACCAAAGCTATCACCGATGGCGATTTTGCTATGACCTTCAACCCGCACCACCAAACGCTGCGCCTCTTCGTCGAGCGTTTTACAGTAGAGCAAGAGGTCAGCGCCCAGCGCTTCGATCAACTCGACTTCAACGTGGAACCACGAGTTATCATCGCACAGCTGCAGGTGCTCCGGTCTGAGCCCAAGCTTAATATCGCCCAGATTCAGCGATGCGGTCTCTAGCGGATAGAGCGCCTGAGCCAATTCAATACCATCAATGGTTACACTCGCATCAAGAATATTCATGGAGGGAGAACCAATAAAAGTCGCGACAAAAAGAGAAGCCGGGTAGTCGTAGATATCAAGGGGTGTACCCACCTGCTCCACGTTCCCTTTGTTCAATACCACTAGCTTGTCGGCCAAGGTCATGGCTTCGACTTGATCGTGGGTGACATAAATCGATGTGGTCGCGAGACGGCGTTGCAGCTTTTTGATCTCCAATCTCATCTGTACGCGCAGCTTGGCATCGAGGTTCGACAAGGGCTCATCAAACAAAAAGACCTTAGGTTTGCGAACAATCGCTCGCCCCATCGCCACGCGCTGTCTTTGCCCTCCAGAGAGTTGATCCGGTTTGCGATCCAGTAAGTGATCCAACTCGAGCATTTTAGCGGCCTCATTCACCAAAGCGTCAATCTCTGCCTTCGGTGTTTTTCGGTTGCGTAGCCCATAAGCCATGTTGTTGTAGACCGTCATATGTGGATACAAGGCATAATTTTGAAACACCATCGCGATATCTCGCTCACTCGGCTCGAGCGCATTGACGATGGTGTCATCGATAGACAGCTCCCCAGAGCTGATCGCTTCCAGGCCGGCAATCATACGCAGTAACGTCGATTTACCACAGCCACTTGGCCCCACTAAGACCACCATTTCGCCATCGTGAATGGTCAAATCGACACCATGAATCGCTTGGTATCCGTTCGGGTAGCATTTCGCTACGTTATTGAGAGTAAGTGTAGACATGAATTATTTCTCCGAATCAACCAGACCTTTGACAAACGCTTTTTGCATCGCCAGCACCACAATGACCGGTGGCAACATGGCAATAATGGTCGTGGCCATAATTTTGTTCCATTCAATGACCCCATCGACAACACCCAGCATCTGCTTGATGCCCATCACTATGGTGTAGTACTCGATGTCGGTGGTGATCAGTAACGGCCATAAGTATTGGTTCCAGCCGTAAATAAAGGTGATGACAAACAGCGCCGCGATGTTGGTGCGAGAGAGCGGCAGTAATATGTCAAAGAAAAACTTAATCGGTCCTGCGCCATCAATGCGCGCCGCCTCCACCAACTCACTTGGCACCGTCATAAAGAACTGGCGGAATAAAAAGGTCGCCGTCGCACTGGCGATCAGTGGGATGGTTAAGCCATAAAACGAATTGAGCATGTTGAGGTTAGTGACCACCTCAAAGGTCGGCATAATGCGCACTTCCACTGGCAGCATTAAGGTGAAGAAGATCATCCAAAACGCCAACATGCGGCCCGGAAAGCGAAAAAAGACCACCGCATAGGCCGACAAAATCGAAATGGTCAGTTTACCAAAGGTGATGCACAGTGCCATCACGAGGGAATTCAATAACATACCGGTAATCGGCAGTGCTGTATTATTGACTTGGCTTGCATTACTCAGTAGTTCGTTAAACACACTGAAACCGAGGTCGCCAAACCAAAGTGGCGTTCCTGTCGCAAAGGCGGTGTTTTCATGGGTGGTCGCCACCAGCGCAATCCAGACTGGTAGTGCAATCGAGACGATGCCAGCCACCAACACAAAGTGGCAAAATAGAGTGAATAAGGGTCTGCGTTCTACCATCAGTAAGCCACCTTCTTCTCAACGTACTTAAATTGGAACACGGTTAACGTCGCGACCAACACCATTAACACCACCGACTGCGCAGCCGACGATCCTAAGTCCAAACCAATAAATCCATCGTTGTAGACTTTGTACACCAACGTGGAAGTGCTGTTGCTCGGCCCGCCTTGCGTCATCGCATGGATGATGGCGAAGGTGTCGAAAAAGGCATAGACAAAGTTAACGACCAATAAGAAGAAACTCGTAGGCGAAATCAACGGGAAGCTGATGGTGAGAAAACGCTTTACCGGCCCACTGCCATCGATGGCCGCTGCTTCAATTAATGAACGGGGGACGGACTGCAACGCCGCTAAGAAGAACAAAAAGTTATAGCTGATCTGTTTCCACGTTGAGGTGATGATCACCATCCACATCGCGTGGGAGCCATTGAGTGTCGGGTTCCAATCAACCCCTATCCACTGGAGGAGTTGGCTGGCCACGCCAATCGTTGGGTCAAAGAGAAACAGCCACAAAGAGCCCGCCACCACAGGCGCAACGGCATACGGCCAGATCAGAAAGGTACGATAGAAGGTACTGCCACGAACGATATGCTCGGCAAACGCCGACAACACCAACGCACTGACCAGCGCTAGCACCGCTACGCTGAGACTAAATTGCAGCGTCGTGAATAACGAATCGAGATAATACGGATCGTGAAGCAGCTTTTCGAAGTTTTCCAAGCCAACAAACTCACGGCTCATCCCAAACGCATCTTCCAGTTGAGATGATTGAAAAATCGCTTGCCCAGCCGGCCAGATAAAAAAGACCAGGGTGATCACCAGTTGCGGGGCGATCAGCGCAATGGGCAGCCATTTATGTTTAAAAATAACAGGCGATGACATAGATAATCCAGATAGAAAAAGGCGGAGCACATTTGCTCCGCCAAACGAGGGTGTTACTTTTGCGTGCGCTCAAAGCGGCGCAATTGCTCATCACCACGGCTTACCGCATTGTTCAATGCTGTTTTCGCCGTCGCTTTACCAGACCAAACGGCCTCTAACTCTTCGTTGATGATATCGCGCGTTTGCAAGAAGTTACCAAAGCGAATGCCTTTGGAGTTGACCGTTGGCTCAACCGACGTCATCTGTACGACAGCGGTGTCAGTGCCTGGGTTCGCCTCATAGAAGCCTTGGCTCTTGGTCAACTCATAGGCAGCCTTAGTGATCGGTAGGTAACCGGTAAACTGGTGCCAATCGGCTTGAACTTCAGGGCTAGAGAGATACGAGAAGAACTTCGCTACCCCTTTGTACTCTTCATCAGAGTGACCACGCAGTACCCAAAGCGAGGCTCCGCCGATAATGGTGTTTTGCGGTTTGTCGACCAGTTCCGCGTCATACGGCAGCTGCGCTACACCGACGTCAATGCCTTTCATGTTCTCTTTAATGCCCGCTAGCCCCGCCGACGAGCCCATGGTCATCGCACACTCTTGGGTGTAGAACAGTGGCATACCATCGGATTGACGACCGCCGTACTTAAAGATCCCTTCTTTTGACCACTCGCCCATTTTCTCAATGTGCTTCACAAACGCCGATTCATTGAACTTGAACTGGGTATCGAGTCCGTCAAAACCATTGCTGTTGTTAGCGACAGGGACATTATTGCGAGCACCGAAGTTTTCAATTTGCGTCCAAGATTGCCAAGTGGTGCTAAAGCCGCACTTAGCGCCCGACTCGATCAGCTTGCGTGAGACGATTTCCATCTCTTGCCAGGTTTTCGGTGCTTCTGTAATGCCCGCTTTTTCAAACATCCCTTTGTTGTAGTACAGCACAGGCGTTGAACTGTTGAATGGCATCGACAACATTTGGCCTTCACTGGTGGTATAGTAACCCGTCACAGCGGAGAGGTAGTTGTCTGGATCAAACGGCTCTTTGGTGTCTTCCATCAACTGGTAAACCGGGTAGATGGCCTGCTTGGCACCCATCATGGTTGCCGTGCCGACTTCAAAAACCTGCACAATGGCTGGCTGCTCTTTCGCACGAAATGCCGCGATCGCACCTGTCATGGTTTCTGCGTATGAGCCTTTGTATACAGGTTTGATTTCGTAGTCATCTTGACTGGCATTAAAATCCGCTGCTATTTCATTGACTTTTTTACCTAGCGCACCACCCATGGCGTGCCACCATTCCACTTCTGTTTTCGCTTGAGCTTGCGCACTCAGTAGTGCTGCGGTGACGGCCAAACCGGTCAGGTGTTTGATAGACATAATGGTTCCCTTATGTGAGTCTTACTTGCGTAAAGTCCTAGTGTGGTTAAACCTCAGCGGATGTTCACTTCTCTTTCACATTCGCTGCTTCAGAATTCAAGTGAACATTAATTAGCGAAAGTTACGCTGAGATGACACTTAAATGAACATAAATGAAACTTAACTTTCGGTTGAATGCCTATTTGGGGCGTCATCAAACGGTCACATGAAGATGACAGAGTTCGTTTGAAACAAAATGAACATAGACAGTGAATAACAATGACAACACTCCCTACCCTTATCCCAACCATGGCCCATCGTGGCCTCTCTAGTCTTGCGCCAGAAAACACACTCGTCGCGTTTCAGCGTGCCGTTGAATTGGGCTGCCAGTGGATAGAAATCGACGTCCAGCTGAGCGCCGATGATGTGCCCATGGTGATTCATGACCACACGGTGAACCGCTGTACCAACAGCAAAGGTAAAGTGAGTGAGTTGACGTTACAGCAACTGAAACAACTCGACGCCGGGTTGTGGTTTTCTGATGAGTTTGAAGGGGAACCAATCCCTACCTTAGCGGAAACATTGGCCTTGACCCAAGCGGCCAACGTCAACCTCAACATTGAGCTCAAACTCTACCCTCACGCGGACATTGATCGCCTGTGCCATCACGTCGCTGAGGTGATCAATGAGATGGATATTGACCCTCAGACCCTGCTCTTTTCGAGCTTTAGCACCCATGCCTTGCAATGCATCAAACAGTATTTACCCGATGTGCGCCGCGGGCAATTGTGGCAAAGCATTCCCTATGACGCGGCGTCGGTCCTGACTCAAATTGATGCCTACAGCGTGCACTGCGACTACCGCTTTTTGACACAGGCGCAAGCCACAGCGATTAAGCAGATGGGTTATCAACTCTACTGCTACACCCCCAACTTTCCTGAATTAGTTGAGCCACATCGCTTATGGGGCGTCGATATGATGATCACCGACGTGCCTCAGCGTTATACTCAGCGTAACGAAACTCACACTGGTGCCGAACGCCACGCTATTCATGGATAATCTTTCACTCCGCCAACACGCGATCATTGAGCGCATTCATCAACAGGAATATTGTTCGATTGATGAATTGGCTCAGCAGTTTGATGTCACGACACAAACCATCCGCCGTGACATCAACGAACTGTGCAACCTAGGCTTGACCCGTCGTCACCACGGCGGTGTCAGCTTACCTGCCACACTGAGCAACCGTAGTTACACCTCACGACGCATGACGAATGCCAAGGACAAACACGCCATTGCCGAGCGCGTCGTGCAGCATATTCCCAATGGTTGCACTCTGTTTTTGGGTATCGGCACAACCATCACCGCGATTGCAGAGCAGCTTGGGCATCACCACGAGCTACGTGTGGTGACCAACAACTTTGAGGCGGCGCATATTCTCTCCCAGTTTGAAGAGGTGGAAACCTGGATCCCAGGCGGGCGCATTCGCAGCAATGATCGCGATGTGGTGGATGATAAAGTCGCCGACTTTTTCGCTCAGTTCAGTGCTGACATTGGTATTATTGGCTGCGCAGCGGTCAGTGATATACGCAGTGGCCTAGAGAATACAGAAGTGACGCAGTATGTGATGGAGCACGAATTGCGGGAGGCGCGTGTCAGCCAAGCGATATTGGCCCATGCAGAGCAACGTTGGTTAGTGGCCAACGACAGCAAATGGCAGCGACGCGCCAATACCAAAGTCGCGCCATTGGAATATTTTGATCGCATCTTCAAAGACAGCAAACAAGCCTAACCTGCTCTAGGTTTCACCCTCAAGATGGGTTAACGTAGAAACATTGTTTTGTTTTTTTCAGTTAACGAGGCCGTTAACTCAGTGCAAGGAAAGCTATGGTCGAGCAGGTTGTTGGCATTCTTTTCCCCGTCTTTGCGTTGGTATTGATTGGGTTTTGTGTCGGGCGTTGGTTAAAACCAGACTTCAAACCGATCAACCGCATCAACATGGACGCTTTCACCCCCGCGTTGGTGTTCTCTTCTTTGGTGGCGATGCCTCTCGATACCAACCAGTTGCCCCTTTTGAGTGCGTCACTCATTTCAGTTTTATTACCCGGGCTATTGATGATCCCAATTTGCGCCATCAGTAAACTGCGCTTTAAAGCCTGGGCGCCGCCACATATGTTTCGCAACAGCGGTAACTTGGCGATCCCTCTTTTTACCTATACGTTTGGTGAGACGGCGCTGGCGCCTGCGGTTCTGCTGTTCGTGGTCTCCGCCTGCTTGCACATCAGTATCGGCTTAGCGCTGCTGAGTGAAGGCAACCCAATCAAACAAGTGGTCAAAATGCCGATTTTTCTGGCGGCCAGCGCAGCGCTTTTTCTCAACCTAAGTGGGATTGGTGTGTGGTCCCCTTTGTATGAAGCGACGGTGTTACTCGGTCAAGCCGCGGTACCCGTAATGCTGCTCTCTTTAGGGGCGCAAATGTGTCATATGCGTTTGAGTGGATTTCGTATCGGTGTGCTGTGCACGCTGCAATCCTTGTCGACGGGTGCAGTGGCGTTTGCCGTCATCTATTGGTTTGTGCCGCTGCCGACTTTGGAGCTGCAAATGATGGTGCTGTTTACCATGTTACCACCGGCGGTAATGAACTACCTGTTTGCCGAACGGTTTGGAGTTGAGCCGACGAAAGTGGCGTCGATGGTGCTGTTTGGTAACTTCTTCAGTTTGATCACTCTGCCCCTGCTGCTGACATTCGCCTTATCTCTGGGTGAACTGCTTATCTCTGCTAACTGGCGTTGACATGTCCAAGCGATGTATAAACAAAAACAGCGGCCATTGGCCGCTATTTTCACATCATCATTGATTACTTCTTCAGTTGAGTGAAGTAGTCAAAGATAACCGGTACGTCGTTTTGACCTAGACCAGCGTCTACAGCCGCTTGTAGGCTTGTAGAAGTACCTTGAGCGATTAGAGACTCAGTACCTAGCTCTTCACACAGCGCAAGGAAGTAACCAAGGTCTTTGTTAGCGTTAGCAACAGAGAAACCTAGTTTTTCTTCGCCATCTACAGCGTAGAACTTACAGAACTGCATGAATGGTGAGTTAGATGGACCTGCTGACATGATGTCAAACAGTTGTTGGCCGTCTACGCCTGCAAGCTTAGCAACAGCGAATGCTTGAGACATTGTCGCAACCGTTGTCATACCCATGAAGTTGTTCACAAGCTTAGTCACGTGACCTGAACCTAGTGCGCCTAGGTAGAAGACGTTTTCGCCTTGCTCGTCAAGAACAGGCTTCACTTTGTTGAATGTTTCGATATCGCCTGCTGCCATGATGTTCAAAAGACCATCTTTCGCGTGTGCAGGTGTACGACCTAGAGGTGCGTCAATCATACCCGCGCCTTTCTCAGCAAGGTCAGCACCAATCTTCTTAGTCGAAGCTGGGATAGAAGTACCAAAGTCGATGAGCGTTTTGCCTTCAGACATACCCGCTAGGATACCCGCTTCACCGTAAACCACTTTCTCAACCACTTCAGAAGTCGTCAGACATAGCATTACGATGTCACTTTTCTCAGCCAGTTCTTTACCAGACGTCGCTTCAGAGGCGTTGCCACGAGCAAGAACAGCAGCGACTGCGTCTTTGTTAAGATCCATAACGTTAACTTCGTAGCCACGGTTTTGTAGATTCTCAACCATGTTGCCGCCCATAAGGCCAAGACCGATGAAACCAATTACAGGTTTAGTCATTTTAGACTCCCAAATGCAATATTGTATGATTATATGATGTGGTCGTAGAATACCGCTCATGAGCGGCTAACGCAATCCTTGATTCAATAAAAATTGTGGCAAAGCACTAGAATTGTGAACTCAATCAGAATGAGACAGTGTTTTAAAACACAAACATTGCCGAGCAAAAAGAAGAAAAAATCACACCAATGAATCGTAGAAAACGCTTATTTGTGTGACCAAATGGTGGGAATTGTCCGCCTTTAGCGCTCGTCATCTAACACAGGTGACCAGTTTTCAGGATCGGTCAGCCGCGTTTCACTCGGCGATGCTTGCGCTCGAATGTCACTTGGGTTGTAAATAGCGCAACTCTCCATCGACAAACAGCCACAACCAATACACCCACCTAAGTCCTGTTGCAGCGCTTTCATCTGCAAGATGCGGTGTTCAAGCAGTTGATGCCACCCTGACGCCATCACTTGCCATTCTTGCCGATTGGGCGCTTGGTGGTGTGGAAGGTGGGCAAACGATGCCGCGATCTCCTCCAACGTCAGTCCAACTTGTTGAGCGGCTTTAATGATGGCGACTCGTCGCAGCACACTTCGATGATATCGGCGCTGGTTCCCAGCGTTACGCCAACTGAAGATAAGCCCTTTCTGTTCATAAAAATGTAACGCCGACACCGCAACACCTGAACGTTTAGCGACCTCTCCGACCGTCAGTTCCATCTTGACTCCTTAATTCACTCGAACGTTATCGACTCAAATGAAAAATAACGCTTTACCTAAAGTTAACTTGAGGTTTTAGAGTAGCAGCAACTGATCAATATTGGTACACAGAAAGGAACACCACAATGACATTACTCGGACGCAATAAGACCACTCCCTACCTAACCGGACGCTTTTTTGATGGCATTTCTTCTGGGCTATTTATGATGGCTCTGCCTTGGCTCATGTTGCAATCGGACAATATGGGCACCTTTATCGCCTTAGTGGCACTCACTTGTACTGGTCTCTCATTTTTCTTAACGCCCTTCTTTTCAACCTTGATTGACCGCCATTCACGTAAAACAATCTTAGTGATGGTCCAATGGGTGCAAGCCATCTGCGCCGCGCTGGTGATGATCCTGTCATACCACGGCATACAATCCCCATGGCTATTGGCACTCGCGCAACTGGTGTTTTGGGTCTCGAGCAATCTGGCTTGGTCTACCAACAATGCGTTTACCCAAGAAAATTATGATCACCATGAGTACGCCGCAATTTCAGGACAACAAGAGATCATAATGCAAGGCACCACGCTAGGTGCTGGCGCGTTAGGTATTGTGCTCCTCGAGCAATGGGGAATTGTCGAATTCTCAACTTTTGCCATGTTGGCATCCACATTGGCGGGTATCAGTTACCTGGTGACACCTTATCGACAAGCGTTACGCGCCGAACGTAAAGTACGCTTTTGGCAACAACTGGTCGAAAGCCGCTCCATTGTGCTTTCTGAACCACGCTTTTACGCCTTCTTGATGCTCTCTTCTCTCTCCTACCCCATTTTGACTTACTTGGGAAAGTTGGTGCCGATCTGGTTTGCACAGCAGCACATTGCTGGGCACTGGCTCGCGGGCTACAACATGGCGTTTGGGATTGGCTCGCTGCTCACCGGACTCATCGTACACAAATTACTGACCCGTAGCGCCTTACCCCGTACCATCCTGCTTGCCATGTCGCTCAGTAGTCTGATGGTACTGGGGATGAGCATCTCATTAAGCCCGGCGACCCTGCTTGTCTTCACCTTGTTATTTGGCCTTTTTAACGCATTAAATCGCATCGCGCGAACGAATTGGATGCACCACACCATCGCCATCCATCAACGAGGCCGCGCCGACGGTGCTTTGCAAATGTTTGCCACTCTAACCCAGAGTATGAGCTATGTGCTGATCGCTTTGCTCAGTCATGCCCAGTGGATCGAACTGGGGTTCTTACTCGCTGCAATCACCATGGGAGGAGCGACCCTCGCCATGCGTTGGCTACTGACTCATGCACCAGAGTCCAGCGTTATGAACGCGTCTATTAAGAGAGGAGAGGTGTCTGCCACCGCAATGTGATCAAAGGTAATCAACACATGGCCGAAACTACCGATCATTTATCAGCGCAATTGCAGTATTTTAAGGTGCAGATGTAAACTGGCTTTCGCAAAAGTACGAATAGAAACAGCAGGGATAGAACGAAGAACTGCTTTCTCCGTTCTATTTAACAACGAGCGCCATGCGCTAACAACGCCCAACGACGTGAAAGTTACGCA